>CAKQUI010000008.1 GCA_934277495.1 uncultured Clostridia bacterium | reverse complement strand
GGGATATACATTCCGCCTTTGTCAGCTCCTGGCCTTCATAAGCTCTGTCTATTATCTTTCTTATTTCCTTATCCATGATTTTTCTCCTCCATTCACACCCGGGGCTCCCAGTCCCGCAGGCTCCTGCATCATACGGCAGTGCAGTCCTCCGCTACCACCGTTCCTTACTTAATATAAAGTATATTCGATATATCGAAAATTTTCAATATATTTTGGTGTGACGCCGCCCGCCAGTGACCGTCTGCCCTACGTATGAAAAATCTGTAAAAGGCATTCGCCAGCGACCGATGATAAATGCGAATTGCCTTTCTGCCCGGAGAGCCATAGGCGATCCGCTTGGCAGAACGGACAGCGTAGCCACAGGCGCAGGAGTGAGCGCAGCGAACGTTGCCTTTCTGCCCGGAGAGCCATAGGCGATCCGCTTGGCAGAACGGAGCGGTGAGTTCCTTGCCGGCTGAAGCCGGGGAACTCTCGCATGGGACCTTACGCAACTCGTAAGGTCATTGTGACAACGCACTTTCAGTGCTCCGACTCGCTTCGCTCCCTGCTGTCGCATTTTCCGGGCCGGCTGAAGCCGGGTTCTCCAAGCGAACGGTGCAATGCATCAGCAATGATAATAAGAAAAAGGACGAAATGGCAGCAGTCAGACCATGATAACGACCCACTGGCCGCTATAAATCATCTCTGACGAACCTTGGCTCTGCCATCATTCTTTGAAAAGTATCGAAAACAGCAGTTTCCCGGTCAAAAACGTCCCTTTTCAAAGAGCGTGACCGCCACGGCAAGCAATGACCCGGCAGCCTGGACTGAAAAAGTATCGAAACTTGCTGCTTTTCTTTCAAAAACGTCCCTTTCCAACGAGACGGATCGTCACGAACTCTGTCATCACTGCTGCCACGCTTTGAAAAGTATCGAAAACAGCAGTTTCTCAGTCAAAAACGTCCCTTTTCAAAGAGCGTGACCGTCACGGCAGGCAGTGACCCGGCAGTCCGGACCGGAAAAGTATCGAAACTTGCTGCTTTTCTCTCAAAAACGTCCCTTCCCAAAATGCAGGATCGTTCACAGGTCACATCATCTGCCAGCAGAGCGTGACCACACCATCCATTTGTGCCAAAGCACAATGATTTCCATCTTTTTTATAGCTCCGCTACAATTTTTCCAAAAAACACTTTACATAGCCTGCGTTCGGTGTTATGATTTTAAAAGGTCGTCAGAAAATCGGGCGATCAATAAATCGAAGGGAAAAAAGCAATGTTCAATAAGGCAGTATTTGCAGCAGAATATTTTTACTTTTACTTTACTTTTTATAAGAGTAGAGTGAATTTCGCTGCAATGAGATAAGACCTTAAAACAGAGCTTCAACCGAACTAAAAGGCAACCATCTCCGCAAGTGAAATTCACTTGCGGATTTTTTTTATGGCGCTGCACATGAAGGTGCACCAGTATGCAGCGCCATACAGGCCGCCGCCGGCCCGGTCGCAAAAGGGCGGACAAAACAACCCGTAAACATCAAGCAGCTCAGAAACAAATGACAGACAGTCAATGGAGGTAGAAAATGATAGTTATATTAAAGGACAACCCGGACCAGAAACAGCTCGACAACCTGATCTCATGGCTCAAAAGCATGAACCTGGACATCCACTGCAGTGAAGGAAGTTCCACAACGATCTTAGGTCTCATCGGAGACACAGCATCAGTGGACATCGATCTCATCAAAGCACTGGACATCGTTGAAACAGTAAAGCGTGTACAGGAACCTTACAAGAACGCCAACAGAAAATTCCATCCGGAAGACACTGTAGTGGAGATCACTCCTGACGTTAAGATCGGCGGAGGCAATTTCCAGGTCATCGCAGGTCCATGTTCAGTAGAATCAGAAGAACAGGTCTGTGAAGTCGCTCATGATGTAAAGGCCTCAGGCGCAGGACTTTACAGAGGCGGCGCATTCAAGCCGAGGACTTCACCTTACACTTTCCAGGGCATGAGAGACGAAGGTATCAAACTGCTGCTGGAAGCAAAAAAACAGTCTGGACTGCCTATCGTTACAGAGATCATGGACTTATCCCATCTGCCTCTCTTCGAAAATGTAGATGTCATCCAGGTCGGCGCAAGAAACATGCAGAACTTCGAACTGCTGAAAGAACTGGGACATACTGACAAGCCTATCCTTCTCAAAAGAGGTCTTTCCAGCACACTGAAGGAACTGCTGATGAGTGCTGAATACATCATGGCCGGCGGCAACAGCAATATCATTCTCTGCGAACGTGGTATCAGAACATTCGAAACTGCCACAAGAAACACCCTCGACCTTGCATCGATACCGCTCCTGAAGACAATGACACATCTTCCTATCATCGTTGACCCAAGCCACGCTACAGGTATCGCAGGCCTTGTAAAACCAATGGCTATGGCCGCAACAGCTGCAGGTGCAGACGGTCTTATGATAGAAGTACACAACAACCCGCCTGCTGCACTTTGCGACGGAGCACAGTCACTGACACCGGCAGCATTCGACGACGTGATGAAGGCAGTCAACGCTATCAGACCGCTGGCTTACAAAGGCTAAGAAAAAAACTACTATAATATAACATCGAGGTGATTTATAATGGAAATAGGAATAGTGGGACTTGGACTCATCGGCGGCTCTCTGGCGAAGTCCATAAGCCAGAATACAGATAATACAGTTTACGGCACCGACATCAGCGAGCAGGTCGTCAAAAAAGCGATCCTTGTCAACGCCATCGAACAGCCGCTGACAGATACTCTGCTGACACAGTGCGACATAGTCATCATTGCACTTTATCCGCAGGCTACAGTGGACTACGTCAAGGCCCATGCGGACCTTTTCAAAAAAGACGCCATCGTGGTGGACTGCGGAGGTATCAAAAAGCTGGTATGCGACGAACTCATACCCCTTGCAGAAGAAAAGGGCTTCCTTTTCATCGGCGGACACCCTATGGCAGGACTCGAACATTCAGGCTTTTCATATGCAAAGAAGACGCTGTTCAACAATGCATCAATGATCTTCACTGAAACAAAGGGACCTATCGAAAGCATCGAAAAGCTCAAGTCTCTTTTCACTTCCATAGGGTTCACGAATATCGAAATAACGACGCCTGAAGCTCACGACAGGAAGATAGCCTTCACCTCGCAGCTGGCGCACGTTGTTTCCAACGCATACATCAAAAGCCCTACAGCTCAGGAACACGCAGGTTTCTCGGCAGGAAGCTACAAAGACCTGACTCGTGTAGCCAAGCTCAATGAAGACATGTGGACAGAGCTGTTCCTGGAAAACCGTGACAATCTCGTTGGCGAGATAGACACGCTGATGGCAAATCTCAAAGAATACAGAGACGCCATCAGAGACGACGACAGCGATAAACTCAGAGCACTGCTCAAAGACGGTCGTGAGAAAAAAGCGATCATCGACGGCGAGATCTTTTAACAGATACAAAGGCAGCCGCTCTTACAACCGGAGGAAATTCATTATATGAAAAAAATCTCAGTCAATGCATCAAGAAAATACGACGTGATAATGGAGCACGGGATGCTCGGCAGGACAGGCAGATACATCCGTGACGTCCTTGGCAAAGATCCGTCATCTGTAAAGCTCTGCATAGTCACAGACGAAACTGTGGACAGGCTCTACGGAGGCGAAGATCATACACTGCAGCAGTCCCTTCGCTCCGCCGGATACGATGTGTACAAATATGTTTTCCCGGGAGGCGAGGAAAACAAAAACATATCCACCATCGGCAGCATCCTCAACTATCTGGCAGACAACAGATTCTCAAGATCTGATATGCTGCTGGCTCTGGGAGGCGGCATCACCGGCGACGTGACAGGCTTTGCAGCCGCCAGTTTCCTCAGAGGAGTGGAATTCATACAGATACCTACTTCCCTGCTGGCAGTAGTCGACTCGTCGGTGGGCGGCAAGACCGGAGTGAACCTCGATGCAGGCAAGAACCTGGCCGGCGCCTTCTGGCAGCCCTCCGCCGTGCTTTTCGATCCGGATGTGCTTGGTACACTGTCGGATGATCTGAAGCTGGACGGCATCGCAGAGGCAGTCAAAGCAGGCATCATCGGCGATCCGGACATCACCGGCGCCATCAGAAACGGCATGAAAATACAGGACGCCGATTTCCTCACCGATATAGCTGCCATGGCAGTTGAAGTAAAGCGCAGAGTCGTAGAGGAAGATGAACGTGAATCAGGAGTCCGCCAGCTGCTTAATCTGGGACACACACCTGCACACGCCATCGAAAAATGCAGCAGCTACTCCATAAGACACGGGCACGCTGTTGCCATCGGAATGGCGATCATTGCAAGAGCCGCAGCAGCCTTGGGCTGGACAGACAAAAAGTGCTGCGACAACATGACCGAAGTGCTGACAAAATCAGGGTTCAGCCTTGACTGTCCGTACAGCGCAGCTCAGCTGGCAGAGGCAGCCCTGGGAGACAAAAAAGTCCGGGGCAGCATGATAACACTGGTGATCCCGCAGGATAACGGATGCACACTGAAGAAAGTCCCTACAGACCGCCTGGAAGAGATATTCTCCCTCGGTCTTCAGCAGAACTAAGCTATTTCTGAAAGGATATCATATACGAATGAATGTAAGAATAATACCAGGCAAACTCCATGGAAGCATAACAGCGATGCCCTCGAAATCCCATGCACACCGTGTGCTGATCGCACAGAAGCTGTCGCAGCTGCAGGGCAGAGCATTGGAAGACCCGCTTTTTATCCCGGAATTCTCACGGGATATCACAGCAACGAAAAACTGTCTTTCGCAGCTGGACATCATCCGGTCAAAGGAAAACAGCCGCATACCATATCTCGACTGCGGTGAAAGCGGCTCGACACTGAGATTCATGCTCCCTGTAGCGATGGCAGTCACAGACAGCGCAGTCTTTGCAGGAGCAGGCAAACTGCCCCAGCGGCCCATATCACCGCTGAAAGAAGAGATGGAAAACCACGGATGCACTTTTTCCATGGCACCGGGAGCAGTGCCCGATGCAAAGTCTCCTGCCGATGAAAAGAACGTAAGAGAGATATGCACCATAAAGGGCAGACTGCAGCCCGGAGAATATTCGCTGCCTGGCAATATAAGTTCACAGTTCATAACAGGTCTGCTTTTCGCACTTCCGCTGCTGGAAGAAGACAGCCGCCTGCATATCACCACGAAACTGGAATCTGCAGGATATGTGGAGCTTTCCATGGACGTGCTCCGGGACTTCAGCATAGAAATACAGACGACCACAGACGAAAACGGTCTCATAACATACATCATACCCGGCAGACAGCAGTACACCGAACCGGAAGGCCTTGCGATAGAAGGCGACTGGTCCAATGCAGCATTCTGGCTGGCAAGCGGTGCTCTCGGAGGACACGTCACATGCGACGGTCTGAAAATGTCATCATCACAGCGTGACAAAGACATCGTCAAAGCACTGAAAAAGCTCGGAGCTTCCGTTGAGATTTCTGAAGACAGCAGCACCGGTCTGGCATCCGTGACATGCTCAGCCCTGCCACAGACAGACGGCACACCAGTACTTTCTGGGATAGAGCTGGACGTTACACAGATACCGGATCTCGTGCCGGTCCTTGCTGCAGTGATGTCCGCTGCAGAGGGACATTCAGAGATAACCGGAGCCGAAAGGCTGAAGATAAAGGAATCCGACAGACTGGCAACGGTATGCGACTTCCTGCAGAAACTCGGCGCAGACATCGCCTGCCGTGAGGCAGGGCTTTCCATATCGGGAACGTCCCGCCTGTCGGGAGGCACTGTGACGAGCCACAACGACCACAGGATCGCCATGGCAGCAGCAGTGGCGTCATGTATATGCGAAAACCCGGTGACGATCGAGCACGCTGAAGCAGTCAGCAAATCATACCCGGACTTTTTCGACGATTTCAGGAAGCTGGGCGGTGATGTCACTGAAATCTAACGGCATCATCAGAAATAACTACGGAGGTACCGGAAAATGAATTCATCTTTTGGCAAGAACCTTAAAGTAAATATATGGGGCGGTTCCCACGAACCGGAGATAGGCGTTGACATCAGCGGTTTTCCTGTTGGCACAAGGATAGACATGCGGGAGCTCAAAAAGTTCATGAAACGCAGAGCACCCGGCAGCAGTCCTTTTGCAACTAAACGAAAAGAAGCCGATGAACCTGTCCCTGTCAGCGGTCTGAAGACCGTGGCAGACGACGGTGAAAATACAGGCAGCATACTGGTTACTGACAGTCCGGAGATTTCCTTCAAGATAGTGAACAAAGACAGGCGTTCCTCGGACTACAGCAAACTGCGGAATGTGCCTAGACCAGGTCACGCCGACTATACAGCCAGACTGCGCTACGGCGACAGCCTCAACATGGCAGGCGGAGGACCTTTCTCCGCCAGGATGACGGCTCCGCTGTGCATCGCAGGCGGTATCGCACTGCAGATCCTTGCAACGCAGGGCATCACCATCGGAGGACATATCCTTTCCATAGCAAACGCCAGAGACGACGCATTCTCACCTGTTGATCCTGACCCGCAGCTGCTGGAAAAGCTCCGGGGAGAGTCCATGCCGGTGATCTCCAAGGCGGCCCGCATATCCATGGAACACCGCCTTGCAGATGCCCGTGACAGCCTTGATTCTCTGGGCGGCGTCATCGAAGTATGCGCCCTGAGTCTTCCGGGAGGCATCGGAGGAGCAATGTACGACGGCGTGGAAAGCGCCCTGGCTCCTATACTTTTCGGTATCCCGGCAGTCAAGGGCGTGGAGTTCGGAGCAGGATTCGATGCGGCAAGACTGACAGGCTCGGTAAACAATGACTCGTTCTATTACGACGAAAACGGAAACGTAAAAACACGGACGAACCACCACGGCGGTATCCTGGGGGGTATCACGACAGGAATGCCGCTGATCGCAAGAGTCGCACTGAAACCTACGCCGTCCATCGGCATGGAGCAGGATTCAGTGGACCTTGAAAAGAAAGAAAACACTAAACTGACAGTAACCGGAAGACATGACCCATGCGTGGCAGTGAGAGCGGTCCCTATCGTGGAAGCCGCTGTAGCGCTGGGCCTTCTGGATTGTATATATGATGGAGGTATCAGATAAAATGACAGACGCAAAAAACAAAAACAATGAAGCCCTTGATCTGACAAAGATCAGAGAAGAGATCGACGAGATCGACAACAAGATCGCCGACCTGTTCAACTCAAGGATGCAGAAATCACTGGAAGTGGCAGAATACAAGAAAGAACGCAAACTTCCTGTTTTCAACAACGCCCGTGAGAAGGACATACTCCACAGGATCTCAGAGCAGATCGGCGAACCATTCGACGGATACGCCAGAGTGGTTTTCAACACGATATTCGACGTCAGCAAATCATGCCAGTACGGCTGCCTGGACAGCAGCAACACACTGTCGCCTAAGATCAGGAAAGCCCTCGAAGAAACGCCGTCGCTTTTCCCTAAGAAAGCCGTAGTAGCATGTCAGGGCGTTGCAGGCTCATACTCGCAGGCTGCATGCGAAAAGCTGTTCGAAGCTCCGAGCATCATGCGTTTCAGCAATTTCGAAGGAGTTTTCAACGCTGTTGAAAAGGGCCTCTGCCAGTACGGCATCCTGCCTATCGACAACAGTTCATACGGTTCAGTGACTGCCGTATATGATCTTATGCAGAACTACAATTTCCATATTGCAAAGAGTCTCCGTCTCAGGATACATCACATGCTGATGGCTAAACCAGGCACAGATATCTCCAGCATCAAAGAGATCGTTTCCCACGAACAGGCTATCGGCCAGTGCGGTGAATATCTCAAGTCACTGAAGGGAGTCAAGGTCACTATCTGTGAAAACACTGCTGTTGCTGCAAAGATGGTTTCAGAAAGCGACAGGAACGACATCGCAGCCATCTCATCGCAGGAATGCCTTGACCTTTACGGACTGGTACCGCTCAACGACGATATCCAGATCAGCGACAACAACTACACACGTTTCATATGTATTTCCAAGAACATGGAAATATATCCGGGTTCGAACAAGATCAGCCTGATCCTGTCAGTACCTCATACACCTTGCGCACTTTACCACACCATAGCCAAGTTCGCATCGCTGGGCATCAATCTGACAAAGCTGGAATCGAGACCTATCCCGGGCAGCGACTTCGAGTTCATGTTCTACTTCGACATGGATGCGTCTGTCTACTCGGAAGAACTGCTCCATGTACTGGACGATCTTGCAAACCGCAAGGAAACATTCGACTTCCTGGGCTGCTATACAGAGCAGATATAAGAAAAGATTGCAGACAACTTACGACAGCTGGCTTTCCGTACAGGCGGGACGCCGGCTGTCTGCGTATCAAAACAAACTTGACAGATCGTCATACAAAAACAGGACTTTTCATGGCCATCATCCCAAAGAGACTGGTATAATAGAATCAACTGATACGATTTCGGAACGATCCGCCTGTACAGGCAGCGGTCTTCGTTTCCGGCGATCTGACGGCGGAACATGATCTGCCGCCGATATCCATGCAGAGCCAGCGCTGCCAGACATACAGCAGGCTTTTGCACCGATCCGGGCAGACAGCATCGCCCGGATACTGATATACCGACCCATCAACAGAAGGAGGACTGATAAATATGACTTACGGACTCATAGGAAAAACGCTGGTGCACAGCTATTCCAAGGAAATACAGGAGGCTCTGGGGAAATATACATACGACCTCATAAGCCTTTCTCCGGAGGAAATGCCGGAGTTCATAAAGACCCGGGAATACAACGGGCTCAACGTGACTATACCTTACAAACAGGACGTGATACCACTCTGCGATGAGATATCCCCGCTGGCAGAGGCCATCGGTGCAGTGAACACGCTTTACTGGGAGCATCCCGAAGGAAAGACACAGGAAGAACGAGGAAAGCTCATCGGGCATAACACAGACTACACAGGTTTCCTCTACGCTGCATCGAGAGCAGGCATAGATTTTGCCGGAAAGAACGTGCTGATACTGGGCACAGGCGGGACTTCCCTCACTACACGGAAAGCGGCTTCCGACAAGGGGGCAGCTTCCATACGCATAGCATCACGCCACAAAGGCGCAGGCGGTGAGACTGACCATGTCCTCGGAAACACACCTGTCAGCTTCGTCAGCTACGACGAGCTGCCCGATATCGCAGATTCCGTGGATATCATCATCAACGCCACGCCGGTAGGCACTTATCCGAAAAACCTCCAGAAGATCATCAGCGTCAGGGATTTCCCGAACTGCAAAGGCGTCATGGACGTCATCTACAATCCCTTCAGGACTGCACTGCTGCTGGAGGCTTCAGAGCTGGGACTTCCTCACTCCAACGGACTGCCTATGCTGGTAGCACAGGCCACAGCTGCTGCAGGATTTTTCCTGGGCACGCCGGGAACATTCGAAAAAGAAAACGAACGCATCATAAACGCCATGGAAAAGGACATCAGGAACATCACCCTTATCGGGATGCCGGGCTCAGGCAAAACTACTGTCGGCAGATACCTTGCTGATATCTCAGGCAAGAAATTCGTGGACCTGGACGATGAGATCGTAAAAGAAGCAGGTATCAGCATCCCTGAGATCTTCCAGAAGGAAGGCGAAGAGGGCTTCAGAAAACGTGAGACCGAGGTGTGCCGTCGTTTCGGCAAGGAGAACAGGCTTGTCATCGCTGCAGGAGGCGGTGCTGTCCTGAGAGAAGAAAATGTACAGGCACTCCGTCAGAACAGCCTGATGCTGCACATCAGACGCCCGCTGGATCAGCTGGCAATGGACGGCAGACCTCTTTCCAAAGACATGGAAACGCTCCGCCGCATGGAGGAAGAACGCAGACCAGTATATGAAAATGCCGCTGATGTGACATATGATAATGTTTTGAACGGCAGCTTCGGAGACGAACTGAAAGAGCTGGTGTGATCCTCAGCCCGGCAGAAAGGAGATTTTCATGAAAAACAAAGATATGACATACAGCTGCGTTGACTGCGCAGTGACCAACTGCAACGATGGAAAGACCATGTATCCGGACTTCTGCCCCACAGCCAGACTGCTGGCGCAGATGGAAAACGGCAGTGATGGACCATCTGAACAGGAAGCAGCCGGAGCTTACGGATGTGAAGAAGGTGACAGATACGAAACCACTGTCGATGAAGTGCTTTCCCTTTACATAGACGACGAAGAAAACTCAAAGACCATGAAAGCCGCAGCGGAGGTGGAGTATGAGAACTACTGCAAAATGACACGCATCGAAGAGATCGCTGAATTTGCAAGAAAGACCGGAGCCAGAAAACTCGGCATTGCCACATGTGTCGGTCTGATATCAGAAGCCAGGAACGCTGCAAAGTTCTTCCGCCACAAGGGATTCGAAGTATACGGCATCGCATGCAAAGTCGGAGCCCAGCCTAAAACAAAGGTCGGCATCGACCCATGCTGTGAAGCCGTCGGCAAAAACATCTGCAATCCTATCATGCAGGCAAAGCTGCTGAACGAGAAGAATACCGACCTGAACATAGTAGTGGGACTCTGTGTGGGACACGACAGCATTTTCTACAAGTACTCCGATGCACTGTGTACCACTCTGGTAACAAAAGACCGTGTGCTGGGCCACAACCCGGTGGCAGCACTCTATCAGATGAACGCATATTACTCTAAGCTGATGAAGTAACTCTGTCGTGCAGCCTCTGGCGGTATCAGGGAATCACCAGTGCCGGTCGTGGGTGGACCGCAGCTCTCGATATCTCCGGGACCGCACCCTGCAGCCCGGACATCATTACATACAAGTGCGGGCGTGATCAGAGACAGCAGGGCAGACAGCGGCTCGCTCCTCGCTGCAAGACCAGTCTCTCATGACGCATTTCCAGCATCCGCCCGGCTCAGTGCCACGGCAGCTCGATCTGCAATATACAGGAAAAATAAAGACCTTGCAATCCATGATACGGGACCGGCAAGGTCTTTGCATTTCTATATATGTTATTTCCTGAACCACGCCTTCATGGTCTGAAGTACGTGGCGCAGCCCCTCTTCGGTGATGATATACGGCACCATAGCGTACATGAAGTTCAGGAACGGGCGGCTGAACACACCACGTTCATATGCAAAATCAGCAAAGCCTTTCAGGCAGTTTGCGTCATGTACTTCGATACAGACACACGCACCCATGATGCGAATCTCTTTGATCTCCGGAGCCGTGAAATCTTTCATTTCATCTTCGGTTATGGCGGTGATCCTTCTGACCTTTGCCATATAATCTTCTTCCTCAAAGATCTGTATCGACTTGAGGGCCGCACTGCAGGCCAGCGGGTTCCCCATGAATGTCGGACCGTGCATCAGAGTTTTTCCCGGATCGTCGCTGTAAAAGGCATCAAAGACTTTGTGGTTTGCCACCGTCACCGCATGGCCGATGTGACCGCCTGTCAGAGCTTTTCCCAGAACAAGGATGTCCGGCTGCACAAGATCTGCCACGAACCGGTTCCCCGTGCGTCCGAATCCAGTTGCCACTTCATCGAAAATCAGCAGCACTCCGTATTCGTCGCAAAGTTCCCTGGCACGCTGCAGGAACGACACGTCATACATCAGCATCCCGGCCGCTCCCTGCAGAAGCGGCTCCACGATCATGCAGTTGAGCTCCCTGTGGTGCTTTGCAAAAGCCACTTCCAGTGCCGGTATCTCCGTCGGTACACTGACAGTGTATTTCTTTTCACCGTACGGTTTCAGTATGAAATGGTAATCCTCGTCGTCGCCGACCTCCATGGTCTTGAACGTGTCCCCGTGATATGCGTTCTGCAGCGACAGAACTTTCGTCCGCTCCATATCCCCCTGATTCACGTAATACTGCAGCGCCATCTTCAGCGCCACTTCAACGGCCACGCTGCCGGAGTCGGAAAAGAAACAGTGGTCCAGATCTCCCGGAAGCCACTCCTCCAGTTTTGCAGAAAGCTGCAGCACCGGATCGTGGCTCAGCCCTGCCATCATCACATGGGAAAATCTGTCCGCCTGATCTTTTATGGCCTTCGTGATGGCAGGATGCCTGTAACCGTGGATAGTGCTCCACCATGACGAGGTAGAGTCGATCAGTCTGCTGTCTTCTGTGTAGAGATATACCCCCTCTGCATCCACGACCCTGCGAGGCTGTTTCATCGTTTTCATTTGTGCATAAGGATACCAGATCATTGTTATTTCCTTTCTTATTCGCTGTAAAGTGCTGCCAGGTCGTCTGCGTCCATGTCCAGCTCTCTGTCTCCCGCTCTGACGCAGGCCAGCGTCGGCAGGCCGGTGTAGTATTCACACATTCGGATGTTGTCTTCCCCCATCACATCGCCCGGATGAAAGTTGTTGAAGATGACGCCTTTGAGCTCCAGGTCTCTTGTTTTCATATATTCAGCGGTCAGCACTACGCCGTTGATGGTCCCAAGCCCTGCGTCTGCAACGAGGATGCTGGAAAGGTCAAGCTCCCGGATAACGTCCTCAAGCTGCAGCCTGCTGCTGTCGAAATCTATGGGACATACGATGCCGCCTGAGCCCTCCATCGTCACATAGTCATATGCTGCGCAGACCTTTGCAAATCCTGCCCTGACCACGTCTATCTGCACCGGTTCGCCTTCGAGGCGGGACGCCAAGTGAGGCGATACTGCGGCTTCGTACACATACGGACACATCGTTTCCAAAGGCTGACTGATGCCGGAGACTTCCTTTACATGGAGTGCATCCCCGGGGATCAGATGTCCGTCAGCATCACGCTGATTGCCGCTCATCGCCGCCTTGTAGTAAGCTGCGCTGTGGCCGCTTTGCCTGAGTTTTTTCAGTATCAGCCCGGTCACGTAGGTCTTGCCGATATCCGTGCCGGTGCCGGTTATAAAAAGTTTCTTTGCCATGATCAGTCCTCCCAGAGCTCTGGCCTGTAGCCCAGCTCTTTCAGCATATCCATATCCTTCTGCACGGTGATCCCAGCAGTAGTCAGCATATCGCCGGAAATAGCAGCGTTAGCTCCGCTCTGGAAACACTCTCTGCCCTTGTCACTGAGAAGCCCCCTGCCGCCGGCCAGTCTTATGGAAGCATCCGGTATTATAAAACGGAACACTGCCACACACTGCCGGGCCTCTTCTTCCGTCAGCGGTCTGTTATTTTCATATGGAGTCCCCGGTATCGGGTTCAGGAAATTCACCGGGACGGATTTCACGCCCAGCTCCTTGACGGTGAACACCATGTCCACACGGTCTTCGATGGTCTCGCCAAGTCCCATGATGCCGCCGGAGCATATGGAAAGTCCCGCTGCCACCGCCGCTTTCAGTGTCTCGATCTTCTGGTCGTATGTATGGGTCGTGCAGATCTCCGGGAAATACCTTCTGGAAGTTTCCAGATTACAGTGAGCCCTTGTGGCTCCGGCTTCCCGGACTTTTCTAAGCTGGTCCTCGTTCAAAAGACCGAAGGAAAAACATACTTCGATGTCGGTTTCTGCTTTGATCCTGCGGATGCTATCGCAGACCTGATCCAGCTCCGCATCCGACAGACGTTTGCCGGAGGTCACGATGGAATATCGCAGCACGCCCTGCTGGTCGTTGTATTTTGCTTCTCTGAGGATATCTTCCGTCGGCAGCAGGTCGTAGACTTCGGTGCAGCCGGTATCGTAATGGGCGCTCTGTGCACAGAATTTGCAGTTTTCCGAGCACCTGCCGCTTTTGCCGTTTATGATGGTGCAGATGTCGAAACCGTCGCCACAGAATTTTTCACGTATCTCGTCAGCGGCCTGCGCTACGTCCTCCACCGGTTCTTCGAACAGCTGCAAAGCCTCCTCCCGGCTGATCTCCCCGCCTGATATTATCCGTTCTTTCAGTTCATTTACTAAACTCATATATTTCCCTTTCCTCGTCTTTTATATTATATTGTGTTGATTTATCCTGCGGCTGTCAGCTCTGTATCCGCTGGTATGCCGGCCTCAGGCGCTTTGCAAGCAAAGCTCCTATAAAGCAGAGACAGATATCCCCCGGCACCGCCAGCAGGAAACAGTACAGGAACAGCGGCCAGAATGCGATGGGCGTTCCGATCACGAAGTTGCAGATGATGTAATAGTAGATCATGCCGCAGGCGTACACTATCGCTAGTCCTGTAAAACTTGCTGCCAGCAGCCTGCCGGTGGTCAGCTTTTCCAATTTTTCTACCATAAGACCTGTCACCAGACTTCCCAGAGCAAATCCGATGATATAGCCGAAGCTGGGTTTCATCACATACCAGATGCCTCCGCCTTCTGCAAAGATCGGCAGTCCTGCAAGTCCCAGCAATGCATAAAGCCCCACGCTTACTGCACCCAGCCTGCCGCCCATGATCAGGCCTGCCAGCATAGTGAACAGAAACTGCAGCGTGAACGGCACCACCGGAACAGGCACCTTGATGAACGCACCCACTGCGATAAGCGCCGTGAAAAGTGCACACATTATCATATCTTTTGTAGAGATCCTCTTTCGTGATCTAACTGATTCCAGACTCATTCCCAAATCACCGCTCCTTTTCTCTGTGTCGAATAGTCAATGTGGTTATTATATGGTATGCCGGGGAGGATTGTCAACCTCAATTATATAATTGTAAACCTTTTTTATATTTCATGGATGAATAAAGCCCGGTTTGGCACAGACCGCCTAATCCTGCGTTCGGACACGATCGGAAATATGAATCGGGTGTGAGCCACCCTTATGGGCTTTGAGCGGACGAAGGAAAATTACCGGCTGTATGATGAAAAGGCTTTAAGGAAGCTATGGGAAATACTCATTTACAAAGAAATCGGACTCAGTATCGAGCAGATAAAGAAAAGTGCCAGAGGGCAGAGTGTTTCAAACAACCTCCGCTCTCTGGCATTTGTTTGTGTCTTATATCAAATTTTAAATCTACGCAGATCTCATACTCTTCACATCTGCAGCACTTCGTCTGCGATCCCCATGGTTGATTTCCTGTGGGAAACCAGCACTACCGTTTTTTCGCTGGCTTCTTCTTTCAGGGCTTTCAGGATGACGCTTTCGTTGAGGCTGTCCAGGTTGCTGGTGGGTTCGTCCAGCAGTATCACGTCAGGGTCGTGGAGGAAAGCTCTTGCTATGCCGATACGCTGGCGCTCGCCTCCTGACAGTGAATCTCCCAGCTCGCTGAGCCTTGTATCGTAGCCACCCGGCAGGCTCATTATGAAGTCGTGGAGGGATGCTTTGCGAGCGGCTGCTTCTATCTGCTCGTCGGTGACGTCTGTCATTCCAAGGCGGATATTGTTCCTGACTGTATCGTGGAAAAGGAAGGTCTCCTGCTCCACATATGCGATATGTTTCCGCAAGTCTGCGGTGTCTATGTCGTTGACGTTCCTGCCGCCGTAGCTGATGGCTCCGCTGTCAGTCTCGAAGAAACGCATCATCAGTTTCAGCAGCGTCGATTTGCCGCATCCGCTCCTGCCGAGGATGCCAGTTATCCGGCCCTCATGGAAAGATGCGCTGAATCCCGACAGTATCTTCCTGCCGCCTGCCCCCTTACGGTCTTTCCTGACTGCACTGCCGCAGTCTGCCGGATCGGCACATTCAGCGGAAGTCTGCTGTGCCGCTGCAAATTCAGGATTCCCAGCACCAGTGTTCATGTGCTCTGCTGCAGGTCTGCCTGCTGCTGCGTATGCAAAATCCACGTTTTCCACGGTTATATCTCCGCTGCAGAAATTTTCTCCATCGTATATCTCGTCCACAAGCGGTTCTTCTTCCAGCAGGTCCAGCACTCTGCGTCCGCTGGCCAGAGTCTGGTGCAGGTTGTTGGAAACTGCCGCCAGTGCTGCGGTCGGTCCGAAGGAACTCATCATCGCCACTGTTGCCAGCAGGCCCGATGCAAAGTCAAGGCTGCCGCTGCTTATCCTCATTGCGGACACTGCAAGGCACACGGCTCCGGAAAACATCACAGCTATATCGGTCAGTGTCGTCTGCACTGTTTCCAGGCCTTTGAGCCTGCGCTGCAGAGCCGTCAGACGCTTTGCCTGCTTCTGCATTTTTTCCTGTCGCTTTTCCCCCTGATGGAACTGCAGTATCTCATCCAGCCCCCGGAGATTGTCCAGCACGATGGTGTTCAGATCACCGAAACGATCTCTGTACTCCTGCCCTGTGCCGCCTCCTGCTCTGCCGTTCACAAGAGGTATCACAAGGCCCACCGTCAGGTATCCGCATGCCGCTATGATACCCAGCACCGGATCCAGCCTGCCGATGAAGACCACCATGACAACTGATGTTATCACTGCGATGGCCACCGGGGAAAGGGTGTGCGCATAGAACACCTCCAGCAGCTCGATATCCGTAGTTATCACCGATATGAGGTTGCCCCTCTCTCTGCCTTCCAGCTTCGCCGGAGCCAGCTTCCGGAGTTTTGCAAAGACTTCGTGGCGTATCCTTGCCAGCAGCCGGAATGCTATGTAATGGTTGCACGACTGCTCGGTGTAGCGCAGAACGGCCCGCACCACTGCAAAAGCCACCATCAGGATCGCAGCTGTTTTCAGCGGCATACCGTCATGAGATCCCATGGCTCCCAGAAGGCCGCTGCCTCCTGCCACGGTTATGAATGTGGCGCACAGGTTGCCTGCGCTGCCCATCAGCACCGCAAGGCACATGAAACCCATCAGCGGTTTCACAAGTCCTACCAGCCCCAGCATGACGCTGAGTCCGCTTCTCATCTTCCTGCCATCACGTTCCAACGGCCTCACCTCCTTCTGCAAAATCACAGCGGCCTATATCTATACTGCTGCGGTCGTCATCGTTATCACCGGACGATTCCATCGACCGGAGTTCTTCATGGTTATCCAGCCCGTCTGTCTGCATGTCCCCACCTGCAGATCCGCCTGTGCTGTAGCTTTCCAGCTCCTGCTGCAGTCTAAACATGCGGTGATACTCTCCGTTCTCTGCCATCAGTTCTGTGTGCGTCCCGGTCTCGCATATGCGGCCTTCGGACATCACGTATATCCTGTCAGCACCGACTACATTGGCAAGCCTGTGGGATATCAGCAGCACCGACTTCGTTTCTGCCAGCTGCCTGATGACGTTCATTATCGTATCTTCACTTTCCACGTCCACGTTGGATGTGGCTTCATCAAAAATGTATACCGGGCTGTCGCAGAGCAGCGCTCTTGCCAGTGCCAGCCGCTGACGCTGGCCTCCGGAAAGGTTGGTGCCTCGCTCCGTGACTGCCATGTCAAGACCTCCACGACTTTTCAGCTCATCATAGAGTCCTGCCTGTTTAAGTGCAGCCTCCATATCACCGGTGCTTGCCTGTGGATCGCCCATCAGCAGGTTACTGCCCACAGTGCCTTTGAAAATGTAGCTGCTGTGGTTTATCCTTGTTATCTTCCCAAGGCGCACGGACTCTGCGATCTCACGCATCTCCACCGGAGCATAACAGCTGGCATTCTCTGCCAGACCGCCACAGGTCACTTCCTTCCGGACTGCACCGGCACTATTGTCCGCTGCATTCACAGAGCTGCATCCTGCACTATCCGCACTTCCACCGGGGGCTGAATTCACAGGCCTGCATCCTGCAAATATCCCGCCGCCGTATGATGTATGCTCGCCCATCAGCAGACTTGCCAGTGTGCTTTTGCCGCAGCCGGAGCCGCCCACGATGGCGGTCATACCTTTTGCCGGCAGCCTGACGTCACATCCGTCCAGCACCAGCCTGTCGCTGCCCTCGTAGCCGAATCTTATATCCTGGAAACAGATATCGCCCTCAGGGAAATCCTCCAGCGTACCTTTGCACTCCTCCTCGATATCCATCAGAGCGAATATCTTGTCAGCCGCCGCATTGCCGTTCATGGCGATATGGAAAAACGACCCCAGCATCCTCAGCGGCAGGAAAAACTCTGCCGAGATCAGCAGCATGAAAAAGCACTGCATGAAACTGATATCGCCTCTCGTATATTCCAGTATGCTCAGGGCGATGCCCACTGCTGCTCCGCCGTAAGCCACAACGTCCATGACGCTGATGGAATTGAGCTGCATGATGAGCACACGCATGGTTATCTTCCTGAACTTTTCGGCATCCTCGTCCATCCTGCGGGCGTATTCCTCGTCGGAACCGTATATCTTCAGCGTCGTCAGACCCTGAAGACATTCCAGGAAACTGTCGCCGAGATGCGTGTAGCTGCCCCAGTATTTTCCCAGCAGCCGCTTTGCTATCTTCTGTATCACGATGATGGACACCGGTATCAGCGGCAGACATACCAGCAGCACCAGAGCCACTTTCAGACTTATCGTGGACGCTATCGCAAAAAGTGTCAGCGGCGCCACCATACTGTAGAAGAACTGCGGCACATACTGGCTCATGTAAAATTCCAGCTGCTCCGCTCCTTCTGTGCTGACCTGCACCACCTCCGACGTGGATATCTTTTCATGATAGCTGCCGCCAAGTCTCAGCAGCTTGCTGAATATCATAGTTCGCAGTCCTGACTTCACACGGTCTGCGATACGCACGCTGAGGCTGCTGCGTCCTGCGCCGGATACGAAACGCACCGCCAGGAACACTGCAGTCAGCACAAGGTAGGTCACTACGTCATGGCTTGTCACAGCACCGAATATCATATCCTGCATCATCGAGGCGCTGGCAAAGATGAACAGGACGTTGGCGACCATGCTGAACCACTGGCATATCACGATCCCCGCCGTATATTTTCTTGTATCTGCGAACTCCTTCAGGAGTCTTTTATGAAACATTCTCTTCTCCTTTTTCCATACGCCGCTCACGATAACGGTCTGCACTGCCTGCCGCTTCACGGATGCGTGCATGTCCCGTGTCTGCCGGGGAGCATCCTTTCTCTGCAGTTCCATCGCCTTCAGCACTGCATCTGCACGCCGGGAGCCTGTCTTTTTCCCGGCCGGGCTCAGGATCGTCTGCGACACAGCCTGCACCGCCCACCGCTTCACTGCTTTCTTCCGCCGGCGCTGTCTTTATCCTGAAGAAGAAGACATAGTAATGCGCCAGTGCGACTATGACTATCACCACCCGGGCGTGCCATATGGGCGACATGATGAATCCTATTGTCAGCAGTGCTGTCACCATGGCCAGCACCGACAGTTTCTTTTTCATGGTCATGGACTTCGATTCCACGAAAGGCTCCAGGTGCTTCCTGTAAAGAGCCGTACCTGTGAACCAGCGGTGGAACCGCTTCGAGCCCTTTGCAAAGAGAGCAGCCGCCACCAGGAAAAACGGCGTGGTAGGCAGGAACGGCAGCACGATGCCCACTGCACCGAGGCCGACACAGAGGAATGCCAGACCCACACATATACCATTGAATATATTTTTCATAGCGACCTCCTATCTCACCGTCATCACGACTCTGCGGCCGTTCACCTGCGTCACATCGAGACGTATACCGTACAGCGCCTCGATGGAATCCGGCGTTATCACCTGCTGCGGTCTTCCCTGCATCAGTATGCTGCCGCTTTTCAGACCTATTATCTCATCGCTGTAGTAGACAGCATGGTTCATGTCGTGGAGCACCATGATTATGGTTATGCCGTATGTCTCGTTGAGGCTGCGTATCAGCTCCAGCAGCTCTATCTGATAGCGGATATCAAGATACGTCGTAGGCTCGTCCAGGAACAGTATATCGGTCTTCTGGGCCAGAGCCATCGCCAGCCATACACGCTGACGCTGCCCGCCGGAAAGCCTCATGACTTCACGGCTGCGCAGATCCGCCACACCGGTAGCCTCCATGGCCCACTGTATGATATCCCGGTCCTCGCTGCCGCCTGTGGAAAACATCCCCTGATGAGGAGTCCTGCCGTAGGCCACCAGCTTCTCTACCGTTATGTCCGCCGCTGCCTGATTGTTCTGGTGCACGATGGCCACACGTCTTGCAAAATCCCGCTGTTTCATGTGTCTGATGCTCCTGCCGTCCAGCAGCACCTTGCCCCTCAGCGGTATCAGGTTCTTCGTCATCAGATTGAAAAGCGTAGTCTTTCCGCAGCCGTTGGCTCCCAGCAGCGTGGTTATCTGTCCCCTGTTGATCTGAAAGGAGACGCCGTCCAGTATTTTGTTCGCAAGCTTGCCGTCAGCGCCCCTGGTCTTCGTGTCATATGCAAACATAAGATTTCTAACTTCCATAGTTTCCCTTTCCTTTCAGCAGGATTATAAAGAACGGACCGCCTGCCACTGCCATTATCACAGAAGCGCTTATCTCGTAAGGCGCTGCTATAGTCCGCCCCAGCGTATCTGCTGCCAGGAACAGCAGCGCACCCAGCAGTATGGAAAAAGGTATCAGCACCTTGTGGTCGCTGCCTACCAGCATCCTTGCGATGTGCGGCACGATGAGTCCCACGAAGCTGACGATGCCTGCAACTGCCGTGGATACCGACGCCAGAACTACTGCGATGAGGGATATGAGTATCCTCCATCTGTCCACGTTGAGACCTATTCCCCTTGCGGTCTTGTCGTCCAGCGACATCAGATTGCACATCCGGCAGGAACATATGGCCAGGATCAGGAACACCGGCAGATATATCACTGCGATATTCACATCATCCCAGGTCTTCATCGTTATGCTGCCGTTGACGATGGACGCCACCGAAGACTGATTGCCCCCGCTCATGGCGTCTATGGCACTGGAAAGTCCGGAGAACATGGTGCTGACTGCAACGCCCACCAGTATTATCCTAAGGGGCGACAGCCCGCCTTTCCATGACAGGGAATAAACCAGTATGAAAGCCAGCAGACCTCCCAGGAAAGCCGCCACCGGCAGGAAGTAAAAGAGCTGAGGCGCCAGCGCTGTCATTATGACTGCCGTAAAGCTGGCTCCGCCCGATATACCTATGATGCCAGGGTCAGTCAGCGGATTTTTGAGTACCGCCTGCAGCAGCACGCCTGAAACTGCCAGTGCAGCTCCCACCAGCATGGAAATTATCATGCGTGGGAATCTCAGGTCGTACACCGTTGCCACCGTGTCGTCGTACTCCACGAAAAGCCCACGGAGCAGCTGCTTTACGGAAAGATCTATGCTCCCCTGATCCACAGACACCATGAACATAACCAGCAGCAGCACGATGACTGCAGCAAAGGCGACAGCGCATGTCAGCCGCTTCGATCTGTATGTTTTTTGTGATTCTATCCTCATTTTGCATTCTCCTGTCCGTAAAGCAGCGGTTCGAGACAAGCTATTGCCTTCTTGTATCCGAACCCTGCGCTCATGCCGAATCTGCTGTAGGGCAGATCGTATACCCTGTCCTCCTTCACAGCGTCGAAGTGTTTCCAGATATCATTGGTTCGAAACTCCTTGTCGAACATTTCCATTACTTCGTCAGGCACCGCATGAGCCGTCCTCAGTATGATATCCGGATCTTTTTTCAGCATGTCTTCAGTGTTCACATTGATGAAATCCTCTTTCTCATCACTGTAAACATTGACTCCCCCTGCCATCTCCACCAGGCTGCCCACATAGGACTGCGGCGTCGCTGCCACGTATGAGCCCGGCAGTCCCATCAGGATCAGCACCTTTGGCTTGCTGTCGCCCTGATGACGCTTTTCGAGGTCAGCGCAGTATTTTTCATAGTCTGCCACCAGCTTCTCTGCCTCGTCCTGACGCTGGAACAGATCCCCCAGCTCCTCTATGGACTTGAACATCCCGTCGGTGCTGGAAAGGTTCATGAAAGCGTAGTCAGCGTTTATCGCCTCGTACTTTGGTTTCAGATCAGCCATCAGACTGGTGGGGGAAAGTATCCAGTCGGGCCTCAGCGCCGCTACCTTTTCCATATCCGGGGACATGGCTGTGCCTACCTTCGGCAGGTCACGGTAACGCTTCGGCAGCTTCGACGTCTTCGTCTCCGGCACGCCTGCCAGCGGGATATCCATCCTGTCGCAGATATCCACCACAGCGGCAGATGTAGCTATGATGACAGCCTTGTCAGGGTCCACTTCCGTGACCTTGTCGTTCCTGCCGCTCTTCTCGTACTTTACACAGCCCGTCATGGAAATCACCATGACCAGCGCCATGAAAATCACTGCCGCTCTGGATATCCTGCCTGCCGGTCTTTTCCTGCCGGACATCACTCGATCTCCTCTCTGTTCCTGAGCCATATCAGCACCGCCATCAGGCCTCCGCCGATAACGAGGGACGGCACCAGTATGATGAGTATGCACTGCAGCACCAGCACCCAGGATATTGCAGGAAGGCTCTCCGCCTTGTCAGAGGTTTTCGCACTGCTGTCCTTTTCATTGTCAAGAGACGTCGTCAGACCCTCCACATCGTCGCCGGATCCCTGGGAGGACGCCATCTCTGCAACGAAGTTGCCGTGGCCTTCCTTCAGATCCGAGAAACTTGTGAAGAACACCACTTCACGACCCATTGCCGTCACGTTCACGGAAAGCCTCACTATGGCGTTCTGATCAGGTATCTTTATCCTGTAGTCGGCGCAGTATTCCCCGCCTTTGTTTTCCTGAGTCTTGTCTGCACTGACACTGTTCCATCCGGAATCGCCTCTGCTCTGTACAGCGAACTTGATATCCGAGATATTGTCAAGCATGTAGATCCTCAGCGTCGCATAATATTCCCCTGATGCATTTTTCTCTATCAGCGCCTTTCTGTAAAGGACGCTTTCCGTCATTCCCTGTCCGATGCTTTCGTTGGCGCCGGAGTCTTCGATGGCTCCTGTCACCGGATGCTTGTATGAAGGCGTGGATGTGGCCACCCATGTGCCTCCCTCCGCTGCATGCACGCTGCTGCTGCCTGTTATCCCTGCGGCCGTCAGCACCGATGCGAGACCGGCAAGTACCAGTATCGCTGTCAGTATTAAATCCAAACCTTTTCTGTATATCCTGTTCTGATACATATCAGTGTACTCTCCTTCCTGCCAGTCTTATCATCGTCACCATCACCACGATGACCATTGCCAGCGACGCTATCATTGATACGCCCACCAGCACTATTGCCATCATGGACTGTGTGGTCAGCACATCGCCTGTGTCTGCCGTACCTCCGGAAAGGGACGATGCACTGCCGTCTGCAGAGGTCGTATCTTCCTCCGGCATGTCCTCCGCCGCCTGGGCCCCTGATCCTGTCAGCCCGCTGCCGGAGCCTGACGAAAGGCCGCTGGACACGCTGCTGTTGGTCGTTGATGTGTTCTCCTTCACCGTTGCATTCGATGAAGCTTTTTTAAGTGTATCCCAGCTGATCCTCAGTCTTGCGTCTATCGGATCTTTTCCCATCACTTCCACCTTAGGGTCTATCTTCGCCGGTATGTACTGGTCCTTTGACGGCAGCCTGAAGGAAAATACGCTGGGCTGTCCGCCTGCGTTGTTCCTGGCTTTCACCGTGGCCGCAGTGTATCCGCCTGACTGCTTTATCCAGAGGGACTGCAGACAAGCCGTCACCGAACCGATCTTCACCGGATGTGTGGAAATGTCCATGGTGTACACGCCTTTCTTCACTGTAATGAGCGCCTGATGATTCAAAGTGGCGTTGCCCATGGATTCCTTGTTCTGGGTGGCGTGCCACAGATGCACCGTCACGGTGTACTTGCCGTCTGCCAGATTGTTCTTGTTCAGCTTGCCGTTGCCGGTCTTGCCATCTGTGTTGTTTTTACTGCTGCCGCCGTTGTTCTTGCCCGGATCGGTCTTGCCGGGGTCTGTCTTTCCAGGGTCGCTGCTGCCATCGCTGGTCTCAAGTTTCTGCCAGCTGGAAAGCTGTGCCTGGGTCATTTCCTTTGCCTGTGAAACATCCACCTTCAGCCTTGCGATCTGATCACCGAATCCAAGAGAACCCATCACCGGTATGTACATATGCACCCATGTAAAATCCTGAGTCAGGTCCACCGGTATGGACACCACCTTCGGATATTTCTTGCCGGCGCATATCTTGTCCGACGAGCCGGACTTGTTGTAGTCGTCTGTGACGCTGTATGTGGAGACGGTCTTCGACGACTGGGTACTGTACTTCTTCGGTACTCCGTTCTCAAGCTGCACGTCTTTCAGCACATCCAGCTGCATCAGATAACCTTCCAGTCCGCTGCTTTTTATACTGACAAGATTCAGGTAAAGCGTCGCTGTACCGCCGCTTATGACGAGTTTGCCTTCGTGGTTCAGCGCATTGTCCGCCATGGACGCTTTGTCCTGGGAATCGTTGAGCAGGCTCACCGGCACTGCATATGTGCCGTCCTGCAGGCTGTTTTCTGCCGCCGATACATCACCTGCCGTCCACACGCTGCTCGCTCCAGAAAGGATGAGAGCAGTCATGATGACGAGCATGAATGCGGCCAGACCTCTTTTCGCCCTGCTGTGAGGGTGTTTTCTCATGATGTCCTCCTTTCCGTCATGCATGCTGCGCATCTGCTATTTCTTTATCTTCACTGATACTACTGATGACTCTGAGCCCCAGGTCTTTGACTTTCCATATGTCTTGTAGGCACGTACCTTGTAGTAGTATGTCTTCTTCTTTGTGAGCTTTGTATTTTTGAAAGACAGTGTCTTTGCTGATTTCACTGTCTTCACGGCTTTGAAGCCGCTTTTCTTCGATGTGGATCTGTAAACGACGTATCCTGATGCATTCTTCGTTTTTTTCCAGCTCACTGTTGCAGCCTTCCTGCTGCTGTTCTTTGCTTTCACGCCTGTTACCTTTGCAGGTTTGACCTTTACAACAGGCTTCGGTTTTTCAGGAGTCTTCTCCGACGGATCCTTCACTGCAGCTTCTGTCTCCTTGAACACAGGATCTGCTGCTGTAGTCTTCCTTGCTGTGCTCCAGTCCAGACCCAGATAAACGTCCTGAGTGCCCAGGGCCGGATTTATTGCAGCCATGGCCGGCACTGTCACCTGCATCGGGATGTATCCTCCGTTGGTCAGAGCCTCTGGTATCATGTCGAAAGAAACGAGATTCGGATAGTCTGTGCCGTAGCTGTCGCTGATGTGTTTGCCGTTGGTATATGACTGGTATGAATCTATTGCTGCTGACGCCAGCGTGCCTGTCAGAGTATTCCCCGAAAGACTGTCGCTGCTGTATGTCTTTATGCCTTTGAGATAGCCCTTTGCATTTCCTACGTTCATGCTGTTGAAGTCAACAGTGACTCTGTATTTGCCGCCGCTTACCGTCACCTTTACGTTGTGGTTGATGGCGTTGTCAGCCATGGAAACTGCTTTCGACGGTACTTTGAGTATCTGTCCGTTCACTGCATATATACCGTCTTCCGAAGGTGCTGAGGCGTCTGCCGTGTCTGCAAAAGACGCTGCCGGAATGAATACCGAGCAGAGCATCATCAGTGCCAGTACTGGCGCCATTATGGTTTTTCTGAATCTGTTCTTCATATCATATCTCCTTACAGCAGAGAAAGGTTCGGGCAGCTGCCCGGACCTGTTCTCTGTCTATAGTATTTCTCGTCTTGTCTGACTGCCTATTTCTTTATCTTTACAGAAGCTGCTGAAGAGTCCGATCCGCAGATCTTATTGCCCTTTACAGTTCTGTAGGCTTTCACTTTGTACTTGTAAGTAGTACCTTTCTTCAGGCTCTTGTTAGTGAATTTCACGGTCTTGCCGGACTTCACAGTCTTGACTGCCTTGTAGCTGCCTTTGCCTGCTGCTCTGTAAACAATGTAGCCGCTTGCTCCGTCTACCTTCTTCCAGCTTACCTGTGCTTTCTTTCCTTTGAGGTTCTTTGCCTTGACGGAAGTCTTCGCAGGTACCGGTTTCACGCTTACTGTCTTCGACCAGCCGCTGTATGCCTTGTCAGCCTTGTTGTACGCACGTACCATGAAGCTGTACTTGGTTCCTGTGGTGAGACCCTTCACTGTGAGGCTTGTGCCTGTCGCTGTTCCGGCTGGCACATACTTCTTAGCTTTGCTGTCATACCTGTGAACTTCGTAGCTGCTTGCGCCCTTTACTTTGGCCCAGCTTATCTTAGCTTTGTTGTATCCTGCGCTTGCTGCTTTTACTGATGCCGGCGCTGCAACTTTTGATGCTCCCACAGTCACTTCGTCTGAATATGCCGAATATCTGAGATGTTCAGCGGAATTCATAGTAGCGTATACAGTTTTCACGACTCTGTATACACCTGACGACGCCTTGTATGAACCAGTCTTGTCATCAGCCTTGTTTTTGATCTCGTTTTCACTTACTGTAGTGAAGCTGCCGTCTGCATTCTTCCTCTGCACTTCTGTAACTACTGTCCAGTCATAACCCTTTGAATCCAGTATTTCTGTCAGTGTCATGTCTGACCAGCCGTTGTCAGCCAGCAGCTGCTTGTATTCCTCGATTGACGCACGCTCGATTTTCTTATCGCTGCTTGTCTGATCGAACCAGAGCACCAGATCCATAGGATCCATCTTCTGACTCCATCTGATACCATTCGCACCGTCCTTTTCTGCACGGAGTCCCAGTGAAGTCTTCTGCGGATAGAACTTGTTGAAGCTCTGTGCCAGTTTGATGATATCAGGATCCACGACTTTCATGTTATTGAGTCGCACGTCCAGCTTCGTCAGCGGATTGCTCCTGGCGTTTTTAGAGAATACATCTGCATTCAGTGACCTGAGCTCATTGTCGTAAAGATCGATACTGATGAGAGCGTCGTTCTTTGCGAATGTACCTGACGGTATGTTCCTTATCTGATTGTGCATTACATTAAGCAGTTCCAGATTTTTCATTCCACCGAAATCGATATTCGATATATCTGTCAGTTCATTTTCATCTGCGTAGAAGGATTTCAGCGCTTTTGCATCTGAAACAGCATCCGGTATCTTTTTGAAATCGTTGCAGTCGATGCTCAGGAATGTCATAGTCTTCGCCATCGGCTTGAAGATACCGTCCGGAAGTTCTGTCAGCTCGTTTTCCGAAAGTCCGATCATTGTAATACTGCTGAGATCTTCAAAGGCGTCTGCTTCGATATTATCGATGTAGTTCACGCCCAGATCCAGGATAGTCAGCTTGCTGAGGCCTGCAAAATCGTCTTTCTCGATGGACTTCAGCTTGTTGCCGTAAAGTGTGATCCAGTTGATGGACCTGTTGTTTTTAAAGAACCCTGCCGGTATATCTTCTATCAGGTTGTCTTCTGCATAGAAGTCTTCCAGCTTCGTCATATTGTCCAGCATGCCTGCAGGAAGTTCTGATATTTCGTTGTTGGAAAGGTTCAGCTTAGTGACCTTGTCTGAAAGTTTGCTGAGTATACTCACATCTGTAAGACCATAATCTGACAGTTCCAGCTCTCCTGATATGGCTGCCATTTCCTCATCACTCATCTTCTTGTCGCCGTCAGTATCATAACCCAGCTTTACAAGAACTGATTCCGTAAGTTCAGAACCTGTCAGTTTGCCTGCATCGTCTATCTCCTGCTGATAGCCTTCCCAGCCTTTTGTCAGTGAAGTGAATGTGAGGTCAGCCTTGGTGTACTTGTCGTAGCTTCCCTTGTCGCTTTCCTGACCGTCCATGGCTGTTACCAGTGCTGCCGCTTCGTGAGTCTTGCCGAGATCCTTTATCGTCATAGTGTATTCTTTTGAAGGATACTCGCCCTTTGAATCAGGTTTGCCGTAATCTTTGGCTTCAGATTTCGCATATGTGCCGTCTGTCTCGATACTGAAATCCAGCAGATAATTCTTGAGAGCAGTGTTCAGTACGGATATCCTCATCTCGCCGTCCTTCACCACCAGCTTTGCCCGCTTGTCGAAAGCGCTGCCTATCATGGATTCAGTATCCTTACCCTGCTCATATGCTTTGAAAGCCAGCGTATATTCACCATTTTCTGTCGGATCCTTGATCTTGTCTTCCGACGGCTTGTCTGTACCGCCTCCACTGTTTCCCAGATCTTTCTGGGAAACGAATGTGTACACGCCGCCGGCACGGTTCACCAGAATCTCTTTATCGTTGAAACCGGGGGCCTTGAGGACGATCTTGTTCTCACCGTCTTTGAATGCTCCTGTTCCCAGCTCCATGCCGTTGGAATAAGTCAGATCATACACAAGTTCAGGATGATCGTCGCTCCAGGATGCTTTCATTTCGATATCGTTGACAATGACTTTCGCTGTTCCTGCCTTCACTGCATCGTTATCGATCAGTGCTTTGCTGTATTTTTCTATATTCGCATCATTGCTGTATTTATCCAGCTGAGGCAGATAAACATATGCTGTACCACTATAATCAGTACCGCTTGTGACCTGCGATATCTCCGGTCCGTTCACTACATCTTCGCTGTCATCTTCTGCTGCCTGTACAGTCTTCACAGCTACTGATGTATTTTCAGTCGCTGCCGCTGTCATAGTCACGCAAGGTGCAGCTGCTGTCACTGCCATCGTCGCTGAAAGCAGATAAGCCAATAACTTTTTCTTCATAAATTCCTCCTTCGATTTGATGTCTTATATTCCGTACCCTGCCTGGCACAGGGTCATTCACTTTGAGAAGGGGGACCGCTGCCGCAGCGGCCCCCGCTGCAGTATATTTATTTCTTTGTCTTTACTTTTTTAGCTGTGCTCCATGTGCCGCAGTATGTCTTGCCTGAGGCTTTCTTGTATGCACGCACCTGCACATAGTAGTTCTTCTTTGCCTTGAGCTTAGTCACAGTCTTCGATGATTCTGATGACTTTTTCACAGTTACAGTGCGTGATTTTTTCATGCTCTTGTACTGTGAATACTTCACCTGGTAGCCTGTCACGCTCTTCTGCTTTTTCCACTTCACTGTGAACTTCTTCTTGCCTGCCTTCAGGCTGCTTATGCTGGCTTTGGCCGGCCTGGTCACTTTCGCTTCAGGCTTTTTCGCTACTTTTATCGTTATGCCTTCGCTGACTTCATATTCGAAGCTCTTTGTACCTGATGCTGTAGCGAAAAGCTTTGCGCTGCCTGTCTTTCCTGTCAGTTTTACAAGACCGTCTTCGCTTACAGTGAATATGTCGTTGTCGTTGGCTGTGAAAGTCACTTTGCCGTCTGCCGGAGCCTCAACTGACGCTTTTACATAGAAAGGCTTGTCAGTCGTATATTTGCTGTATGTCATCTGCGGCATGACGAACTTCTGAGTTCCTTTTTCGATCTTCAGCTGTATGTGACGCTGTGTTTCGCTGTACTTGTCTGTCTCCGAAGCTGTCACGACGATCTCGCAGCTGCCTGTACCTCTGACGATGACATCGCTGCCCTTGATCTCTGCAACGCTGCTGTCTGTTGAGGCGTATGACAGGCTGCCGTCGCCTCTTGTGAGCTTCGCATTCACGGAAAAGCTCTTGTCTTTGTCATTCATGGTCTTCACGATGTCTGCGTCTGCTGTAAGACCCTGATGCTGCTTTGCAGTCTGTATGCTGCTGCCGTCGGCGTATCCGCTCATGTCATCGCATCCGTATCCGAAGTCGATGTCTTTGCCGGCGTCACCGAAGTCTCTGGCGTAATCCTGCAGGTCTGCGTATACGTCCCACTGGTTGTAGCCGGGATGCTTGAGATATACCATAGCTGCTGCTGCCACGAAGTGCGGCGTTGCCATCGACGTACCGCTGGCTATAGCTGTTTCACCGTCGCACCATGCGCTCTCGATGTTTCTTCCCGGTGCCGAGAAGTCCAGCATCGTGCCGTTGTTGGAAAAGCCGGAGCGGATGTATCCGTCTTTCGAAGTTTCCGAAGGTTCCAGCGAACCTACTGCTATCGTCCAGCCGCTGCTGGCAGGATAGCTCTTCGTAACGTCTGTGAATTCATTTCCCGATGCGGCGCATACCGTTATGCCCTTTTCCATGGCTGCTGCAAATGAAGCGTCCATCAGGTTTATCTCTTTCTTTGTCGCCTTGCTGTGTCCCAGGCTCATGTTCATGACATTCGCTCCGTGCTCTGTAGCGTAATCCACACCGAGGGTTATTGTCAGCAGCGACGTCAGTTCGTATCTGTCGAAAACTCTGACTGCCATGATCTGCACCTGTGACGGCGTCGCCTGGGTGATTATGCCGGAAACATGGCTGCCGTGACCTGAAAGGTCATTGAAATCCGATTCTGTTCCGTCCCCTGCCAGGTTAACGCTGTTCTTCCTGTCCAGCCTGCCGGTGAACCACGGGTGATCTTCGTCTATGCCACTGTCGATGACTGCGACTTTCACTTCTCCGTCCCATCCGGCCGCCTGCTGTCTGAGCTTGTCGAAGCCCATCATCTTTATGCCGTCGAAGGGCTGCGGGATCTCGCTGTCATCCTCATCGTTTTCATCGTCAGCAGCTTTGATCTGGTCTTTGCTGTCCTGCGCTGCTTTGTCAGCCTGATCTTTTTCTGTTTCTGCGGAGGTTTCCGTATCTTTGACAGCCTGCGTTTCCGCTGCTTCTGTTTTTTCATCGGGAACCGTTACATCTTCGGTTTCAAGATCTTCCATCTTCACAACGCTGTCGTGGATGACATTGCTGCTGCCGTATTTCTCTGCCAGGGTCTTTTCAGCCTTGTCAGCTGCTGCCTTGCTGCTGTATTCCAGTATCAGCAGGTTCCTCACCGAGTAGTACCACGCATTGTCGGCGCCAAAATCATCTCCCGGCACTTCGTCTGTGCTGACGATGAGTCTGCGCTCCACATTGCTTTTGCTGAATACCGATGTTTTGCTGCTGCCCGATTTCGCCGACACGGTCTCTCTGTTGACAGCCTGCGCCATCGCTTCAGGACTGCTGCATATACTTATATCCCCTTTACTCTCCATTCCGAAAGCTGTGATCTGGATGCTGCCGGTGACCATCATCAGCGCCACCGCCAGTGCGATCATTTTTTTCATCATGTCTGTTCTCCTTCCCGGCGTCTGCCGGATCTTTGATATTCCCTTATAGCCTGCCTGATGTGCACGAGGCCGCCCTCCGCGTTCCCGCTTTGACGAACAGCCATACCTGCTCCCGGGATCAGCCCGGTCGCCGGTTTTCTGCCCGGCGAGATGTTCCGTCTCAGACATTCCGTGCAAGCCTTTCAGGTTAGGTATTTCTAACTCAATTCCATATTTTATCGAAATTTGTTTTTTTGTAAATCATGTATATGTTGCATATGATGCACGTTTTACAGGGACCAGAAGAGTCCACATAGACGCTAAGCCTTGAAATCATGCGGTTTTCGCAGCATGTTGCCAGCCATGCACAGGCAGATATCAAAAAATTTTTCCATGCCGGATCCATATCAGCCGGAGGTTTCACATCGTTCCGGTTTTTCCTCGGAGATTCATCGGCGATCCGCTTGGAAAAACGGACACGGTGAGTTCTGAGCCGGCTGAAGCCGTAGAACTCTCGAATGGGACCTTCCACCGAACCATAGCTTCGGGGATAACACACCTTCGGTGCTCCGACTCGCTTCGCTCCCTGCTGTCGCATTTTCCACTCCAGCTAAAGCTGGGGAAAATCCGCAACGCTCCTTCGGTGCTCCGACTCGCTTCGCTCCCTGCTGTCGCATTTTCCACTCCAGCTAAAGCTGGGGAAAATCCGCAACGCTCCAAGCGTAGCCGCAGGCGTAGGAGTGAACGCCAGCGAACGTTGAAACTCCGGAAATATCGAAAACGATATTTCCTATGTTATAAAAAAGAAAATGTATCGAAAAAAGCTGAAAAAGATATGTTTTCGATACATTTGCTACTATGGGAGCTGCTGCTGAGTCAAAGCCAAAGCTATAAAGTATCGAACCGACCGGAAAAACAGTGGTTTTCGATACTTTCCGGAAAAGTCGTCCAGGCAGCATCCCTGTCATGTATCGAAAACAGGTTCAAAACACACGATTTCGATACTTTCAGAAATCCAGATCTTGTGAAAGTATCGAAAAGAGCCCTGATGAAAGTGTTTTCGATACTTCCTGACTTTGCGAGAGGTTCAAGGTGGGCCGGATCGCAGGAAAATGTATCGAAACAGTCCTGTGAGTATTCATTTTCGATACTTTCTCACTTTACATGCCCGTGATATCGAGCCGGGGGGGTTGATTTTCCATGAAAGATATGTATAATATGTAGTTAGCAAAAACTAACTACAGGTACCGACAGATCCGGGAGGAGAATAATGACAGTTACACAGATGAAATACCTTATAGAACTGGCTCCGAAAAAAGACGGCAGGCCTGTATCTCTGGCGGAGATCGCCCGCAGGTTCGGCGTGAACCGCTCCACCGTCAGCCGTGCGCTGGCAGGACTCGTCGATGAGGGGATACTCGACGATCAGCTGGCATTCACCACCTACGGAAGGTCATTCATGATGCGCTTCACTCACAGATACGAGAACCTGGTGTACTGGCTGGCCAGGAACGGTATCAGCGAAGACGCCGCCGGTGAGGATGCACTGAACATCATGATGAACTGCAGCGACGAGACCATATCACTGATGGAGCAGGGCGGAGATTTCTGCAAGGCCTGCGACTATTTCGGTGAAAACGGGCGCAAACTCATAGTTGACGGCAACAGCCTGTCCAGATATATACCGAAGGGTGACTACAGGGTGGCGTTCGCCTTCTGCAAGGGACGCAAAAGGGATCCTCAGCAGATATCCATGGCCAATGAAGCCTTCCATCACCCGGCAGTCATGACGGTGAGGGACAACGAATCCTACCTGCGGATAAAGTGCCGCAAGGTGGAGCAGAAATCCATGAAGGACATGGAGCTCATGTCCGGCGAGATGAAAAGCATGCGCTATGAGTATCAGAACCGTATCAAATCAGCGGAGGTGAAGAATGGCTATGTCACACTGCCGCTGGAAGCCATGCAGTTCTCGCTGCTTCAGGATGAAGATATGATCCGGGGCGAGATCAAGCTCTTTCTGTCCAGCTCCGTAGGCGAGATCCATATGCCGGAGTGCACAGCGCTGCTGCGGGTGTTCGTCTGAATACTGCCGCAGTCAGCATTCCCCAATGTATTGCAAAAGCGGGGCAGCCTGAGCTGCCCCGCCTCTTCATATACAGTTTCATGTCCGGCTTCCTCTGGAAGCCGGTATTTATTTGCCCGCTTATCTGCTGCGGAATTTTTCCATCAGATCCTTGTTGGTATCAAGATCCGGTTCGACTCCGTCGGGGATCATTGACTCGTAAACCTGTCCGCCCAGGCGTTCCAGGTTCTCTGCCTGAGCCGCTGCCAGAAGATCCGCATCCGTCATGAGGTCATAGGCCGTCAGCGCCAGCACCTTCGACGCTGTGACAGCCGTCTCCATCCCCGGATGTGAACCAGCCAGACGGCACACTGCCCAGTTGTGACCGGAACACTCCACCGACGGACTCAGCGCTGCGTTGAAAAATCCCAGCGGTGCGAACCAGCTGTACTCCGAAGCGTCCGTTACCGGCTGGCTGGACTCCCTGACCGGTTCCAGATATCCGTCGTAACCCGTAGGCTCGCAGCCCATGGACTTCTGTATCTCCTTTGCATCTGCCTGATCCTGTTCAGAATAAGCAGGGGCGCCCACGATCTTGAAGTTCTCGTAGATATCGTCGGATATAACTTTGTTAGGTATCATATTGTGAGTTGCTGCCGTGAATTCCTCTTCCACAGTTGTACCCGTCGCCATGGCGCAGCCCTCGGCTGCTTTCCTTATCTTGCCCAGGACTTCCTTTAGAAGCGCCGCATTCGCGAACCTTCCCACCACCCATATGGTGGATCTGTCGGGAACCACTACAGGATATGCGTTGCCGCAGTCAGGGAACGCATAGTTTATCGTGGTCGGCCGTTCTCTGCTGCCCGGATCCACATGTTCACGCATTATCTCTATGGCGTGACCCATCAGCAGTGCGCTGTCCAGTGCACTGACACCTCTCCACGGAGCGTTGCCGTGGGCTGCCTTTCCTGTAAAGTGATACTTGACGTTGAAATATGCCAGGCAGTCCCTGTACCCCGATGTGTTGGTATGAGCCGGATGCCAGTCCACCACTGCGTCCAGCCCTTCGAAGAGACCGGCTTTCGCCATGAATGGCTTGCCGACGCAGATCTCTTCAGCCGGAGTCCCGAAGAGGCGTATCGTTCCCTTAAGGCCCTCTTTCTCCATGAGACGTTTCAGCGCCGAAGCTGCCTGTACGCCGCCTATGGACAGCAGATTGTGCCCGCATCCGTGGCCGGGGCCGCCCTTTACCACCGGATCGTGGAAGTTGGAGTCGTTCTTCTGGGAAAGTCCCGGCAGTGCATCGAACTCTGCGCTGAAACCTATCACCGGCTTTCCTTCTCCGTACTCCGCCACGAACGCCGTCGGCATGCCCGCCACGCCCTTTTCCACACGGAACCCGTTGTTTTCCAGCAGTTCCGTCAGGGTCTTCGATGCGAAATATTCCTGCAGGGCGAGCTCAGGATGGTTCCATATCTCCATGGACGCACTGCAGAACTCCTCCCTGTTTTCATCTATATGATCTATCAGCCATTGCTTGCTTTCATTTTTATTCATGTCATCTACCTCTGTAACAACAAATCATTTCTCCTCATCACTGCTGTTTTTCAGGTATTTTATTATCTTCCTGCTGGCTGCCGACTGGCTTATGCCGAGAGCCTTCGCAACTTTG
>CAKQUI010000007.1 GCA_934277495.1 uncultured Clostridia bacterium | reverse complement strand
CAGATCGAGGAGCTGGTGCGCCTTGGCGAGCTGACAAAGCGTGCATGGGAGCACAATGTACAGGTCATGGTGGAAGGACCGGGACATGTGCCTCTCGATCAGGTGGCAGCCAACATGAAGGTGCAGCAGACTATCTGTATGGGTGCGCCGTTCTATGTGCTGGGACCTCTCGTTACGGACATAGCCATGGGATACGACCACATCACAGCAGCTATCGGCGGAGCAGTGGCAGCCATGAACGGAGCAGCTTTCCTGTGCTATGTGACGCCGGCTGAGCATCTGGCGCTGCCTGATGTAAATGATGTAAAGCAGGGCATAATCGCATCGAAGATAGCAGCCCATGCAGCAGATATCGCCAAAGGCATAGCGGGAGCAAGAGACATAGACGACCGTATGGGCGATGCCAGAAGGAACCTTGACTGGGATGAACAGTTTGCCTGTGCACTGGATCCTGTGACAGCAAAGGCCATAAGAGACAGCAGGAGCCCTGATGACGAGTACAGCGACACCTGCAGCATGTGCGGCAAGTTCTGCGCAGTGAGGAGCATGAACAAGGCACTGGCAGGAGAAGAGATAGATATACTTTAAGAAATGCTGATGGAGTGTTTACAGAAAGTACGATAACAGAAAAAAATAAATTCAATTAATTTTCGAATAATTCTTGCAAAGGCTTTTCCCATGTGCTATAATACAGACAAGCAAAGGGAAAAGCCTTTGAAAATATAAACTTTTTACCTCAGATTCGAAGAGTTGAAAGTGAAGAGGGGAAGTGATTCCACCAGAAACAGTAACAGAAAACCAGAATACCGGCTGCGGATGTCCGATAAGTGAGTAAATGCAGCACCTTCCGGAGAAAAGCGAGAGCATATCCACCGGAAAATGTCAGGCAGGACTCAGTAAAGTATGAAAGGGATATCCGCAGCTGGTGTTTTTTTGATGAAAAAACTCAGCTGCGTCGGTTTACAGCTGAGTCTTTGTTTGTTCTGCTTTGTGCATAGCTATATACGCCTGCCCCAGGGCCAGACCGCCGTCATTAGGGCTGACGGAGATATTGTAGTACGGAGTGAATCCGTTGCTTCTTAGTTTTTCAAGAGCACTTTCCATCAGTATCCTGTTCTGGAATGTGCCGCCGGTAAGGGCCACCTGAGATGTGCCGTAGTTGTCTCTGGCGCAGATACATTCTGCGAGTATCATGTCGGTTATCCGTTCATGGAACGACAGCGCCAGATCGCACTGTTTCCTGACGCCGGGGTTTTTCTGTGCGAAAGCAGCTGCATCTTCAAGCATGATGGCGCACTGGCCTTCGTAATCATTGTATGTCTTTATGCCAAGGAGTGCAGAGACTCCGTCGAAGAGACGTCCCATGCTGGAACTTCTGATGGTATTGATGCCGTTTTCTATGGCTTTGAGCGCCAGTGATGCGTTAGGCAGACCGAGGATAGTCTCTCTGCCGTATGCGATGATATCCGAGATATCGACAGTTATCTCTCTGCAGCCTGGAGCACCGGTTTCTGATATCAGACCACTGTCATATGCGTGGATATATCCGATGGCAGAACGCATGGCATCCTTCGTAGAGGAGTCGCCTCCGATAAGATCCACATATCTGAGATGTGCGATGCGTTTTGCATCGCCTTCACTGCATATGAAAAATTCACCGCCCCATACAGCGCCGTCAGTGCCGTAGCCCGTGCCGTCGAAACTGATACCGATGACATCTCCTGAGATATCGTTTTCCGCCATTACAGATGCTATGTGAGCATGGTGATGCTGGACCCTGACGATGGGAAGTCCGTGCTTTGCAGCGTAGTCTTCAGCAAATGAAGACGTGAAGTAGAGCGGATGCATATCACAGACAACGATCCGGGGCCTTATCCGGAACATCTGCTGCATATGATCGAGACTTTCTGTATAGAGCTGCTGGTTTTCTGCAGTATCCATATCTCCGAAATACTGGCTCGTATATATGAATCCGTTCTTTGCAAGGGCAAATGAATTTTTCAGCTGTCCGCCTGCTGCGAATATCTGCTGCGGACTTGCATCTGCATAAAGGGGGACAGGGGCGTATCCCTTGGAACGTCTTATCATCTGCGGCTGTCCGTCTATGACGCGGGCAACAGAGTCGTCAGCTCTCACCAGTATACGTCGTGTGTTGTAAAGTATCCCGTCGATATCAGGCTCCCTTTCGAACATACGAAACATTTCGTCATCGTCCTTTATCATAGGCATATCTGAAAGATTGGCGCTTGTGAATATCAGCGGGCTGATCCTGTCAAGGAGCATGTACTGTGCTGCAAAGCTTGGCAGGAAAGAGCCGATGAAACGGCTGCGGTTTATTTCCGGAATGTCAGACTCCTTGTGCTCCAGCAGTATTATCGGCCTTGCGGAGGAGCCTATGAGACTTGCTTCTGTGTCGCTTATGAAGCAGTATTTTCTGATTTCCTCTATGCTGCGGAACATGACTGCAAAAGGCTTGCTCTCACGTCTTTTGATATTTCTGAGTTTCTGCACAGCAGCTTCATTGAAAGGATCTGCAACGAGATTGTAGCCGCCGACGCTTTTGAAAGCTATGACGCCGCCGTTTTTCAGTATATCTGCGGCATCGCCAAGTATCGCTTTGTCACGTCTGCGGTGTCCTTCGTCTGTGAGATCTTCCGAAGCCGGTGATATGTCGTCAGGTCCTTTCCGTGTTTTCCAGAGAAGCTGAGGGCCGCATCCGTGGCATGATATGGTCTGTGCGTGGTGTCTTCTGTCGTGGAGATCGGTATACTGGCTTTCGCAGTATCCGCACATAGGAAAATCCACCATCGAAGTGTTTTCCCTGTCATAAGGGATATGGTCGATGATGGTGTATCTGGGGCCGCATACCATGCAGCTTATGAAAGGGTGCTGGTATCTTTTGTCGCAGGGGTCGTAAAGTTCCCGGAGACAGTCGGGGCATATGGCGAGGTCTGCCGGTATCATAGCTGTCTCCTCATCGCCGGTTCCGCTGCTGATTATGGAAAATCCGCTGAACTCTCTGTATGGTGCCGGCTTGCGGCTGATATGCACTATCTCTGAAGGTGCCGGCTTGCCTGCGATGAGTGTGTCGAGAAAAGATGTGATGCGGTCTTTCGTATCGGTCAGATATATTTCGACGAGGCCGCCTGTATTGCGCACCTCGCCTTTCATATCAAGAGATTCTGCTGTTTTTGCTGTGTAGGGTCTGAAACCGACGCCCTGGACTATTCCCCACAGTTTAATTTTTTCGCTCTGTCTGTCAGCCACCTGGCAACCTCCTCGTAGCCTTCGCCTGTCCTGCCTGATACTTTGAAAACAGGAACATCTTTGTTCAGAGCACGGACGCCCTTCATGAAAAATTCTTCATCGAAGTCGAGATAAGGTATGAGGTCGACTTTGTTCAGCAGAATGATGTCAGCCTTTTCGAATGCGAGAGGGTACTTGTACGGCTTGTCGCTGCCTTCTGTAACTGTGGATATGAGCATCATGACGTGTTCGCCTATGCTGAATTCCGCAGGGCAGACGAGATTGCCGATGTTTTCGATGAACAGTACGCCGGGTTCCTTGAAGTCTATGTGTCCTGTCATATGTTCTATCATCGGAGCATCAAGATGACATTCACCGTGAGTGTTTATCTGATGTGTTTCGATGCCCAGTTCATTGAGATCCTTCGTATCTATATCGGATTCGATATCGCCTTCGATGACATATGGCTTGATATCAAGGTGTTTCACCAGGTTTTTGAGCGTAGTGGTCTTGCCTACTCCGGGAGCACCCATTTCGTTGACTACAAGCACGCCGTGTTCAGTCATGTGTTCGTTGATATGTTCTGCGATATGGTCGTTTTCGTCAAGGATGCCTTCCATGACATTTATCTTTTTTATATCGTGCATTTTTTCCTCCGTGTTCTGTTGATAATGATGTTGCTTACCGGTCACTATTCGATTTCGATGCTTTCTATGTAGAATTCCTTGCCTATATCCGTAGGTTCGCCCTGTCCTCCGCACTCAGGACAGTCGAAAGTCAGCGGACGTTTCTTGAAAAGTGTGCCGCAGTCCGGGCATCTGAGTTTCGGTTCGATATGCTGTATCTCTACCTGCGCACCGTCGCATAGTGTGCCCTGGGAGATGATATCAAAGTACATCTGGACTGATTCACCTACATATCCGGAGTAGTCGCCTATGACGAGATCGACTTTGACGACTCTGGTGCCGTTTGCCTGGCGGCAGTGCTTCTCGGCTATTTTGATTATCTGCTGCGTTATAGGGTATTCATGCATATACTTTCCTCGTTTCTATGATCGGGATATGACAGAAATGATTTGTGCAGATCACAAACTTTCTTACCTATATTATAGTGCTTTTGGTGCAAATGTACAAATTATTTTTAAAAACAAAAAAAACAGATATTTTTTATGCCTAATAACATACAACTCATTGACAAATCAAAATGCGGGAAATATAATAAAGATTGTCTTTATTTAAAGACATGTGTATTATTATCATTATTTTTGAGGAGTGTGAATCAATTGAGAGATCAATGGAACAACAAACTGGGGTTCCTGCTTGCAGCTATAGGTTCAGCAGTAGGACTCGGCAATTTATGGAGATTCCCGTATGTTGCAGCTACCAATGGAGGCGGTGCATTCCTGGTGCCGTACTTTTTTGCGATAATAACGGCAGGTATACCTATCCTTATCCTTGAGTATACCATGGGTAAGACATACCGTGGCGGTGCGCCGGTGACATGGGCGAGGATAAACAGGAAATTCGAATGGCTGGGATGGTTCCAGGCTATCGTGGCTTTCGTCATAGGTACTTACTACTTCGCTATAATCGTATGGGTGCTGAGCTATGTAGGGTTCTCATTCACGCAGGCATGGGGTTCGGATCCGTCGTCGTTCTTCGTCGAATATCTGGGGCTTACAGACAGTGCGCTGCATTTCGGAGGTATCAGGACGAACCTGATAATACCGTTCATCATAATATGGGCGATAATAGCATTCGTTATATACAAAGGCGTCAGCAAGGGTATAGAGATGGTCTGCAAGATATGTCTCCCTGTACTTATGATACTGACGATAATCCTGGTCATCAGAGGTGTCACTCTGCCGGGAGCAGTGAACGGTCTCGAATATATGTTCAAGCCTGACTGGTCAAAGCTTACCGATGCAAGTGTATGGATAGCAGCCTACGGTCAGATATTCTACAGTCTTTCCATAGGATTCGCCATAATGCTGGCGTACTCAAGCTATCTTCCGAGAGAGACGGACGTTGTAAACAGTGCGTTCATAACAGCTACAGCGAACCACGGTTTCGAAGTGTTCGCAGGTATCGGCGTGTTCAGTATCATGGGATTCATGGCTATGCAGCAGGGCGTTGCTGTTGAAGACATCGCTTCATCAGGAATTGGTCTGGCGTTCATGACGTTCCCGACTGCTATCAGCGAGCTTCCGGCTCTGAATGCTCTGTTCGGTATATGCTTCTTCGGAGCGCTGCTTACTGCAGGTATCACATCAATGGTGTCCATACTTCAGGCTGTGATATCATCTTTCCATGACAAGTTCGAGATAGAACACAAAAGAGCGGTGACTCTCGTACTGGTGCCGACATTCATCATCAGTGTGCTTTTCATCACAGGAGCAGGTATGAATATCCTGGATATAGTCGATGCATTCATAAACAACATCGGCGTAGCGACAGGCGGTCTTGTGGAAGTCATCCTTATCACAAGATTCTTCAACCCTGAAAAGCTCAGACAGGAAGCAAACGAATTTTCCAACTTCAGCATAGGCAAATGGTGGATATATTCACTGAAAGTCATCACTACGATAGTTCTCGGCGTTATGCTTTTCTTCAACACCAAGGACTTCATAATAAACGGATACGGTGATTACTCCACTACAGATGTTAATGTATTCGGCTGGGGCAGCATACTCTTCGTCATCATCGTGGCAGATATCCTGAATACGATGAAAGGCAAACCGGGATATGCAGACCTTGACAAGATTTCTCAGAAAGAGGTGGCAGAATGAGTACAAGTGCGATCATACTGATGGCGATAGGCTGCACAGGCCTCTGGGGCGGTTTCATAGTAGCGTGCACCATCAACTTCAGATGCTGGAAGAAAAACAAACAGCAGGCAGGAGACAGCCAGACGGAAAATAAATAAAAAGAAAAGAGGGCAGTCCTATTATTTTGAAGATAGAGGCTGCCTTTTTGACAAGGATGTGCAGAAATGTTTGAAGATCATATCTCTGTTTCTGTTAAAGATGTACTGACTCGAAGCAGTGAATACACATACTTTGCAAATGCGTATTTTATGACAGATTACAGAAAGCGTATATATACTAAAGGCGAGGAGATATCAGTAAGCATGATGTAAGAGATATCGACTTCCTTGCAATATCCTGTCTGGTAGGATATAATTAGATATTAAAGTATTTGGATTATGGAGGATCTTGATGGCAGGAAAAGACTGGAACGATCTGGGACAGGACATAAACAGAATAATACAGGATGCGGTCGATAAAAGCGATTTCAGCCGTCTGAACGATAGCATACAGGGCATACTGAGCCAGACTTTCTGCGGTTCGCAGAAGCGAAACAGTGGCAGCGGATGGGAGTTCGATCTCAGCGGCAGTAAGTCAGAATATTCTCAGACCGGCAGCAGGTCGCAGCAGAAGCAGACTTCCGGCGGATCAGGGAATGCAGCTCAGAGCAGGCAGGAGGCAGGTTCTTCGGGCAGCAGAGTTAAGCAGACGGAGGCTCCCGAAGGAGGAAACGGTGCGTCGCAGCAGACCGCAGCCGGTGCAGGAAACGGCAGCAGGCCGCAAAGAGAGCAGGGGCATGCATACAGAGAACCTGTGACATACGGGAATACTGCAGGCGGATACAACAAAAAATGGAAAAAAGCGCCGTACTTTGCAGGCAACGGCAAAAAATATGGTGCATCGGCAGGTCTTCTGTCAGGCGGCATTTCACTTATGGTGGTAAGCTGCGTGCCGCTGGTCATGCTGATAGTAAAGGCTTTCATGGGTCGCAGCAGCGGCATGGCTATGTTCATTTCATTCATGGTGTGTCTTGCTGCAGGTATAGTGATGACAGCTGCAGGCGGGCACAGGTTCAGAATGGCAGGCAGGTTCAACAGATATATCAGGATCCTGAACGGCAGACATTATGCAGATATAAAGATACTGGCGGAATATTCACAGACCACAGAAAAAGACGTCCTGAAGGACATAAAAAAGATGATAAGAAAAGGATGGTTCACACAGGGACATCTTGACGAGAATGAAACATGCCTTATGGTTTCAAACGAAGCGTACAGGCAGTATCTCAATACAGTGAAAAACATGCAGATACAGCAGCAGGAGAGGGAGGCCAGGGCCCGTGCAGAGAAGGCACGAAAGGACAGGCTCACGCCTGAGGCAGCTGCCATGCTGGACAGAGGCAGAGAATACATAGTCAGGATAAGAAAGAGCAATGATGCTATACCGGGAGAGGAGATCTCAGCGAAGATAAAGAGAATAGAGATCCTGGTGGCAAGGATACTGCAGCAGGCAGAAGCTCATCCGGAAACTATAGGTGATCTGAGACGGCTTATGGACTATTACCTGCCTACTACAGTAAAGCTGCTGGATGCATATGAGGAGCTGGACAGCCAGCCGGTCCAGGGAGACAACATAGCATCATCAAAGAAAGAAATAGAGAATACTCTCGATACACTGAACCAGGCTTTCGAGAAACTGCTGGACGATATGTTCAGAGACAGAGCCTGGGACGTATCGGCAGACATATCTGTGCTGGAAACGATGCTGGCGCAGGAGGGACTGACAGAAAATGATTTCGGCAAAATAAATGTGTGATGTCCGCAGACAACTGTAAGGCGGACAAAAAAGAGGAGGAAGTCAAGCAATGTGTATAGCAGTGCCCGGCAGGGTGGTTGAGATCGCAGATAATATCGCAAAGGTGGATTTCAACGGTAATACAGTAAAGGTAAATACAGGCATAGTGGACCCGAAAGTGGGACAGTATGTGCTTGTACATGCAGGATGCGCCATCGAAGTGATGGAAAAGGATAAAGCTCAGGAGCTCATCGATCTGTTCGATGAAATAGAGTCGCTGCAGCAGGAGAGTGCAGGGTCATGAAGATAGAACATATAGTAGAGTATCTGAAGTCCTATGACGGCAGAGCACTGAAGATAATGGAAGTATGCGGCACGCATACGGCATCCATATTCAAAAACGGCATAAGGAGCCTTATATCTGACAAGATAAAACTCATTTCAGGTCCGGGATGTCCTGTGTGCGTCACTCCTACAGCATATATCGATAAATGCATAGAGTATGCCACACAGCAGGATACAGTGCTGCTGACTTTCGGCGACATGATGAAAGTACCAGGCAGCACGGGAAGTCTTTCCGAAGCAAAGGGCAGCGGTGCCAACGTGCATATGATGTATTCACCTTTCGAGGCTCTGGAGCTGGCATCTGAAAATCCGGGAAAGACATATGTGGTGGCAGCCGTTGGCTTTGAAACTACAGCTCCGGCATATGCGCTGATGCTGCAGCAGGCGAAAGCAGCAGGACTCGAAAATGTCAAGGTAGTGACAGCTCTGAAGACTGCGATACCGGCGCTTGAGTGGATATGCGAGAACCAGAAAGATGTGGACGGTTTCATATGCCCGGGTCATGTCAGTGTCATAACAGGAAGTGATGTGTACAGAAGTCTTTCGGACAGATACGGCAAGCCTTTTGTCGTAGCGGGATTTGAAGCAGAGCACATACTGGCAGCTATATACAGGATAGTGAAGCAGATCGAAGACGGTCTTGGGCTGACAGAAAATCTGTATACCAATGCGGTGAAACCTGAAGGCAATCTCAAAGCAACAGCTGTCGTAGACAGCGTGTTCGGACCGGGTCCGGCCATGTGGCGGGGACTTGGCGTTATCGACGACTCAGGACTTTATGTAAAGGACGAGTATGCCGGGTTCGACGGAGGCAGCCGGGATCTTTTCGAAGATATGGAGCTGCCGGAGGAATGCTGCTGCGGCAAAGTCATAGTAGGTATAATGAACCCGGATCAGTGCCCTATGTTCGGCAGAGGATGTACGCCGATGAAACCATTCGGTCCGTGCATGGTATCTGCAGAAGGCTCATGCGGTATATGGTACAGGAACGTGCACTGACATTCGTAAATTATAAAAGCAGGAATATCAGCAGAGTACGCTGCCACATACACTGGCGGATCAGGCTCTGTTTTTGGAACGTCAGTCCCAATGAGGACTGCAAGGAGGCAATATGAAGATCACAATGGCTCACGGCAGCGGCGGCAAGTCCTCTGCACAGCTTATGAGCGATATATTCGGCAAACATTTCAGCAACCAGGTCCTGGACAGGATGGAGGATGCAGCTGTCCTTGAAGTAAAGGGGCGGATAGCATGCAGTACAGATTCTTTCGTAGTGACTCCCCTTGTATTCAAGGGAGGAGACATAGGTAAACTGTGCGTATGCGGCACCGTCAACGATCTTCTGATGATGGGAGCTGTGCCTAAATATCTGACATGCGGATTCATACTCGAAGAAGGGCTGGATACAGAGCTCCTTGACCAGATAGTGGGATCCATGGCAGCGCAAGCCCGGGAAGCAGGCGTGATCATAGTGGCAGGAGATACGAAAGTAGTCGAAGGAAACGGCGGACTTTATATAAATACAACAGGCATAGGCGAGATACCTGAAGATCGTGATGTCAGCAGCAGCAACTGCAGACCTGGGGATGCAGTGATACTTTCCGGTAATCTCGGAGACCATCACGCATGTATACTCAGTCACAGGATGGAGATAGAGAACGATATAAAGAGCGACTGTGCAGCGCTCAACGACATCGTCGATGCACTTTTCAAAGAAGGGATAGATGTCAGAACGATGAGAGACGTGACAAGAGGAGGACTGGGTACTGTACTCAATGAGATAGCAGACAGCTCTTCATGTATGGTGGAGCTTGACGAAGAAAGCATACCTGTCCACGATGATGTCCGTGGATTTGCAGATATACTGGGACTGGATCCTCTTTACATGGGCAATGAAGGAAAGATGATAGCTGTCGTGCCGGGCGAGGAGGCACAGAAGGCTCTTGAGGCCATGAAAAATACAGAGCATGGCAAAGATGCAGCGATCATCGGCATGATAAAAGAAGGAGAGGGGACATTCCTCAGGACAAGACTCGGTGCGACAAGACGCTTCGATGTGCTCTACGGGGAAGGTCTGCCGAGGATCTGCTAGTATCGTCATAATAGATACAAAGTGAAATACAGAAAACAAATACAGGACCAGCAGCTTTTCGCAAGGCAGCTGGTCCTGACGATGTAAAGAAAAAAGAACATAAGGAAAGGCGTTAAAATGGAACTGAAACAGGTGGGAAGCAGGACATATTATATACAGCATCGTACCAATATCGGCATATACCTTCTGCCGGATAACAAAGTCTGTCTTATAGATACAGGCAGTCTCGGAGACGGTGAAAAGATCGACAGTCTGATATCCGCACAGGGCTGGGAGATCGGATGCATCATAAACACACATACACATATAGATCACCTTGGCGGCAACAAGTATCTGATGGGCAAATATCAGATACCGGCGTACTGCTCCGATATAGAGATACCATTCGCACACTGCAGCGAGCTTGAAGCCGCATACATGAACGGAGGCAAGCCCTGCAGGAAGCTGAGGGAGGTCTTCACTCATACAGGTAGGATGGGGTTCAGGGATATAGAGACATCCTACGACGGAGATCTGCAGTGGACATATCTTCCGGGACATTCCTTCGGTATGATCGGTGTCAGGACGCCTGACGACATATGGTTCACAGCTGATGCTTACATGGGGCGTGACGGCCTGGAAAGGCACAGCTTTGCGTACATGTGCGACGTAGAGGCGTATATGGATACTCTCGAAAAAATAAAGACGCTGGACGGAAAGCTTTTTATACCGTCCCACGGAGACGCCGAGGAGTCGGCGGCAGAAACTGCAGAGCTGAATATGATAAAAACGAGAGATACGATAGAACTCATCAGGGACATATGCAGCGATGAGATATCTCTGGACGGCATACTGCAGCAGCTGTACCAGAGACTGGAAATGAGGACGAACATCGTGAACCATGCACTGATATCATCCACTGCAAAATGCTATCTCACATATCTGCAGGACAGAGGCGAGCTTGAGTGCAGCTTCATAGACTGTATACTACACTGGAAAAAAGCATGATAATGAAAAAAAGCCGGATACATCAAGCCTTTCAGGCAGATCGATGTATCCGGTATTTTTGTAAGTAAGATCATATGCAGCAATATCGATAGTGGTTTATGCTCCGGCAGGGATCGTGATCCGGGTATGGGGATACACTGCCGGCAAAACAGCCAGAAGCCTTAACAGTATCAGAGCTGACTGTTTCTTTCGGCGTATTCCTTCATGATGCTGACTGATGCGCTGCATCCAAGTCTGTCAGCGCCTGCATCTATGAACGCCTGAGCGTCTTCCAGCGTCCTTATACCTCCGGAAGCTTTCACGCCAAGTCTCATGCCGACACATCTTTTCATAAGCTCCACATGGTGCAAAGTGGCTCCGCCGCTGCTGAATCCGGTGGATGTCTTTACGAAATCAGCGCCGGCTTTTTCGGCTATGCTGCAGAGTTTCGTTATCTCATCATCGGAAAGCAGACATGTCTCCAGGATGACTTTCAGTATCGCAGGTCTTTCAGGAAAGTGACCGTGACAGATGTCTGCAAGAGTAGCTATCTCATCTCTGATATATGACCAGCTGCCGTCTTTTGCGGCGCCGATGTTTATGACCATATCTATCTCGGAAGCACCGTCTGCTACAGCCTGTCTTGTTTCTGCGGACTTTACTGCGGTTGACATCGCTCCCAGTGGGAACCCTACTACAGTGGCTACTTTTACATCTGTATTTTTAAGTTTTTCATAAGCCCGTGCTGTGTGGCATCCGTTTACGCATACAGATGCGAACCCGTATCCGGCAGCTTCATCACACAGTCTGTCTATAGCTGCTGCCGAAGCATCGGGCTTCAGCAGCGTGTGATCGAAGTATTTACTGAATTCCTTCATAAAAGTGGCCTCCGTTTTAAATGGAAATATCTTCGCTGGTGTCGTATCTCAGCTGATCTTCGTAAGTCTCTCTTCTCAGCACGATACGTGCTTTGCCGTCCTTTGCAAAGACTACGGCAGGTCTTCCGGCTCTGTTGTAATTGCTTGCCATGGAATAGCCGTATGCTCCTGTGGAATACATGATCAGAAGATCTCCGGGCTGCGCTGTATCAGGAAGATCGGCCTGCTGGATCAGGATGTCTCCGGATTCGCAGTTCTTGCCTGCCACACAGTATGTCCTGTTCTTAGGTTCTCCCAGTCTGTTCACGATATCACACTCGTACTCAGCCTGATATAGAGCAGGTCTGATATTGTCGCTCATACCTCCGTCTACGAAGAGGTAATGCTTCGTGTCTGTATCTTTGAGGAATCCTACTGTATATAATGTGGAGCCTGCTTCACCTGCTATGGAGCGTCCCGGCTCGATCAGCAGTTCATCGATACTGAATTTCTTGTCTTCAAGGAAATTTTCACAGCTGCGTGCCAGCTGGGCAGCGATATCACCAAGGTCAACAGGTTTGTCGTCTTCCGTATATCTGATGCCGAAACCGCCTCCTATGCTGAGGCTGCCGCAGTGTATACCGATAGTATCCTGCATCTCTTTCGTGAAATCCAGCATTATGCTCAGGGCTTCGTTGAATGCAGTGGTCTCTGTTATCTGGGAACCGATGTGGCTGTGGAATCCTCTGAATGTGACATGACTGCTGCTGTCGATGCATTTCATTATCCTCAGGATCTCGTCTTTTCTCTTTATGGAAATACCGAACTTCGAATCGGAGCCTGATGTCATGATATATTCATGAGTGTGTGCTTCGATACCGGGATTGACTCTGAGGAGCGTATCTATATTTCTGTCTGCTTCTGCTGCGAGCTTTGTCAGAAGCACAGCTTCGTCTTCATTGTCTATTACCACTGTACCGCATCCGTATTCGAGAGCAAGCTCAAGCTCTTCTCCTGACTTGTTGTTGCCGTGGAAATATACATTTTCCATGGGAAAACCTGACTGCATCGCACAGTACAGCTCTCCGCCGCTGACAACATCCAGGCATGCACCTGCTTCTTTTACTTTTTCATACATAGCTTTGCATGAGAATGCTTTCGATGCGTATACGACTTTCGTGTTGAATTTATCCGAACGGAAATTGCTTATGGCAGCGTCGAGCTGCTGCTCTATTTTTGATTCATCATAGACTATAAGTGGCGTACCTGCAGCCTTTGCAAGCTTTGTGCAGTCCACGCCTCCGATTTCAAGTACGTTGCTGTTCATTGTCTGTTCTCCTGATTTTCTGTATTTTGGTTATTACACATTAAAAAAGTCAATGAGCATACCTCACTGACCTAAATAGCAAAATTTAAGCTTTGGCGGATAGCTCAACTGCTTTTGACAAAGCAGACAGTCATACGGCTGTTGACCGCATGCCCACCGGGATATCACGCCTGATATGTCCGGTTCGGCGAAGGTACCTCCGGATCAGGTCGATGCCCGCCGGCTATCTGATCCATCTTTTGCTCCGCACCTCTATCAACTTGTGCTTAGTTTACTATATTTTCGATGGTATTGCAACCGTTTTGTGTGCTTTAACAAATCTTTTGGTGAAGGTTATTTGCAGGTCACAAAAACATTTTGACAACTGGCATCATGACGTGTATTATGAAAAAAGTATAAATATCAGAGGTGTATGAATATGGATCATCAGGAATTACTGACCAGATACAGAAGAGATCTTCACAGGATACCGGAACTGAGCAGAGATCTGCCGGAGACTAAGGCATATATCAAAAATGTACTTTCAGCTCTGGACTGTGAAGTGTATGACGTAATAGAATCAGGCGTATATGCATATTTCGACAGAGGATGCAGCCGGACGACAGCTTTCCGTGCAGATATGGATGCGCTGCCGGTAAAAGAAACGAACGCACATGACTATGTTTCGCAGCATGAGGGAAGGATGCATGCATGCGGCCATGACGGGCATATGTCGGTGCTGCTGACACTGGCCTCATATGTGAATGAGACACAGGAGCTTGGCAGCAATGTGCTCTGCATTTTCCAGCCTGCAGAAGAGACGACCGGCGGAGCAAAGGATATATGCAGTACAGGCATCTTCGAAAAATACAATGTGACACGTGTTTTCGGACTCCATATGTGGCCATTCACAGAGGCAGGGAGCATATCGTCAAGACCGGGAGCACTGATGCCGCGTTCATCTGAGATCACAGTAGAGATCACAGGAAAGTCAAGCCATGCCACAGCACCGGAAAACGGGATAGACTCTCTTTATATGGGAACTTGCTATATACAGCGTCTTTATGAAGCTCACCGCAGATTCAAGGAACAGAAAAAAGCTGATGGCAGGACTGCTCCTGATGAGAAGACGATAATACAGATATGCTGCATGAACAGCGGCACAGCAAGGAATGTCATACCTGGTTCATGCTCGCTCCTTGGCACTATGCGTGCATTCAGCGATGAGGATTTTGACATACTGGTCGGGATGCTGGAGGACACGGCAGAAGAGATAAGCCGTGAAGGCGGATGCCGCATAACCGCTGAGCACAGCGAAGGCTATCCTCCTGTCATAAACGACAGGAAGCTTTACAGCGAGATACTGCCGGTGCTGCAGAGTTCAGGTAATTATACAGAGATGGAAAAGCCGCTGATGATATCAGAAGATTATTCTTTCTACGGGAAGCATGCTGCGTCTGTATTTTTCCTGCTGGGGACAGGTACGGGCATAGCACTCCACAGCGATAACTTCGATTTCGACGAATCTGTGCTGATGAGCGGGTTCAGACTGTTCTGTTCGCTGATACAGCCAGGAGTCTGACGGTTGCATTGCAGCGGTTTGAGATGTATAATATAAAGTCAGAGTAATTGGAGGCAGCATAATGAAAATACCAGAACTATACAATAAGAAAAAACCGGTTTTCTCCATGGAGGTATTCCCGCCCAAGAGAAAATCCAGTCTCGATAAGATATACGATACAGTTGAGAAACTGACTGTCTGCAAGCCGGATTTCATAAGTGTGACATACGGTGCAGGCGGTAATATAGCAGACAACTCGACATGCGAGATAGCATCGACGATAAAGAAGCGCTTCGGTATAGAGACGATGGCACATCTGACATGTATCAATTCGACAAAAGCCGACGTTTCTGAGATGATAAACCGTTTCAGAGAAGCCCAGATAGAGAACGTGCTTGCTCTCAGAGGTGATATCGTTCCGGGAGAGGACATCAAGCGTGAATTTGCACATGCCAACGAGCTTGCTATAGAAGTGCAGCGCAAATGCAGCGACGACCTTGAGATCGTCGGAGCATGCTATCCCGAGGGACATTATGAGAGCAAATCTCTCGAAGAGGACATACAGAACCTCAAATACAAGATAGGTGCAGGAGTCAAGGTGCTGGTAAGCCAGCTGTTCTTTGACAACCAGTGCTTTTACAATTTTCTGGGCAGGGCTAGACAGATGGGTATAAATGTACCGGTTTCGGCAGGCATAATGCCTATCGTCAATGCGAAACAGATCGAGAAGACCGTTGCGCTGAGCGGAGCAAGTCTTCCTCATGATTTCACTAAGATGATAGGTCTGTACGAGCATGAACCGGACAAGCTGTTCGAAGCAGGTATCGAGTATGCTGTGAAGCAGATAAGAGATCTGATAAAGAGCGGAGTTGACGGCATACATCTTTATATAATGAACAATCCTGATGTAGCGCTGAGGATATACGAGGATATAAAGGATCTGCTTCCGGGAAACAGATAATATGGATATAGATATTACAGAAAAGATTTCAAGAAAAGAATGGCTGGCGTATCTGCAGGTAAACGGCAAGCCCGATCCTGCGCTGGAGGCGCAGCTGGATGAAGCAGAGCAGCTGCTGATAAAGAATGCACGTCCCAAAGCAGTATATCGTGTGGTGGACAGATCAGTCATACCAATGAAGGGATTTTCGATACAGAAACACCTTGAAGGGTGTCACCATGTTGCAGTGATGGCGCTTACCCTCGGCATAGGTGTTGATAATCTTATAAAGAAAAAGCAGGTCACTGATATGGCTATGGCGGTCATCCTTGACAGCGGTGCATCTGTGCTGGTGGATCAGCTGTGCGATGTGTATCAGATGAAGATAAGCGAGGAGAACGACGGGTTCACTACATCCAGGTTCAGTCCGGGGTATGGTGATTTTCCTGTACAGACCCAGAGCATCATCGTAAGGCTTGTGGATGGACAGAGAAAGATCGGGCTCAATGTCAACTCCAACAGCCTGATGATACCGAGAAAGTCCATAACGGCTCTGATAGGTATAGCAGACCATCCCGTCAGCGGCAGACTGGCAACTTGTGGAGAATGTGTGCTCAGAGAAAAATGCACATTGAAGAAAGAAGGTAGATTCTGTGGAGAAAAAATTTAACGACAGATTATATATACTTGACGGCGGCATGGGTACGATGCTGCAGAGATCAGGTGCGGGAGCAGGAGAAGACACTGCACGCTATGCAGTGACGCACCCGGATATACTCCAGAGCATACACAGACAGTATGTGGAAGCCGGTTCTGACATAATACTGGCAGCAACATTCGGCATCAGCCGTTTCAAAGAACAGGAACTGGGTATGCCGGCTGAAGAAGCCATAAGCAAAGCGCTGGCAGCAGCTGTCGCTGTCAGGGAGGAAGCTGCCGCATCAGGGCGTGAGGTAAAAGTTGCCCTCGATGTCAGCAATCTGGGTGAACTGCTGGAGCCTATGGGCACGCTGTCTTTCGAAGACGCATATGAAGAATATTCCGAGATAATGAGGCTGGGAGCGGCAAACGGAGCGGATCTTGTCATGATAGAGACGATGACTGATCTTTATGACATGAAGGCGGCTGTGCTGGCAGCAAAAGAAAATACCGATCTTCCTGTCATAGTTTCCATGACATTCGAAGCTGACGGCAGGACTTTCACAGGCGTGAGCATCGAGGCTATGGCTCTGACTCTCGAAGGACTGGGAGTAGATGCCATGGGTATAAACTGTTCACTTGGTCCTGTTGAGATATTCCCTCTTGCAGAGAAGCTGAGGAGCCTGACAGATATCCCTGTGCTGATAAAGCCTAATGCGGGTCTGCCTGATCCGGTGACAGGTGAATACGATATCACCTGCGAGCAGTTCGTTGCAAAGATGAAAGATTATGTAGATATAGGCATAAACATGATAGGCGGCTGCTGCGGTACAGACCCTGAATACATCAGAGGTCTTGCAGCGTACAAGGGCATGAAAAGGCCATCAGAGGCAAAGAAAGAAAAAAGAGCCAGAGGCCTTGCAGTATGCAGCGGCAGCAGGACAGTGACGGTGGATCACGTCACTGTCATAGGTGAAAGACTCAATCCTACCGGCAAAAAACGCATGAAACAGGCTTTGCTCGACGGAGATTTCGATTATATCATGTCCCAGGCTATCGAGCAGATAGATGCGGGAGCAGAGATCCTGGACGTCAACGTAGGCGTACCGTCGCTGGATGACGTGAAAGTCCTTCCGGAAGTAGTCAAGAAGCTGCAGGCGATAACAGACCTTCCGCTGCAGATAGACTCATCGAATCCTGACGCTATAGAGGCTGCACTGCGTGTATACAACGGCAAGCCGATAGTCAATTCAGTCAACGGCGAAGAAGCAGTGATGGAGCGGATACTGCCGATAGTAAAAAAATACGGTGCAGCTGTCATAGGACTGACGCTGGACGACAACGGTATACCAAAGACTGCCGAGGAGCGTTTTGCAATAGCTGAACGTATAGCTGACAAAGCGGAGTCTTACGGGATACCGAGGGAGGACGTCATCATCGACTGTCTGACCCTTACTGTGTCTGCACAGCAGAAGGAAGTCAATGAGACGCTGAGAGCTGTGAAGATGGTAAAAGAAAAGCTTGGTTTGAGGACAGCGCTGGGAGTTTCCAACGTAAGTTTCGGACTGCCTCTCAGACCTATCGTGAACAGGACTTTCTTCACACTTGCCATGGAATGTGGTCTCGATCTGCCTATCATAAATCCGAACGATGAGGATATGATGGCGTCGCTTTACGCATTCAACGTGCTGAAGAACAGAGATATCAATGCAGCGGAATATATCGAAAGATATGCTGACAGACAGATAGCATCCATAAGTGCGAAGACAAGTGCTGCCGGAGAAAAAGGTCCGGCAGGCGGCGGAGCACATGATATTTTCTACAGCATAGAAAAAGGCCTCAGGAAAGAAACTGTGGATGCTGTAAACGGACTTCTCGAAGAAAACAAAGAGATGACTGTCGTGAATGATTATCTTATACCGGCTCTGGACAATGTCGGCAAGGGCTTTGAGAAAGGAACGATATTCCTGCCTCAGATGCTGCAGGCTGCTACAGCTGCTCAGGCAGGCTTCGATATCATAAAGGAACGTCTGGCAGGAAACGGCAGTGAAAGCGTTTCTCTTGGAGACGTGGTGATAGCTACAGTAAAGGGCGACATACACGATATAGGCAAGAATATAGTCAAAGTCATAATGGAAAATTACGGCTACAGAATGATCGACCTGGGCAGAGATGTACCGGTGGAGAAGATCGTAGAAGTGGTTGTTGAAAAAAACATAAAACTCGTAGGTCTCAGCGCTCTTATGACCACAACTCTCAAGAGCATGGAGGAGACTATCGCTGCAGTCAAGCAGGCGGCACCTGACTGCAGAGTCATGGCAGGCGGTGCAGTACTGACGCCGGACTATGCGAAGCAGATCGGCGCAGATTACTACTGCAAGGATGCTATGAAATCGGTCGAAGCTGCACAGGAGGTATTTGGTGATGGGCAGGTTTAGGATGTGGCTCACAGAAATAATGAGAGGCAGATATGGCGTGGACCAGCTCAACAGGTTCCTGCTTGTTGTGACGATGGTGCTGATCATCATAGATATGTTCACAAGATCACGCATACTGCATTTCGTGACACTGATACTGCTGATCTACACATACTCAAGGATGTTTTCCAGGAACATCTCTGCCAGGATGGGAGAAAATCAGAGATTCATGCAGCTTGTGGGAAGATTCAGAGGCGGCAGAGGAAACAGTGCCGGAGGAGGCTTTGGCAGGCAAGGCGGCAGAAGCAGCGGCGGATACGGCTTTGGCAGAAGCAGGGATCCGGAACACAAGATTCTCAGATGTCCTGTATGCGGTGAGAAACTCAGAGTACCCCGCAATGCAGGGAAAATAAGGATAAAGTGTCCGCACTGCGGCGAGCAGTTTACGAAAAAAGTCTGAGATTTTAATGAGGGAGGATCAGTAAATGAGAGGTTTCCCGGTCCCTGATCCGGTGGCGTTCACTATATTTGGTATAGATATAATGTGGTATGCCATCATGATAACGACAGGAATGGCAGCAGGCGTGCTGATCAGCTGCATCAGGGCTCAGAAACACGGCATTACTTCAGAAAAACTTCTGGATATGGTCGTGATAACAGTCCCTGCGGCAGTCATCGGAGCGAGGATCTACTATGTTGTGTTCAACTGGCATTCCTATTCCGGAGATTTCATGAAAATGATAAATATCAGAGGCGGAGGTCTGGCTATACACGGAGGTCTGATATTCGGTGCAGCTGCGGTGCTGATATTATGCCGTGTATGGAAGATAAAGCCCCTTGAGGTCTTCGATCTGATAGCACCGGGCGTAGCTCTGGCTCAGGCCATAGGCAGGTGGGGCAATTATTTCAACTCGGAGGCTCACGGAGGTCCGACAAGTCTGCCCTGGGGCGTCGATATAAACGGCGTGATCTGTCATCCTACATTCCTGTACGAATCGATATGGTGTCTGATACTGTGCATAGTATTGATAAAGATCGATCACAGAAGGAATTTTCAGGGACAGGTGCTGCTGCTGTACTGCATCCTGTATTCCGCAGAAAGATTTTTAGTGGAGTGGCTGAGGACAGACAGCCTTATGATAGGTCCCTTCAAGCAGGCGCAGGTGCTCAGCCTGTCGGTGATAGCTGTCTGCGTGGTATTTTATATCATAAAGAGACGCAGTGTAGCCGGAAACGATAAAAAATGATATAATGTATATTGTCTGTGCTGCAGATCGTATGCGGCCGGGATATATACAGTATGAAGATAATAAATAGCAAGGAGAGATATAAATTATGAAATTAGGTATCGTCGGACTGCCGAACGTCGGCAAGAGTACGCTGTTCAATGCCATAACAAAAGCAGGGGCAGAAGCGGCAAACTATCCTTTCTGTACAATAGAACCGAATGTCGGCGTCGTAACCGTACCGGATGAACGTCTGAAAGTACTCCATGACATGTATGATTCGAAGAAGACGATATATACGACAATAGAGTTTTATGACATTGCAGGCCTTGTAAAGGGTGCTTCAAAGGGAGAGGGCCTTGGAAACAAGTTCCTGGGACATATACGTGAGGTGGCAGCCATCGTTCATGTAGTAAGGTGTTTTGACGATCCCAACGTGGTGCATGTAGACGGTAGAGTCGATCCTGTATCTGACATAGAAACTATAAACCTTGAGCTGATAATGTCAGATATGGAGGTCCTTGAAAGACGTATACAGAAAACAACAAAGAATCTCAAGGGTGACAAGAGTCTGCAGAAGGAACTGGATCTGCTGAACAAAGTCAACGATTTCCTTGCATCAGGCAGGTCGGCGAGGGCCATGGAGCTTGAAGACGATGAAGCTGAATTCGTGAAGAGCCTGGATCTGCTTTCATACAAGCCGGTGATCTATGCAGCCAATGTTGCAGAGGATGATGCTGCAAAGGAAGACAACGAATATATAAAGAAAGTCAGGGAGTTTGCAGCAACAGAAGGTTCGGACGTGGTAGTGGTATGTGCAAAGATAGAAGCTGAGATGTCAGAACTTGATGATGACGAGAAAGAAATGTTCCTTGAAGAAATGGGGATATCTGAATCAGGTCTTGACAAGCTTGTAAAAGCGTCATACAGACTTCTCGATCTGATATCATTCCTTACAGCCGGAGAACCTGAGGTAAGAGCCTGGACGATAAAGCGTGGCACGAAGGCGCCGGGCGCTGCAGGCAAGATACACACCGACTTCGAAAAAGGATTCATAAGAGCTGAAACGATAGCCTATGATAAACTTGTCGAATGTGGCGGCAATCTGGCAACAGCCAAAGAAAAAGGCCTCATAAGATCAGAGGGCAAGGACTATGTGGTAAAAGACGGAGACGTTATACATTTCCTGTTCAACGTATAAAAAACGACCCTTGGATTTCAGCGTGTATACTGGAATTTCAAGGGCTTTTTTTATGTAGAAAATATCGTTTTCGATTTTTCCGGAATATCAACAAAAGTTTCATATGATAATACGCAGCGTAGCCACTTTTGTTTTTTGCAGTATCTTACTTCCTGTCTGGGAATAACTGTGCTTCATGTGTATTGGCGTGATTTACTGTCATGCAATAGCACCACTGCGTCGCAGGGCTTTTTCCAAATAAAAAAACGAAGCCTGAAAAGGCTCCGTCTGTGATCTTCATTCTTTATCTGTATCATTTTGTCATGACATCTTTCGGGTCAGTTCCGAGGATAAGCTCGGCTGATGTACCCATCATATATATCGTAAATAACTGGTCTTTGTGAGATGCCTTGTTTTTTATGAAGTCATCTGCCGATTCGACTTCCAGCTTGCCGTCTTCAAGGCAGGCGATACGTGCATCGCTGCCAAGTGTAAAGTCGGTCACAAGATTTGTATCAGCTATGTAATAGCCTTCTTTGTAAGACGAACTCTTTACGACTTCTTTCTCAACGACATGGACGGAATATCCGCTGTCAGTCTTCTCCATGTCGACAAAGCCGATCATAGTTTCAGCACCATCGTTGAGAAGCTGCTGTGAATAGTCCTCTTTGAGGTAATTTCCAGTTATTTCAGGTTCGTCTATAGTGTTTCCTGATTTTTTTTCTCCGCACCCTGCTAAAATGAAAACAGAAACCATACACAAAACAAGCAATAAACCACTGAATCTTTTAAATCTGTTCATTTTCTCTCCCTGTTAAATAAATTTTAAAATATCATTTTCTTCATTCTACACTCTGAACACAGTAATATCAAGGGGTTTTGATAAATCCTGAATATGCTGACGACTTTTCTGTACATATTTTCCTGTGATTTATACAAATCGCATATGTAGTTGATGCTGTGGATAAATCACACTACATATAGTTGTGCATAACTTTCAAAGAAAAGAACTGTGGATAAAAAAATCAAAAAATGGAGTGTAATTGCATCAAAAGGGAGCGATTCTGTTGATAAATGGTGTGAAGTGGTTTAAAATGGAGTAAATTCATTATGGGAGGAGTCTCGATGTTTGTAGGTAAATTCAACAATTCAATAGATGGCAAGTCCAGACTTATTGTGCCTGCAAAATTCAGAGAAGAGCTCGGAGGGAAGTGCATAATAGCAAAGTCCCTGGACGAGTGTCTGACGATATATCCCGTTGATGAATGGCAGAAGCTTGCTGACAAGCTGGACGAGCTTCCAAGGAGCAATCCGAGAACGAGAAAGGTGAAAAGACACTATTTTTCATCAGCTGCAGAGTGTGATGTGGACAAGCAGGGGCGACTTACGCTGCCTCAGGAACTGAAGGACTATGCAGGTATCGAAAAGGAACTTGTGACGATAGGAAACAACCGGACCATAGAGGTATGGAGCAGAGAGTTCTGGGATGCAGAGCTCGATCCCGAAACAGGAGAACTGCTGGATGCCAGCGAAGCAGCAGAAGGGTTGGAGATATATGGATTTTAAACATGTACCTGTACTATACGAAGAATGTATCGAGAATCTAAGGATAAAGCCCGGTGGTATATATGCCGACGGGACTCTGGGTGGAGGAGGACACTCCATGGGTATCGGCGCCAGACTCGGACCTGAGGGTCTGCTGATAGGCATAGACAGAGATGCCGATGCGATCGAAGCTGCCGGTAAGAGACTTGAGAGTCTTGAATGCAGGAAGATACTTGTGCAGGATAATTATTCGAACATAAAGGACATACTTGAAAGAAACGGCATACCGGGTCTTGACGGAGCACTGCTTGATATAGGTGTTTCTTCCTTTCAGCTGGACAACGCTGACAGGGGATTTTCATACATGCACGATGCGCCGCTGGACATGAGGATGAACAGGAATGATTCTTTCTCAGCTTATGATGTGGTGAACCGGTACGACAGGGATCAGCTTACATCGGTGATAAAGGATTACGGCGAGGAGCGATGGGCTTCAAGGATAAGCGGATTCATAACAGAGCGCAGGAAAGAAAAACCCATCGAGACCACCGGTGAGCTTGTAGATGTGATAAAAGCAGCGATACCTGCATCGGCCAGAAGAGACGGTCCGCATCCTGCCAAGAGGACATTTCAGGCTATAAGGATAGAAGTCAATGGAGAGCTGGAACAGCTGAAGAAAGCAGTAGACGAATTCTGCGATGTGCTGCTTCCGGGAGGAAGACTATGCATAATAACTTTCCATTCCCTTGAAGACAGGATCGTAAAGGACGCATTCCGCCGCAGGCTCGATCCGTGCACATGCCCGAAGGAATTTCCCGTGTGCGTATGCGGCAGGGTTTCCGATGTGGTGAAAGTCACAGGCAAACCTATAGTATCAGGAAAAAAAGAACTTGAGGACAATCCTCGTGCGAGGAGCGCCAAGCTCAGAGTAATAGAAAAGAAGAGGTAACTGACATGATAGCACCTGAAAGATGGTATGAATACGAGAAAAAATATCAGAAGTACGGCTTTGATATGAAGCCTGAACAGGACAGGAGAAGGCAGCAGAGAAAAAAGCCTGAGAACAGGTCTGCGGCACCTTCCGGCAACAGTAAAAAGCTGGCGCTTACAGCGGTGCTCCTTCTGGGAGCGATGATGATCATAAGCATTATCATGACTGCATATTCCGCAAGTATAAGATTCGATATAAACACGATGCTGCACAGCAACAATGTGCTTCAGGGAGAGATCGAGAACCTTCAGGCCAAGGTATACAGCGCCAACAACATAAAGTATGTGGAGCAGGAGGCAAAGGATTCCCTCAAAATGGTATATCCCGCCGCCAAAAAACAGGTATACATATCATCGGATGATGTGCCGGCTCAGGGATTTGCAGATATTATAAAGGATAAGGCATATAACTGACATCAAAAAAATATAATATCCGTAGTGATGTTATATTCATAGGAGCATACAGGACCCGGACAGCCGAGCGCAAATATGTCCGGGTAATTTATAAAGGAGAGATATGGTATCAGCATCAAACAACAGCAAGAGAAATCTGATAATAATGATGATAATAATCTTTGTCTGCTTTACAGCTCTCTGTGTGAGACTGGGCTGGATACAGATCGTAAGAAGCAGCGAACTTTCCGAAAAGGCGGTGCAGCAGCAGACAAGAGATACTCCCATAGAGGCTGAGCGAGGCACTATATATGACACTCACGGCAATGAACTGGCAGTGAGCACCACATGCTACACTATATGGGTCAGACCGACGGATGTCAGCAGCGGCAAGACGACCGAAGAAAAAAAGGCCAGCGTCGACAAGACTGTCAAGGTACTTGCAGAAAATACAGGGATGAAAGAATCCGAGCTCAGAGAGCTCGTCGAAACGAAACAGGCAATAGTCAAGGTCAAAAAAGGAATAGACAAGGAAGCAGCGGATAAAATAAGGAATGCTGAACTTAGCGGTGTCGAGATAGCAGAAGACACGAAAAGGACATATCCTCTCGGTACATTCGCATCCCATACACTGGGATCAGTGACTGATGACAACAAGGGTCTTTCTGGACTTGAGAGTCAGTACAATTCATATCTGAGCGGGATTTCCGGAAGATGGGTCAATTATACTGATGCAGGCGGCAACAGACTGTCGTACGGCAAAGAAAGATATTACAATGCTGAAGACGGTTACAGTCTGGTTACTACGCTCGATCAGGCGATACAGCATTACACGGAGAAAGCACTGAAACGTGTCATGAAAAAGACCAGCGCCAAAAGAGCGATGGCTATCGTTATGGATCCTAAAACAGGTGATATCCTGGCGATGGCACAGAATCCGGATTTCGATCTGAATGATCCGAAGACACCGACAAGCAAAAGCGAACAGGAAAAGCTTAAAAACATGTCTGACTCAGAGAAAGTCGATTACTGGAACAAGATGTGGAGAAATTCACTGATATGCGATGTTTACGAACCGGGTTCGACATTCAAGCTCCTGACCACGTCTATAGCGCTGGAGGAGGGAGTCACTGACCTTAAACAGACATACAACTGCACCGGTTCCATACAGGTGGCAGGGGAGACGATACACTGCTGGGCATATCCTAACACTCATGGGACCCAGTCTCTGAAAGAGGCAGTAGGAAATTCATGCAACCCTGTATTCGTACAGCTTGCCAGCAAGATAGGTATAGATAAGTTCTACGATTATATGGCGACCTTTGGCATAACCGGAACTACAGGTATAGACTTTCCGGGAGAAGGCACGGCTCTGCTGCAGTCAAAGGAGAATGCAGGACCTGTAGGCCTGGCGACGATAGGGTTCGGTCAGGGCGTTGCAGTTACTCCGATACAGCTGATAACCGCAGTAAGTTCTCTTGGCAACAACGGCAAAATGATGAAGCCTAGACTGGTCAAGGAACTCAAAGACTCAAGCGGCAAGACCGTACAGAGTTTCAGTTCGGAAATCGTCCGTCAGGTGGTTTCGGAGGAAACAGCCAGCGAAATGTGTGATATAATGGAATACGTCGTTGAAGAAGGCGGAGGCGGAAACGCCAAAGTAGCGGGATACAGAGTTGGCTGCAAGACAGGTACTGCAGACAAGATAAACGAGTCAGGTACAGGATACAGCAACGATACATATTCATCATGTATAGCGATGGCTCCGATAGATGATCCCCAGGTGGCAGTGCTTGTTATTGTGGACAGTCCTAAGGGAGTCCATTACGGCAGCGTAACAGCAGCACCGGGAGTAAAACAGATACTTTCGGATACACTGCGCTATCTGAATGTATCTCCGGATAAGAAGAGCCAGGAAAAAGCGAACGCCAAAAAAGTCACTGTTCCGGATGTCACAGGCAAGAACGTGAGTGACGCCATAGGCATACTGGGCGGAGATTCTCTGAAATACGATACAGACAAGAAAGCCATGAAAAAACAGGATTTCGTTGTTGTCAAACAGTATCCGGCAGCAGGAACGAAAGTCAAGAAAGGAAGTAAAGTTTATTTATACAATAAATAGAGCATAATGGATAAGATATCAGTAAACGAAATATTGCATGCTGCGAAGGGACGGCTCCTGTCAGGTGATGCAGGAACTTTGATAACAGGCGTCAGACATGATTCCAGAGAATGTGGAGCAGGAGATCTGTTCGTAGCTGTATGCGGAGAAAAAAACGACGGTCATGACTATATAGAAAGCGTCATATCATCAGAAGCTGCGGCAGTTATGGTGTCCCATGAAGGCCCCTGGCTTGAAAAAGCCCGTGCAGAAGGCACAGCTGTCATAATGGTGGAGGATACAGTCTACGCCATGGGAGAGCTTGCAGGATACTATCTTGACAAACTTGATGTCAGGAAAGTAGCAGTCACAGGCAGCGTCGGCAAAACATCGGTGCGTGATATGGTATACTACATACTCAGCGAGAAGTATGTATGCGGCCGGAACATGAAAAATTACAACAACGACATAGGTCTGCCTCTGTCGATATTCCAGTTCGACAGCAGTACCGAAGCGGTAGTCCTTGAGATGGGAATGAGCGGATATGGCGAAATCGACCGTCTTGCCGGGATAGTAAGACCGGATATAGGGATAATAACAAATATAGGCGTCGCACATATAGAGAACCTCGGTAGCAGAGAGGGCATTTTCAAAGCGAAGATGGAGCTTGCAGGTCATATATCTGAAAGCGGCACACTTATTTTTGAAAAGAGCGATATGCTCACAAAAGAGTCCACGGCCGGTGATTACAGACAGGTCTCGGCAGGTACAGATAAGGACTGCGATTATGTGATTTCAAATATTGACGACAGGGGTATCGAGGGTATAGAATTTACACTGGAACATGAAGGAAAGACGCTTGATGTCAGACTTCCTGTTCCGGGAAAACATAATGCAGTGAACAGCGCTGTTGCTGTTGCAGCGGGAGAATTGCTTGACGTCAGTGCAGAGGATGCTCTGAAAGGACTTTCGAAACTTGAGCTGACAGGCAGAAGGCTGAGATATATCAGAGGCAGACAGGCGGATGTGATAGACGATACATACAACGCCAGTCCGGACTCGATGAAAAGTGCGCTCAAGGTGCTTGAAAACAGTCCGCTGCCTGAGAAAAGCGGTTCGAAGAGGACAGCGATACTCGGAGATATGTTCGAGCTTGGTGATGAAAGCAGGATGCAGCACCGTGAAGTCGGCAGATTTGCAGCAGGTCTTGATATAGACCGCATCATTGCAGTCGGCAGCGACGCCCGTGAGATCTTTGAAGGTGCGCAGGGCGGCAGAGCAGAAGTGATGTATTTCAGCACTAAAGAAGAATTTTATGCCAGACTGGGAGAGTTCGCAGGCAAAGGCGATATCATACTTGTAAAAGGCTCAAGAGGCATGAAAATGGAAGACATTGTGGAAAAACTTATAGAATATCAGGAGTTGTAAGGATGTATATCAGTATAGGAATAATAATCATAATAGCTTTTTTGATCTCAGTATTGATAACGAAATACGAAATACCGATCCTGAAGCGCAAGGCAGGACAGAATATAAGAGAAGACGGTCCGCAGTCGCATCTTTCCAAAGCAGGTACGCCGAGCATGGGAGGCATAGCGATAATAATCGCTGCATCTGTAGCGTGTGCAGCAGGATATTTCATATTCGGAGGCCGTGCTTCGGAGGTAATAATAATAATAGCTGTATTCGCAGGCTTCGGGCTGATCGGATTTTTTGACGATTATCTGAAAGTAATAAAGAAAAACAATCTGGGACTCAGAGCGTACCAGAAGTTCGGACTTCAGATAATTTTTTCAGTGATACTGGCTGTCTATCTGGCAGGATATTCAGACGGAAGCACATTCGTATTCATCCCTTTTGCAAATATCAACGTGGATTTCGGTATCATGTACATACCATTCATAGTATTCGTGATGCTGGCAATGACTAATGCTGTGAATCTTACAGACGGACTCGACGGACTGGCAGCAGGTTCCACTGCGTTCATTTCGCTGTTCTTTGCAGTTGCAGGTCTTGTATACGGTGTATGTTCAGGTTCGTTTTTCTGCAGTGCACTCTGCGGTGCATGCCTGGGATTTCTCGTTTTCAACAGGAACCCTGCCAGAGTCTTTATGGGCGACACAGGGTCGCTAGCGCTTGGAGGCGGACTTGCGGCAGCAGCGATAGTCATGAAGCTGGAGCTCATGCTTCCGATAGTGGGGCTGCTTTATGTGATCGAAGCACTTTCTGTCATTATACAGGTAGGATACTTCAAACTCAGCGGAGGCAAACGTATTTTCAAGATGGCGCCGATACATCACCACTTTGAAAAATGCGGATATACAGAAGTGCAGGTCGTTATAGCGTTCTGGATATTTGCGATATTATGCTGCATAGCAGGGTTCATTATCATATAGTGACCAGTATTTCAGGAAATGAAGTACTGAAACGAACGGCTTTGCAGCCGGCATGGGAATTATGATCAGAGCTGTCCGGCAGAGGTATGATGTCTGCACAGCGGCTCAGATTTGAAATAAACGGTTTAGGAGATGATACAGATGGAAAACAGAAAACATACAAGCATAGAAGGGAAAAAAGTACTCGTTATAGGTCTGGGCAATTCGGGAAAGGCCGCAGTGCAGGCAATGGTAAAGCTGGGAGCAGACGTGTCTGTCCAGGACAGCAAGAATGAAGGCGATATAGACACTCAGCTGATCGCATTCCTCCGGGATAAAAATGTAACATGCTATCTTGGCTGTCAGCCTGATGATATGAGTGCTTTCGATATGCTGATACTCAGTCCCGGAGTTTCACCGGAGCTTGGATTCATAAAAGAGGCCAGAGCTGCAGGCGCTGAGATAATAGGAGAGCTTGAGATAGCATACAGGGTCGGAAACGGCAACTATGTAGCTATAACAGGAACAAACGGCAAGACTACCACCACTACACTGGTAGGTGAGATATACAAGGCGTCAGGAAGAAGAACCTATGTTGTAGGCAATATAGGCGTCGCTGTGATTTCAAAGGCACTGTCAGCGGAAAGCGACAGCTGGCTCGTCACAGAAACAAGCAGTTTCCAGCTGGAAACTACAAGGGATTTCAGGCCGGAGATATCAGCCATACTCAATCTTACGCCTGATCATATGGACCGCCACAAAACAATGGAAAGATATGGTGAAGCAAAGGCTCAGATATTCAAAAACCAGAGTGAAGACCAGTACTGCGTGATAAACTATGACGACAAGGTATGCCTGGCGCTGGCAGACGACTGCAAAGCGAAGGTAGTGCCTTTCAGCAGGAAAGAGGAACTTGATTTCGGAGCTTTTGTCAAGGACGGAAAGATAACTGTCAGAGACGAAGCTGGAAAGACTGTAGAGATATGCGGAGCTGACGAACTGCAGATCCCGGGATCGCATAACCTTGAAAACGCACTGGCAGCATGTGCCATCGCATATTTCGGAGGCATAGATCCACAGGTGATAGCACAGACGCTCAGGTCTTTCAAAGGCGTTGAACACAGGATAGAACTGTGCAATGAAATAGATGGCATAAGATTCGTGAACGACTCAAAAGGCACGAATCCGGATGCAGCGATAAAAGCAATAGAGGCGATGAAAGAAAATATAATCCTGATTGCCGGAGGATACGACAAAAATGCATCTTTTGACGAATTCGTAGCTGCATTTGACGGCAGGGTCAAAGCACTGCTGCTGATAGGAAAGACCGCTTCAAAGATAAAAGAAGCCGCAGAAAAGGCAGGCTTCACGAATTCGATAATACTCAAGGATATGGAGTCGTGTGTCAGAGAAGCGTACAGGATAGCAGAGCCGGGAGACGTAGTACTGCTGTCACCGGCATGTGCAAGCTGGGATATGTATACCAGCTTTGAACAGAGAGGCAGACATTTCAAGTCATGTGTGCATGAACTGGAAAGGTAGCGTGGAGTATTGGAAAAGCGGGTAAAGAGAAAGAAAAAGATCGAAAATCTGAAATCAGGCGATTTCCTTCTTGTGCTGTTCACGATGATTCTTGTGCTGTTCGGACTGATAATGGTGTTCAGCGCAAGCTATTATTATTCGATAAGTCACTCAGGTTCCCCGTACAGCTATCTGCTGAAACAGGGGATGTGGATCGTGGTAGGATTCGTATTCATGATGCTGGGAGCAACTGTGGATTACAGGAAATATAACTCAAGATTCGCATTGATCGCTCTGGGGATCTCTTTTGTGCTGCTGCTCCTTCTGATGACGCCTCTTGGAGTGACTACCAACGGAGCGACGAGATGGATCAAACTTGGTCCGGTGACTGTGATGCCGGGAGAGCTTGCCAAGCTGGCTGTCATAGTATTCACAGCATCGTTTCTCAGCAGAGACACCAGAAGGATAAGATCCTTTCTCAGAGGCATCCTGCCGCTGCTTCTTGTAGCTGCAGTGTTCGGAGGTCTGATAATGAAGCAGCCGAACCTTTCGACCGCTATAACAGTATGCGGCATAATCTTTTCGATGATGCTTGTCGCAGGCCTTAAATGGAGATACTGCATAGGAGCTGTAGGTGCCGGAGCGCTGGGCGTAGTCGCTATACTGATGACCAACAACGGACACTGGCATAAGAGACTGACGAGTTTTATGGATCCTTTTGCGGACCCTCTCGGAGACGGGTATCAGGTAGTACAGTCGCTGCTGGCGCTGGGTTCAGGCGGACTGACAGGAGTAGGTCTTGGTAAAAGCGTACAGAAAAATCTTTACCTGCCGGAACCGCAGAACGACTTCATAGTCGCTATCATCGGAGAGGAGCTTGGATTCATAGGGCTGATGGTGCTCCTGGCGATATACTGCCTGTTCATATGGCGAGGTATCCATATAGCGCTGAATGCACCGGATCAGTTCGGGATGCTTCTGGCTTCAGGTATAGTACTGATGGTGGCGATACAGGTGATACTGAATATAGCAGTAGTCACTTCATCGATGCCTCCTACAGGTATAAATCTGCCGTTCATCAGTTACGGAGGCAACGCACTGCTGATCTTCATGTTTTCAGTGGGTGTGCTTATCAATATTTCAAGGCATGAGATAAGAAATACAGGAGTTGAATAAAATGAAAGTTATAATGACAGGCGGAGGGACAGGCGGACATATTTATCCGGCCATCGCTATAGCAGATGAAATACGCCGGCGTGATAAAGACGCACAGATACTGTTCGTAGGTGCAGAAATAGGCATGGAAACGACTATAGTTCCTGAAAACGGTTATGACATCGAACTCATAACTACGGACGGTTTCAACAGGAAAAACCTCCTCAAGAACATAGATGTGCTGATGAAGCTCAGAAAGGGCAGCTCTCAGTCGAAAAAAATACTTAAAAAATTCAAGCCTGATGTAGTCGTAGGGACAGGCGGTTACGCCAGTGCTCCGGTTGTCAGGATGGCTCAGCGCCTCGGGATACCGACATTCATACAGGAGCAGAATGTAGTTCCGGGAATGACAAACAAGCTGCTGGAGAAGAAGGTCACGAATGTTTTCCTGGGATTCGGCGAAGGCTCGGATCATTTCAGATATCCCGACAAGCATATAGTGTCAGGCAACCCGGTGAGAGCTGATTTCCTCAACATCAACAGAGATGAAGCAAGAAAGAGCCTCGGTATACGTGAAGACGATTTCGTGCTGCTGTCTTTCGGAGGCAGCCAGGGTGCAGGTCAGATAAACAAGGCAATGATGGACGTGATAGGGAATTTCAACGGTGTCAGTGATTTCAGGATATTCATGGCCACCGGCGGATATTATTACGATGCCATACATAAGGAGCTTGAAGACCGGGGAGTCACGCTTTCAGACAATATAACACTGATAGAATATATACATGACATGGCGAAATATCTCATGGCATCTGATCTTGTAGTAAGCCGCAGCGGTGCGCTCAGCATCGCTGAGATAACCATGTGCGGTAAACCTGCTGTGTTCATACCATCTCCGGTGGTAACAGGAAACCATCAGTTCTTCAATGCCATGTCAGTGGCACAAAGAGGCGGTGCAGTCGTGATAGAAGAAAAAGATCTTCATGAGAAAACACTGGTTTCAGAAATACTGAAACTGAAAAACGACCCGGAAGTACTGAAGGATATGGCAGAAAAAAGTGCAGCCTGCGCACCTGTCAGAGCAGCAGGCATAATATGTGACCGTATATTCGAGTCAGTATCGAAGTAACAGATGATGCACCTCCGGCATATTATTGATAATGCTTGGAGGTGTTTTTTTGGGAAGATATCAGATAAAAGGCGGCAGGAAACTGTCGGGGCGCATAAAGACGGAAGGATCGAAGAATGCAGCTCTTCCTGTGCTTGCAGCTGCTGTGGCTGCGGGAGGAGAAAGCATAATAGAAAACTGTCCTGAGATATCTGATGTGGACAGTATGATCAGCATACTCGAAGCACTGGGATGCAGGATATGTCGTGACGGCACGGATGTTTCAGTGGATGCTTCAGGCATATCAGACTGCAGTATACCAGATGGGCTCATGAAAGAAATGAGATCAAGCGTCTTTCTTGCAGGTGCACTTGCTGCAAGGTGCGGAGAAGCTGTGATAACCAGTCCGGGAGGATGCAGGATAGGGAGCCGTCCGATAGATATACACCTTGAGGGACTCAGAAAGCTCGGAGCTGTGATACATAGCGAAGGAGGCAGGATATACATAGAGGCAGCAGCCCTGAAAGGGACAGATATCATGCTGCCTTATCCCAGTGTAGGTGCTACAGAAAACCTGATGATGGCTGCACTTGCAGCAGAAGGCGTGACTATCATCAGGAACAGTGCCAGAGAGCCGGAGATAGCGGATCTGCAGGGATATATCAACTGCTGCGGCGGGCGTGTCACGGGTGCAGGGACCGGAACCATACGAATAGAAGGCCGGCGCAGGCTCACAGGCTGCAGATACAGGATCAGCGAAGACCGTATAGAAGCAGGCACATATATCCTGATGGCTCTCGGTACAGGCGGAGATATATTCCTCGAAGACGTATCTGAAAGGAATCTTGAGGTCCTGACAGACATACTTCAGCAGGCGGGCATGGATGTCATGTTCTGTAACGGAGGCGTAAGCGTCAGGCAGGGGTCGTTTTCAGGAATATATGCAGATATAGATACATCACCTTTTCCGGGATTCCCTACAGATCTGCAGCCCCAGATGGTGACATTTCTTACCGGATGCGGCAAAGGCAGCCGTATAAGAGAAAATATTTTCGAAAACAGACTGGGATATACCGAACAGCTCAGAAAAATGGGCGCAGATATTGAAATCCTGCGAAAAGAAGTTATAATAAAAGATAACAGCCTGCTGCATGGAGCGACCGTTGAAGCTGAGGACCTCAGAGGAGGTGTAGCACTTGTATCGGCAGCTCTGATGGCAGAAGGGACAACAGATATACTGAACACAGGATATATCAGAAGAGGGTACAGCAGACTTGTCTCAAAAGTAAAACAGCTGGGTGGAGAGATCGAGGAATATGAGAAGGAAACGAAGAACTGCAACAAAGAAAAAAAGACATAAAAAAAGATATCTGCTGAAGTTCATCATCATAGCAGCGGTCATTGCAGGAGTATATGCAGGGCTGCATACAGACTATTTCGATGTGAACGGCATAGCTGTAGGCGGTAATAAAGAGATCACGGATGAAGCTATTGTCAGGCTTTCGGGTATAAAGACCGGTGACAATATTTTCGACACGCATCCCTGGCTGGTACAGAGAAAGATCAAAAAAAATCTTTACATAGAATCCGTGAAAGTGAAGAGAAAACTCCCGGACAAGATCGAGATAATAGTAACAGAACGCAGCGGCAAAGCGCAGCTGAAGATGGGCAGCAAATACGTCGTTACAGACAACAGCGGCATGGTGCTCGAAGTGAGCAGCAAGGCAAGGAACATAACTCTTGTATCGGGAGTCAAAGTCACGGAGGCGTCAGTCGGAGACACTGTAAAAGTAAAAGAAAACTCGGCATACAGCAAGGTGATGAAGCTCATAAAAGCTGCTGAAGACGGGGATCTTTACTTCAAAACCATAGATATGGACGGCAGCATGATAGAAGCCTGTGTATACAGTAAACTCAGATGCCGGGGCCAGTACAGCAATTTCATGAACGCCATCAAAAATGAAACCCTCAAGTCCGTGATATACGATCTGTACCAGAAAGGAAAGGACCGTGGGGCAGTGAGCATAGGAAGCAATGATTATTGCTCCTTTGAACCTGAAAAATAATGTGTACTCGTTGGAATTTATATGTTATAATACAAATTATAACGTATGATAAGTTAATTATAAGCATGGGAGGTACTTCTGGATGTTACAATTTGAGATAAATGACTCTACGCTGCAGGAAATAAAAGTCATAGGTGTTGGCGGCGGCGGATGTAACGCAGTTAATAGAATGATAGACAGCGGTATGAAAGGTGTTACTTTCATAGC
>CAKQUI010000006.1 GCA_934277495.1 uncultured Clostridia bacterium | reverse complement strand
ATAGCTCAGTTGGTAGAGCAGGGGACTGAAAATCCCCGTGTCCTTGGTTCGATTCCGAGTCTGGGCACCACTTATTAATAAAGATAATCTCTTGCTGACTATGTCCGAGGGGTTATTTTTCTATATCAGGAAAATATGATCAAAGCTGTCTGCTGCGGCTTTATGCAGCGTGGTCCTGTATATAGTCATATCTGTACGGCTTGCCCTGCAGGTTTATGTTATATCCTGGGATAGTTACGGCGGTATGCTTTGTTCTGAATGTCATACAGGAGGAAATCTGATGGCACAGTTATATTACAGATACAGTACGATGAATGCAGGAAAGTCCATCGAAGTCATAAAGGTAGCGTACAACTACGAGGAGCGTGGCAAGAAAGTGCTGGCTCTTGTTCCGGGCGTCGATGACAGATACGGGAAAGGCGTCATAACATCAAGGATAGGACTGCAGAGGGAAGCTACGATAGTGAATGAAGATACCAATATACTGGAGATCTTCATGCGTGAGAACAATGTGGAGCCTATAGACTGCGTAGTTATAGATGAATGTCAGTTCCTGAAAAAACATCACGTGGAGGAACTTATAGAGATAGTTGACAGTTTCAATATCCCTGTACTTGCATATGGTCTGAAAAACGATTTCAGGAACGAATTGTTCGAGGGATCGTACTATATGCTTATCTATGCAGATAAAATAGAAGAGATCAAGACTATATGCTGGTGCGGCAGGAAGGCCACAATGGTAGCCAGAGTCGTTGATGGCAAATTCGTCAAAAGCGGCGAACAGATAATGGTTGGCGGAGACGATATGTACGTTTCTCTATGCAGGAAGCATTACAATGAAGGTCGTCTGGGTCCTAAAGAGTAGACCGTCTGCCTTGCCATGTGTTTCTTTCACGCATGGTTTTATGGATATTGTTCAGTATGGTGCGTTTCATATAGCTCCATTCAGGATAGATGAGCGTTGAACGAGGTGCATCCCCTGATATCCTGTGTACTACGATCTCAGGAGGTATCAGCTCCAGAGCTTCGATGACCAGATCTGTGTATTCTTCTATCGAAGAAAATGATATATATTCCGGATATAGTTTCTCCATGCGGGAACCTTTTACCAGATTGAACATATGGAGCTTTATGCCGGAAATACCGCTGCTGCATACATGTCTGACAGATGACAGCATCATTTCTCTGTTTTCGCCCGGAAGTCCGAGGATAAGGTGGGTGACAACAGGGATTTTTTTATTGCTGAGTTTTTTTACAGCGTTATCATAATCTCTGACAGTATAGCAGAGGTTCATATCTTTTGCTGTTTTTTCGTGTATCGTCTGCAGCCCCAGTTCCACCCACATGAATGTTTTTTCGTTTATTTCTGCAAGGAGGTCGATGACATCGTCCGGAAGACAGTCAGGCCTTGTTGCTATGGCTATGCCTGAGATGCCGGGGGATTCCAGCGCTGTATAAAATTTGCTGCGAAGCTCATCTACAGGTGCGTAGGTGTTGGTATGGCTCTGGAAATACGCCAGATATCCGGCGTCGGGCCATTTATCCGAAAGGAGTTTTATCTGGCTGCTGAGATCGGCTGTGATATCGCCGGAGCCACTGGCCATATCACCGGAGCCGCTGGCAGAGCAGAAGAGACAGCCGCCTGTACCTTTGCTTCCGTCACGGTTGGGACAGGTGAAACCGCCATCCAGTGAAAGCTTGATCATCTTCCTTCCGAAATGCTTCTTGAGAAAAGTATTTACAGTATTTATACGGAGCTGCTGCCCGTCAGAAGTATCGAATATGACAGGAGCATCAACTACCGGAGTTTTCACAGTTTCGTGCATTTATAATCTCCTTTGCATGGTTTTGGATTTGTGTTATAATAAAGTCTACAATTGTATAAAAAAACTGAAGACTTTATTGCAATGCGAACAACATTTTATATTAAAACAGAAGTTCGCATTATAATAAAACTTACAATTGTTAAAATAAAGTGATAGTTTTATTGCAATATGAACAACCTTTAATTTTTAAATTGAAGTTCATATTATAATAAAAGCTACATTAATTATAAAAAAATGAAGCTTTTATTGCAATACGAACAACACCTTAATATTAAAACTGGGGTCCGTATTAGAATAAAACTTACATTCTTAAAACAAAATGGCGGTTTTATTGCGATAAAAGTAATTATACGTTTTTTCAGGGGGAAGTTAAATGGTTTTCGACAGAAAGAAATGTGAATCTGATATGGGATGCGGATGTGTGTGTTGTGAGGACAGTGCGCAGATGCCTCCTGATGATTTCGGTGAGACTGTTGAGAGACCTTCAGTCCTGCTGCACAGCTGCTGCGGTCCTTGCAGTACGGCTGTGGTGGAACGGCTTGCAGAGGAATTCAACTTGACTGTGTTTTTCTACAATCCTTGCATAACCGAAGAAGAGGAATACCTGAGAAGACGGAGTGCCCAGAAGAAATTCATCGAAGCGTACAACAGAGAAAACCTTGGCAGATTTGTCATAAGATATATGGAGCCGGATTACAGACCGGCGGATTTCCTTGAGATCACAAGAGGTCTTGAGGATGAACCTGAAGGGGGAGCGAGGTGTACCGTATGTTTCCGCCAGAGGCTTGAAAAAGCAGCAGAGACTGCGAGCATGAAAGGGTATGACTTCTTTGGCACTACCCTGACGGTGAGTCCCCACAAGAACTACGGCACCATTTCAGGTATCGGACGTAAACTGGCACTGAAATACGGAGTTTCATTCCTTGACAGAGATTTCAAGAAAAAGGACGGCTTCAGACGTTCGATAGAGCTTTCAAAAAAATATGATCTATACCGACAGAATTACTGCGGATGCAAATATTCAAAAAGATAGGAGACGGAAAAATGGGAAAAGCAATCATTCCTGAGGGCTATACGCCTGTAATCGACTATATGGAAAGTCAGAGAGCAATAAAAAAAATAAAGGATTTCTTCCAGCAGGAACTGGCATACGGCCTGCAGCTGAGACGTGTTTCAGCGCCGCTGTTCGTAGCTCCTGAAACTGGTCTTAACGATAATCTCAACGGTGTTGAGAGAACTGTCAGCTTCACAGTAAAAGACATGGGTGAAAAGACTGTAGAGATCGTACAGTCCCTGGCAAAATGGAAGCGTATGGCTCTTGGCAGATACGACTTCAAGCCCGGTACAGGTCTTTACACAGATATGAACGCTATAAGAAGAGACGAGGAGCTGGACAACCTTCATTCCATATATGTGGACCAGTGGGACTGGGAGAAAGTGATAAATAAAGAAGACAGGACAGAGGAATACCTCAAAAGTACTGTGGAGACACTTTATACAGCGCTGAAAAACCTCAACGACTATGTCAACAGGCTCTACAAGGACCTCAGAACAGATCTTCCAAATGAGATCTTTTTCATAACATCTCAGGAACTTGAAGATATGTATCCGGAAAAGACTCCTAAGGAGAGGGAAGATGCCATCGCAAAAGAAAAGCGTGCAGTGTTCATCCAGAAGATCGGAGGCAGGCTGGCGTCAGGCGAAAAGCATGATGGAAGAGCGCCGGACTATGACGACTGGGAACTCAACGGTGATATAATCCTCTGGAACGATATACTGGGCAGAGCATTCGAGATATCCTCGATGGGTATAAGAGTGGATGAAGAGGCGATGGACCGTCAGCTCAGAGAAGCAGGAGAAGACGGAAGACGTGATATGGATTTTCACAGGATGATCCTTGAGAAAAAACTTCCTTATACTATAGGCGGAGGTATAGGTCAGAGCAGACTTTGCATGTATTTCCTGAGAAAGGCTCATATAGGCGAAGTACAGGCGTCCATCTGGCCTGATGATATGATAGAGGAATGCAGCAGAAACAATATTTTCCTGCTGTAGACAGGCGTTCGGGCAGTGATATATGAGATATGCGGAGCTTGTAATAGACAACAGAAGCGATAATACAGACAGATTTTATACATATTCATGCGACAATGAAAATATCAGCATCGGCAGCAGGGTATATGTCCATTTTGCCAGAGGCAGCAGGCTGAGAGAGGCGTATGTCATGTCTTTCTCTGAAAGTGTCGATGAAGGCATCGCAGACAAAGTACGGCCGGTCGAAGACGTCGATGAAGATGTTTCTCTGACAGAAGAGATGATACGCACAGCTGTATGGATGAAGAAACGCTATCTGTGCAGATATATAGATGCTGTGAAATGTTTCACTCCGGCCGGCAGCAAAGCGAAGCGAAGGGAAAAGAAAGACCCTGTGTCCGAGGATGCCGGTGAATCCGATACAGAAAAAGTCCTGACAAGTCAGCAGCAGTATGCTCTTGACCAGATAGGAGGAGCTGTAAGGTCAGGGGTGCATGAGAGTTTTCTGCTTCATGGCGTCACAGGCAGCGGAAAGACCGAAGTGTATATAAGGGCAGCTTCGGAGGCTGTAAAACTGGGACGCACAGCGGTGATACTGGTGCCGGAGATATCTCTGACAGGACAGCTGGTGGAAAGATTCACTGCAAGGTTCGGAAGTGACATGGTAGCAGTGTTGCACAGCAGACTGACAGCCGGCGAACGGTACGACCAGTGGCAGAATATCCGAAGCGGCAGGGTCAGGATCGTAATAGGTGCAAGATCTGCGGTCTTTGCACCTCTTGAGGATATAGGACTGATAGTTCTGGATGAGGAGCATGAAGCCACATACAAGTCGGACTTCACTCCGAAATACGACACTGTTGAAGTGGCTATGAAGCGGGTCAGGGACAGGGACAACAATGGCGTCCTGGTCCTGGGCAGCGCTACGCCGTCGGTGGTGACATATCACCGGGGGCTTGAAGGCATTTTCCGGATAATAAAAATGACCGAGCGCTACAACAAAGTGAAGCTTCCCGATGTGACCATGGTGGATATGAGGGAGGAACTGAGAAGCGGCAACCGCTCCATAGTAAGCAATGAGCTTTACATAAAGATGAAAAAATGCCTGTCCGAAGGCAGGCAGGTAATGCTGTTCCTCAACAGGAGAGGATATTATACATTCATTTCATGCAGGGAATGTGGATATGTGGCAAAATGTCCTGAGTGCGGCGTGTCGCTGACATATCACAGACAGGACGGTAAAGCAGTATGCCATTACTGCGGATATGAAGAAGATATCCCGGCTGTATGTCCTGAATGCGGCAGCCGTTACATTCGTTTTTTCGGCAGTGGTACAGAGCAGCTGGAAGAAGCTGTTTCAGAGCTTTTCAGTGAATACAGCACAGACAGGGTAGACTTTGACACTGTCAGGCAGAAAGGCGAGCTGAGACGAAAACTCGGCGATTTCCGCAAAGGCAGGACACATATACTGATAGGGACGCAGATCATAGCGAAAGGTCTTGACTTCAGGAATGTAGGCCTTGTGGGGATAATATCAGCAGATGTTTCCCTGAATATACCGGATTTCAGATCTCCGGAGAGGACTTTCCAGCTGATAACACAGGCTGCAGGCAGGGCAGGCAGAGGCGATGAGAAAGGTCAGGTCGTGATACAGACCTACGAACCCGAACACTATGCACTGGAATTTGCAGCAAAGCAGGATTTCGAAGGATTCTACCAGTGCGAGGACAAACTACGCAGATATATGTGCAATCCTCCTTACAGCGATCTGATAAGGATACTTTTTACAGGAAGCAGTGAAGACGCTGTCAGGACAGGTGCTGAGGACTGGTACGACAGGATCCGGATGCGAATGAGGCCGGAGGAGCAGCACAACGTGTTCAGACCGCAGGAAGCATATCTGAATAAAATAAAAGAAAACTACAGATACTCCATGCTGATAAGATGCCCCAGCGGTAGGCGGCATGAGTATACAGCGATCATAGCTGATATAAAAAACGAAGATACAGTCAGAAAGAAAAAAGGATATACGGCAGTTGCGGATATCAATCCGTACAGTTTCACATGATATGATCAGGAGGTTAAAATGGCACTTAGAAATATTGTTGTAGAAGGAGACCCTATTCTCAGGAAGCACTGCAGAGAAGTGGACGAGGTGAATGACAGGATAAGAATGATCCTTGACGATATGATCGATACTATGAGGGAGGCGAAAGGCGTTGGACTTGCAGCGCCGCAGATCGGCATGATGAGAAGGATGTTCGTAGCTGAACCGGCTCCCGGCAGCGTTTACTGCTTTGTAAATCCTGAAATAATACAGCTTGAGGGAACACAGGAAAGCGAAGAAGGATGTCTTTCAGTGCCGGGATATATAGGTCTGGTGGAAAGACCTGAAAAGATAAAGATAAAAGGTCTTGACCGCAATGGTAAGATGCAGGAATACGACTTCGAAGGTTTCGAAGCCATCGTGATGTGTCATGAATTCGATCATCTTGAAGGTATCCTTTACACGGACAAGGCAAAAGAAATGTATGAACTGACCGATGAGGGAGAAGCATAATAATGAAGATAGTATATATGGGAACACCGGATTTCGCTGTACCGGCTCTCGAAGCGCTGAATGAAGCGGGTCACGATATATTATTTGCAGTGACTCAGCCGGATTCGGTGCGGGACAGAGGCAAAAAAGTGAAATTCCCTCCGGTGAAGGAAAAAGCCATGGAGCTTGGTATCGAGGTGCTGCAGCCTGTAAAAGTCAAAAATGACACAGAGTTCATAAACAGACTGAAAGAGGCTGAGCCTGATGTCATTGCTGTGGCGGCATACGGACAGATACTTCCGGAGGAAGTGCTGCAGATACCGAAGCACGGCTGCCTCAATATACACGGATCGCTCCTGCCGAGATTCAGAGGAGCGGCGCCGATCCAGCGGGCCATAATCGCAGGTGACGAGTATACAGGTGTGACGATAATGTATATGGAGAAGGGTCTCGATACCGGTGACATGCTGGCAAAGGTATCAACAACGACTGCAGGCAAGACGGGTCAGCAGCTGCACGACGAGCTTGCTGTCATGGGTGCGAAGCTGCTGGTGGACACACTTTCAAGACTCGACCAGATCACACCTGAAAAACAGAACGATGCCGAGTCGACATATGCGCACATGATATCAAAAAAAGAAGGTCATATAGACTTTTCTAAAACTCCTCAGGAGATCGAAAGACTTATCAGAGCTTTCGACCCGTGGCCGGGGGCATATGCCTATGACGGCGACCGCATGATAAAGTTCTGGAAAGCGGAGCCTTCGGATGAAACCACCGGCAGACCTGACGGTACTGTCACAGATGTATCTGACGGCAGCATAAGCATAGCTGCCGGCGGAAAGGTACTGAAAGTCACAGAAATACAGATGCCGGGCAAAAAAAGAGTGGCAGTCAGAGAATTTTTAAAGGGCAATTCCATTGAAATAGGGACAGTTTTAGGATAAAATGTCAATCAAGAGGTGATTATATATGTATTTTGGAATGTTTGACCCTACGATAATAGTGCTGATACCGGCAGTGGTGCTGACACTTTATGCACAGATGAAAGTAAAAGGTGCATACAACAGGTATTCACGCATAGGCAATAGACGAAGGATAACAGGAAGCCAGGCTGCCAGGAGAATACTGGACGCCAACGGCCTGAATCACGTGCCGGTAGGCATAACTCCGGGAGTCCTGTCGGACCATTACAACCCGGTAAATGATACCATGAGCCTTTCCAATGATGTATACAATGGTACATCGATCGCAGCTGTCAGCATAGCCGCACATGAATCAGGGCATGCGATACAGGACAGCAGAGGCTACAGCCTGCTGAGATTCAGGAATGCCATGGCGCCTGTGACTAATTTTGCATCGACAGCATCATGGATAATGATACTTGCAGGATTCGCCATAACTGCTTTCGGCAGCATGAGTACAGGCAATCTTGTGTTCGATATAGGCATACTGCTGTTCGCAGTAGTCGTGCTTTTCCACCTGGTGACACTTCCTGTTGAGCTCGACGCCAGCAGGAGAGCTGTACAGCAGCTCACGTCGCTTGGTATAATAGACCAGACAGAAATAAAAGGAGCCCGAAAAGTTTTATCAGCTGCAGCGCTTACTTATGTCGCTGCACTTGCAACCGCAGTACTTCAATTGATCAGATTATTAATGATTAGGGGGCGTGATTAATGGATATCAACAGAAAAGCCGCTTTTCTCACACTTGTAGACGTAGAAACGAAAAAGTCATATTCAAACCTTGCACTGAACCATCAGATCGCTGTGACGAAGGCTAACCACGAGGCGTTCGTAAGGGAAATAGTATATGGTGTCCTGGAGCATAAGCTGACCCTGGACTACTATATAGATATGCTCGCCAGCAATGGTGTCGACAGCCTCAGGACAAACGAACTGACGATACTCAGGATGGGACTTTATCAGATAGGATATATGGATTCGGTGCCGGAATATGCAGCTGTCAATGAGTCGGTAGTGCTTGCAAAAAGATACTGCAGAGGTAAAGACGGGCTTGTGAATGGTATCCTTAGAGCATATATAAACAAGAAGATACAGCTCAAACTTCCTGACAGGAGCGAAGACGAAGTCAGATATCTTTCGGTGAAATATTCATATGCACCATGGATAGTTGAACTCTGGCTGAGACATTACAGTTCTGATTTTGTTGAAGAGCTGCTTGCAGCAGGCAATGAAACTCCACCGACCACGATAAGGCTCAACTGGCTGAGGATAATGAAACCGGATCTCATTGCCAAACTCGAAGAAAGCGGTTTCGAAGTTACAGAAGGAGATATATGCAGCAATGCCCTCCATATCAAGGGAAGCGGGCTCATAGAGTCGGAACTTTACAGGCTGGGACTGTTCACTCCGCAGGATGAAAGCTCCATGCTGGTAGCTGAAAAGCTCGATCCGCAGCATGGAGAGCTTGTTATGGATATGTGCGCTGCACCCGGCGGCAAGACCATGGCCATTGCAGAAAGAATGAACAATACAGGCAGGATCATAGCCTCGGATATATACAGAAGGAAACTCGATCTTATAGACAAGGAAGCGAAGCGTCTTGGTATCACCAATGTCGAGACAAGGTCATGGGATGCATCCAGAGAGGATTCATCCATGTTCCAGAAGGCAGACAGAGTCCTGGTGGATGTGCCTTGCTCCGGTCTTGGAGTAGTACGCAGGAAACCTGAGATAAAATACAAAGAATATACAGACGATATGATCCTGCTGCCAAAGAAACAGCTGGCCATACTTTCAGCATCATCTTCCTATGTCAAGCCGGGAGGCACTATCGTGTACAGTACGTGTACGATAAATCCTGAAGAAAATGAAAAAGTGACGGATGCCTTTGTCAGAAGGAACCCGTCTTTCAAAAAGATAGAAAGAATGCTTCTGCTTCCTAATGTGAACGGAACAGACGGATTCTATATATGTGTTATGAAGAAAGATGACAGTCTGCTGTAGAGCAGAAATGCAGATGCAGGTCTGCTGAAAGGATGTGCATTAGAAACAGAAAGGGTATAGTAGTATAATGGTGCAGATAGGATTTAAATGCAACAAAGGTCTTGTGCGGGAAAACAATGAGGACGCCTGCTTTGTTATCCCGGGACAGGATGTATACATAGTTGCCGATGGTGTCGGAGGAAACAATTCCGGAGAGGTTGCCAGCGGCACTGCAGTCAGTGAGATAGCGGAATATGTCAATGAACATGATCTGTCACAGTGCAGAGGTGTCGAAGAAATCTTTGAGTATCTATCGGAAACCATTAACATCGCAAATGAGAAGATATACAGGATGGGTATAGAGAATGCAGCAAACAGTGGGATGGCAACAACTCTCGTTATGGCATATATCAGGAGTATGACTGCATATATCGCCAATGCGGGAGACAGCAGAGCATATCTGTTCAGAGACGGCAAGCTGCTGAAGATAACAACTGATCACACATATGTCAATGAACTCGTGCAGCAGGGCGTGATCACTGAGGCTGAAGCACGACATCACAAACAGAAGAATGTAATAACCAAGGCACTGGGTGCAGAACCATATATAGATCCGGATTTTTACAGACTGGATATACACAGAGACGACATAATCATGCTGTGTTCAGACGGCCTTTACGGAGAGGTCAGCGAGGACGAAATGATAAGTTCGATGAACGAGGATATCAGCATGAATGATTTGTGCTGTGTTCTTGTCGATAAGGCTCTGGCAGCAGGCGGAAGAGATAACATCACAGTTGTGTGTTTGAAGATATAAAAAATTAGGAGGGAAAGAATGGCCACTAAGGTACTTGCGGGCAGATACGAACTGTTCGAGCGGATCGGAGAGGGCGGTATGTCTGTTGTATACAAGGCAAAGGATAAACTGCTCAACAGATTTGTAGCAATAAAGATCCTGAAACCTCAGTTCATCAATGATCATAAATTCATAGACAGTTTCAGGAGGGAGTCGCAGGCGGCAGCAAGCCTGTCACATCCCAATATCGTAAATATATATGACGTAGGACGTGAAGGCAATATCCACTACATAGTAATGGAACTCATCGAAGGAAAGACACTGAGCGACTATATACATGAACAGGGACCTATGGCGTATCCAAAGGTCATTATACTGTCGAAGCAGATAGCGGCAGCACTTTCTTTCGCACACAAGAATCATATAATACACAGAGACGTCAAGCCTCACAATATAATGATAACGCCAAGCGGCACAGCCAAGATAACGGACTTTGGTATCGCAAAGGCAGTGAACGCCGCAACTATCGTGGATAATACAGAAGGTATAATCGGTTCAGTGCACTACTTCTCGCCGGAACAGGCAAGAGGCGGATATGTGGATGAAAAATCTGATATATACTCTCTGGGTATAGTGATGTACGAGATGCTCACAGGCAGAGTGCCTTTTGACGGAGACAATCCGGTGAATATCGCACTGATGCATATAAACGGAGAGATGGTGCCGCCGTCCAAAATCGTAGAAGGCGTACCGCCAGCTCTCGAGCACATAATAATGAAATGTACGGACAAATATCCGGTGAACAGGTTCACATCAGCCGATGAACTGATAGAAGCACTTAACAATCTGGAATTTGTAGGCAGTGTAGTCGGCAATTCAGTACTGATGGGCGGAAACAACGGAGGCGGCGGACAGACTGCAAGATCTCCTATAGCTCAGACCGATTATGATGACGGTGAGGAAGACAGTGCAGACGACAGAAAGAAAAAAAACAAACAGAAAAAAAAGAAAAAGCCTGCCAGCAGGAAAAAGCGTCTGATCGTTATATGTGCAGCAGTGGCGGCAGCGATCCTTTTGGGAGTGATCGTCGCAGCAGCACTTGGTCTTTTCGGTGGCAAAGAGGTTGAGGTCAGATCCTTCAAAGGAATGACTGTCCAGGAAGCCAGAGAATATCTTAAAGACAACAACATAAATCTGAAGATAAAAGAAGGCCGCAGGGTTGTCAGCGAAGATGTGGCAGCAGGCAAGATAGTGTCTCAGAACCCGCAGGCAGGCGAGAAGATAAAAGAAGGAAACACCATCACCGTGCATGTGAGCAAAGGCAAGGGCGAAGGCTCCGTGCCTAACCTGGTAGGCAGCATGGAAAGCGATGCAGAATCAACGATAACAGCAGCAGGTTTTGAGATGGGTTCTGTGAGCTACGAAGCCAGCGAAGAAGAAAAGGGCACGATAATAAGGCAGACGCCGGATGGCGGTACATCTGCAGAAAAAGGCTCGAAGATAAAGATCGTAGTCAGCGACGGCTCAAAGTCAAAGGCCGTTATGCCGTATCTTGTAGGAAAGAGTCTGAGCGACGCACAGTCGGCACTCAGCAATGCAGGACTCAAAATGGGTAAACAGAGCTATGACTACAGCAGCACATATGCAGAGGGAGAAGTGATGTGGCAGCAGTATGACGCCAACGCTCAGCTCGACAAAGGCACAAGTGTCAGAGTCAGAGTCAGCAAAGGACCTGAGCCTACAGCACCTCCTCAGCCGGTACAGCCATCTGATGACAGCGATGACGATGATGATTGATCATGACAGACAGTAATAACAGCCTCAGAGGCATAATAGTAAAAGGAATCGCCGGATTTTATTATGTAAAATCCGGCGATGCAGTATACAGATGCAAAGCACGCGGGATATTCAAGCAGAGGAATATAAAACCGGCAGTAGGTGATGAAGTCATCATGGAAGTGATACCTGACAATGACGACAGTCTGATAACAGAGATACTTCCCAGAAAAAACAGCTTCATCAGGCCGTTCATTTCCAATGTAGACTGCTTCGTGATAGTAACAGCAGCTGCAAAGCCGGCACCGGTGTTCACAGTAATAGACCGATTTCTTGTGATGGCGGAAAAAGCAGGGACAGAAACTGTACTTTGCATCAATAAATGTGATCTTGCAGATAATGAAGACAGGAAGAGCAGGAAAGCAGCAGAAAATATCGCATTGATAAAAGATATATATGGACCGGTATATCCTGTTGTCTGTCTCGACAGCAAAGCAGGAAAGGGATTCGATGAACTGAAGGCACATATCCGAGGCCGCAAGGTGGCGCTGGCAGGACCTTCAGGCGCAGGCAAATCAACTATCCTGAACAGGCTCATACCTGATGCAGGAGCCGACACCGGCACCATAAGCAGGAAGTCGGAGCGTGGACGGCATACCACAAGACACTCTGAACTTTTCACGATAGACGGCACTGACGGGAGTATGATCTTCGATACGCCGGGATTCACTTCATTCGATGTGCTGGACGCAGATGAAAGCGAGCTGCAGCATCTTTTCCCTGAAATAGCAGGAACACCTGGCCACTGCAGATACAATGACTGCAGACATGTGGCAGAACCGGGATGCAAAGTCCTGGAGGCTCTTGAAGAAGGAAAGATACATCGCAGCAGATATGATTCATATATCGCAATGCTGAAAGAGATCGAAAAAAGCAGACAGTATTGATAATAAAGGAGAACAACATGGCAAAACTTGCACCATCTATATTATCGGCGGATTTTTCACGTCTTGCAGAAGAAACAGCAAAGATACAGCGGGGAGGAGCTGATCTGGTCCATGTCGACGTCATGGACGGACATTTCGTACCCAATATCAGTTTCGGAGCGGCAGTGATGAAAAGTCTTCTCGGAAAGACATCGCTGCCTTTCGACGTACATCTCATGATCGAAGATCCGGACAGATATATAGACGATTTTGTAACAGATAACACGGAGTATATCACAGTGCATGCAGAAGCCTGTACACATATAAACAGAACGATACAGCACATAAAGTCCCATGGTATCAAAGCGGGAGTCGCTGTGAACCCGGGGACATCGCTGAATACTCTGGACTATGTTCTTGAAGATGCAGACATGATACTGATAATGTCAGTCAATCCGGGATTCGGAGGACAGAAGTTCATTCCTTCAGCCCTCGACAAAGTCCGTGAACTGACAGCCATCAGAGAAAAGCGGGAACTTGATTTCGAGATAGAGATAGATGGCGGAGCCAGCCTCGACAATGTACAGCAGATAACAGATGCAGGAGTAGGCATCGTTGTAGCGGGTTCGTCGGTATTCAAGGCAGACGACGTTGAAAAAAGAACAGCCGATTTTATCGGTCTGCTGAGATAGCATAAGCAGCGAAAGGAGAAACGATATGAAGATAGTTATAGACGGCATGGGCGGAGATGAAGCACCGGCTACAGTCGTAGCAGGAGCAGTTGAAGCGGCATCGTTGATAGACGATACGATTTACATCGCAGGCAGAGAGGATGAAATAAACGCAGAGCTGGAGAAAAACGGATACAGCGGCAGCAATATAGTCGTAGTGAACGCAGAAGAAGTAATAACCATGGAGGACAGTCCGGTGAAGTCCATCAGGCGCAAGACTGATTCATCCATGGTGGTATGTCTCAACATGCTGAGGGACGGAGAGGCCGACGTCATGATATCAGGCGGCAATACCGGCGCTCTCGTGGTAGGAAGCAGGATGATCCTCGGCAGGATAGAAGGTATAGACAGACCAGTGCTTGCCAGCGTATATCCATGCATAGGCGGAAGCGATGCATCACTGCTGCTGGACGCAGGTGCAAGCTCTGAAGTAAAGGCCCACAACCTTGTGGAATACGGTCTGATGGGAAGCATTTACATGGAGAAGGTCCTGGGCAGGGAAAATCCGAGAGTAGGTCTTGTGAACCTGGGCGTAGAAGAGAGCAAAGGCACAGGCGTGACTAAAGAAGCATACAAACGACTGAAAAATGCGCCTGTCAATTTTGTCGGCAATGTCGAAGCAAGGGAGCTTCCGGACGGAGTATGCGATATAATCGTCTGCGACGGATTCGTAGGCAACGTCATCCTGAAGCTCACAGAGGGCCTGGCATGGGACATCCTCAAGCTGATAAAAGGCAAGATGATGGAGACAACAAAGACAAAGATCGCAGGACTTCTGATGAAGAAACAGCTTTCATCACTGAAATCAGAATTCAATTATGCAGAATATGGCGGAGCTCCTGTACTGGGCGTCAACAGACCGGTTATCAAGATACACGGTTCATCAAATGCAGAAGCTGTAAAGAACGCCATACTCAAGGCAGTACCATATGCAAAAGAGGATGTGGTGAACATAATCAGACAGTCTATGCTGGATCTTGAAGAGAGTATAGAAAAAGAAGAGGAGTAGAAATATCGATGAAGGATCAGATAAACAGATTTGAAAAGGAAATAAATTATATATTCAAGGACAAGTCTATTTTGATCACAGCACTTACTCACAGCTCATATGTCAAAGAACACAACAAAGGAGGAAAGAGCAATGAGCGGCTTGAATTCCTGGGAGACGCATTTTTCGATGCGATAATAGGAGAAAAGCTGTTCAGGATCTTTCCGGACAAGGAAGAGGGGTTCCTTTCAAGAACGAGAGCTACACTGGTATGCGAGAAATCTCTGGCAGAAGAAGCTAAGAAAATCTCACTGGGCGAGTATCTCATACTGGGCAAAGGAGAAGAGAAATGCGGAGGCAGGAACAGGAAATCCATACTGGCTGATGCGATGGAGGCGATAATCGGAGCAGTATATATCGACGGAGGATTTGAAGCCGCCAGAGACATGGTACTGAAGCTGTTCGATGAAGTCATAGAGGACACACGCCACGGCAAGTATATCGTGACTGACTACAAGACAGAACTTCAGGAAGTGCTGCAGAGCCGCAAAATAACCGACATAAGATATGTCCTCATCAGCGAAACAGGACCAGATCATGACAAGACTTTCGAAGTCGAACTCAGGGTCAGCGGACGGAGGAAGGCTCTGGGCAGCGGCAAGAGCAAGAAACAGGCCGAACAGGAGGCCGCCAGGGTGATGCTGGAAAGGGAGCATGATGTACTTTAAGAAAATAAAGATGCATGGCTTCAAATCTTTTGCAGAACCGGTGACCATCGAATTCGACAGAGGCATAACCTGCATAGTCGGACCAAACGGCAGCGGCAAGAGCAACATAAGCGACGCCATAAGATGGGTGCTGGGGGAGCAGAGCCCCAGGATGCTCAGAGGCGGCAAGATGGAGGAAGTCATCTTTGCAGGTACATCCAGCAGGAAATCAAGAGGGATGGCGGAAGTGACGCTTGTTATAGACAATGAAGACGGCAGCCTCCCCATAGACTACAAAGAAGTAGCCATAACAAGGCGTATGTTCAGATCCGGAGAAAGCGAGTACCACATAAATGGAAACCAGTGCAGGCTGAGAGACATCCGTGAACTTATCATGGATACAGGCATCGGCGTTGACGGATATTCCATCATAGGACAGGGAAAGATATCAGAGATACTCAGCAGCCGGACGGAGAGCCGCCGGGAGATATTCGAAGAAGCTGCCGGCATCGTGATGTACCGCACTAAAAAAGCCGAAGCGGAGAGAAAGCTGGAATCTACAGCTGCCAACATGGAGCGTGTCAAAGATATAGTCGGAGAGATAGAGGGACGCATCGACGGACTGAGAGAAGACAGCATCAAGGCGAAGGAGTATATCAGGCTCCGGGACAGGTACAAAGAACTTGAAATAAATATAACACTGAAAAATATCGAAAATATCGAATCGAAAAATAAATATATCAGAGAAGATCTCGATGAACTGCAGCAGAAACTCGACAGTACCGGCAGACAGCGTGCTGACGTCGAAGCACAGATCGCTGAATGCAGCAGGAGATCTGAAGAACTGGAAACACTGCATGCCGGCACGCAGGAAGCGCTGATGGCTTCTGTAGAGGCACTGAATGAAGCCCTGAGCAGAAGCAGTATAGACAGGGAGCGTATAAGCACAGCAGAGGAGAACATCAGCAGGACAGAACACGATATCGCAGGTCTTGAAGAAAAGATCGGAGCAGCCCGCATAAGCAGCTGCGAATCCGAAAAAAACAGAGAGCAGATACAGCAGAAACTGACAGCAGCAAAGCGGCAGCTTGAAGAAAAATCAGCAGGCTATGATGTACTTTCGGCTGATATGTCGCTGCTGATGGAACAGGCAGAAGAATACAGGAACGAGATCTTCGAACAGACCTCAGCAGCAGGACAGGCAAGAGCCGAGATAAAAAGCATAGAGATGATGCTGGAGACTCTGGACAAGCGGCATATGACACTGACCGGCGAGCGTGACACCAGTGCAGACAGGAACAATGAGATCCTGGACAGACTCAGCAGGATAAGAGAGGACAGAAAAAATCTCCAGGAGCAGCTTGAAGATCTTAAACAGCAGCTTGGAGAAAGACAGAAAGTGCTGATCGACAGTAAACAGGAAGAAAAAAATCTTTCCGGACATGTCCAGCAGATGAAGGTCTCACTGGGACAGCTTTCATCGAGAAAAAAGACCATTGAAGAGATGGAAAGTAACTACGAAGGTTATAATCATGCCGTAAGGCATGTCATGAAGTCAGGTCTTGGAGGCATCCATGGAGTAGTGGCAGAGCTCATAGATGTTCCGGAAGGATACGAGACCGCATATGAAACGGCACTTGGTGCAGCGCTCCAGAATATCGTCTGTGAAGACGATGACAGTGCTAAAAAAGCGATAATATCACTTAAAAACAGTAAAGCAGGCAGGCTGACTTTTCTCCCTGTATCGTCAGTAAGAGGCAGATGCCAGAGAGACAGCCGGCTGGCACAGATGCCCGGATTCATAGGATTCGGTCCTGACTGTGTCAGCTACAGCAGCAGATATGAGGATATATTCAATTATCTGCTGGGCAGAGTAGTCATAACGGACACTATGGACAATGCAGTCAGGATGTCCAAGAATTCCGGAGGGATGAGATTCGTTACCCTAGAAGGCGAAGTCATAAATGCCGGCGGAGCTATAACAGGTGGCAGATACAGGAACAGGACGGCCAATATACTGGACAGGAAGGCCGAGATAGCATCTATGGCAAAGCAGCTTGAAGAAGGCAGCCGGGATTTGCAGCAGTCCTCAGCGAAGCTTGGCAGGCTCCATGACGTGATATCTGAAACACAGCAGGTGATAGAGGACATCAGACTGAAGACAGCAGATGCAGAGAGGCAGCTCGATCTGAAAAAGGGCGAAAGTGAACTTGAAGAAAATATGCTGAGAGAGCTTAAAAGCGGCAGCGACAGAGTGGAAAGAGAGCTGGAAGTCATAGCTTCAGAAAAGGCAGCTGCCGGCGAAAACATCGAAAGGCTCAGAGAAAAGATAAAACAGGCCGAGGATGCAGTTAAACAAGCCGAGCAGATGAGCAGCGAAAAGCTTTGCGAATACGATATGCGCAAGGCAGAATTCGATAACGTGAGCGAATCGGTGACAGCTGCCAGGATAGCAGTTGGAAGCTGTGAGCGTGATATGGCATATGCCGGTGAAACTCAGGAACGCATAGATTCCACGATACAGGAGCTCACTTCAGAACTTGAGCAAAAACGATCGCAGCTTGTACAGCTTCGGGCAGAGAAACACAGGCTCCTTGACAGCGATGAGACAAGCATGGCCAGAGCAGAGCAGAAGCGTAGCGAGAAAAGCCGTCTCGAATCGGAGCTGGCAGATCTTTCAGAAGAAAAGTCCGCCGTCACTTCGAGACTGGCAGGACTCAACTCATCAAAAGAAGCGGCAGACTCAAGGATAAGGAGTCTGCAGGATCAGAAATACGAGCTTGAGATAAAGAATGCCAGAAACGAGACGCAGCTGGACACATACAAGAACAAGCTGTGGGAGGATTTTGAGATATCATATATACAGGCGATGGATTTCAGAAGTGAAGACTTCGTCATGTCATCGGCAGTCAAAGAAAACAAATCCATAAAGAACCGCATCAGAGAGTTGGGCGACGTGAACACCGGAGCAATAGAGGAATACGAGACCGTCAGGGAGCGGTACGAGTTCCTGACAGCACAGCAGGCCGACATACAGTCGGCTGTAGACGATCTGACAGCGATGATAGAGGATATGGACAAAACGATAAAAACGAAATTCAGAGAGAGTTTCGATACTATCGTCATCAATTTCGAAGAGAAATTCAGAGAGCTGTTCGGAGGCGGTCACGCCGAACTGAGACTTTCAGACCAGAGCGACCCTCTGAGCTCAGACATAGATATAGTGGCACAGCCTCCGGGCAAGAAGCTGCAGAACATCAACCTGCTTTCCGGCGGTGAGAAGACCATGACGGCAATAGCGCTGATGTTTGCAGTGCTCAAGGCCAAACCGACGCCTTTCTGTATACTTGACGAGGTGGAGGCCGCACTGGACGATGCCAATATAGACAGGTTCATAAACTGTCTCAGGACACTGACAGGAATACAGTTTGCACTGGTGACGCACCAGAAGTCCACAATGGAACATGCAGACGCCATTTTCGGAGTGACCATGCCGGAAAAAGGCATATCAAAAGTGCTTTCACTGAGCATGTCAGACGATTTTACGATATAGTACAGCTGTTTATACATAAGGAGATCAGATATGGCTGGAGAAAAAAAGAAATCATTTTTCGGTAAACTTTCACAGAGGATCGGCGAGGCACTTACAGGAAGAGTGACTGTAGATGAAGATTTCCTCGATGAACTTGAAGAGATACTGATAACATCAGACATAGGTATGCAGACTACGATGAGGATCGTTGACATACTTAGATCCGATATAAATTCAGAGCGCCTGAGAGAACCGGATCAGATAAAAGCAAGGCTGGCGAAGATAATCGCAAAACTGATGAACAAGCATGAGAACCTGAAACTCTGTGACGACACACCTCTGGTGATCCTGATGATAGGCATCAACGGAGGCGGCAAGACTACGTCTATAGGCAAGCTGGCACACCGTCTGAGAAGCGAAGGAAAGACAGTTATGCTTGCAGCGGCAGACACTTTCAGAGCAGCAGCATCAGAGCAGCTTTGCATATGGGGCGAGAGAGTCGGAGTCAATGTAGTCAGACACCAGGAAGGCGCAGATCCATCTGCTGTCATATATGATGCAATCCAGTCAGCAAAGGCGAAGAACATCGATGTGCTGATATGCGATACAGCAGGCAGACTTCAGAACAAGAAAAATCTTATGGATGAGCTGAACAAGATGAACAAAATCATCGGCAGGGAGTATCCTGAAGCATCCAGAGAAAATCTGCTTGTTATAGACGCCACTACAGGAAAGAACGCCGTTTCCCAGGTAAAGGAGTTCGGAGACGTTGCCGATATAACAGGTATCGTCCTGACAAAACTTGACGGAACTGCAAAAGGTGGTATAGTAGTTACTATTGCAGACGAATTCAATATGCCAGTGAAATTCATAGGCGTAGGTGAAGGAATCGAAGATTTGAAGGAATTTGATCCAGAGGAATTTGCGGAAGGAATTTTTGATGAGTAAACCATTAGTGGCTGTCGTAGGACGGCCGAACGTAGGAAAATCAACATTTTTCAATAGAGTAGTAGGCAGGCGTGTATCCATCGTGGAGGATACGCCGGGAGTCACAAGAGACAGGATATATGCAGAGGCCGAGTGGTCGGGAGTGCATTTTGCGCTTATCGACACAGGCGGCATCGAGCCTGACAGCAAGGACGTGATACTTTCACAGATGCGTGAGCAGGCCCAGATGGCAATGGATACATCAGATGTGATACTTTTCATGGTGGACGGCAGGGACGGACTGACTGCAGCTGACAGAGAAGTAGCCTCGATGCTGATGAAGACCGGAAAAAATGTCATCCTCGCAGTGAACAAAGTAGATAAAAAAGAACTGCCGGACGATTTCTATGATTTTTATGAACTGGGACTTGGCGAGCCGGTGCCGGTGTCGGCTGCCAACATGCTGAATCTTGGCGATCTGCTGGACAGGATAATCGAGAGTTTCCCTGAAGGAGCAGGCACAGAGGAGGACGATGATATAAAGATAGCCATGATAGGCAAGCCGAACGTAGGCAAATCGTCACTTATCAACAAACTCCTGGGCGAAAACAGAGTTATCGTGTCGCCGGTGGCAGGAACAACGAGAGACTCCATAGACACGCCTTTCGAAAAAGACGGTGAGAAGTATCTGCTGATAGATACAGCCGGTATAAGAAGAAAGAGCAAAGTCAACGAGAACATTGAGAAATTCAGCGTTCTCAGAGCTGTCGCCGCCATCGAAAGATGTGATGTCTGTCTGCTGATGATAGATGCCCAGGAAGGTATCACAGAGCAGGACAAGAAGATAGCAGGTATAGCCCATGAAGCGGGCAAAGGCATAGTAGTCGTAGTGAACAAGTGGGATCTGATAGAAAAAGAGACCAACACCATGAACGACTTCAGAAAAGAGATCGCAAGAGAGCTGACCTTCATGTCATACGCACCATCGGTATTCATTTCCGTACTGACGGGGCAGCGTGTGGACAATGTCATCGCAATGGCAAAGTACGTTGCAGAAAACAGAGCCATGAGAGTGCCGACAGGACAGCTCAACAGCCTTATCAGCGATGCGATGATGATGAAACAGCCGCCTTCGGACAAGGGCAAGCGCCTGAAGATATACTTCGTGTCGCAGGTGGGAGTCAAGCCGCCGCTGTTCTCTTTCAAAGTGAACTCAAGGCCGCTGATGCATTTTTCATATGCCAGGTATCTTGAAAACAAGATAAGAGAAGGTTTCGGATTCGAAGGCACTTCTCTGAAATTCGTATTCAGAGAAAAGGGGGAAAAGGAAGATGTCTGATATCGTAATAATAGGAGGACCGGACGGCAGCGATATGCTGTTCTTCCCCTCCGGAGGTCCTTTCGGTGCAGATTCGATGTATATGTGGCAGTATGTGCTGATCCTTGCAGCTTTTGCACTGGCGGCGTATTTTCTCGGGAACATATCGCCATCTACACTTATGGCAAGAGCCAGAGGTATAGATATCAAAAAAGCCGGAAGCGGCAATGCAGGGACAACGAATGCGCTGCGTGTCATGGGAAAGAAAGCCGGAGCAGTGACTCTCATCGTCGACGTCCTTAAAGGCGTGGCTGCAGCAGTGGCAGGGACACTGGCCGGAGGAGAACTGGCAGGATACATATGTGCATTTGCAGTTTTCATAGGGCATATATGGCCGGTGGTATACAGATTCAAAGGCGGCAAAGGCGTCGCTACGATATTCGGAGCTGCTGTTGGGCTGAGCCCGGCACTGGGCTTTTCAGTGCTTGGCATCGTAGTCATCGCAGTGCTTGTGACAAAACGTATGTCTGTTGGGTCCATCATCGGAGCGATAGCGTTCCCGTTCCTGGCATGGTGGCTGGAGCCGGGATTCGCACCGCTTAGTATAGTGATAGCACTGATCGTTATCATAAAGCACAGGTCGAATATAGCCAGGATATTCAGAGGGCAGGAACCTCCGATGAGTATTTTCGAAAAGAAAAAAACAGGGAGCAGTAAAAAATCGCACCGCAGAAATCCATAGACACAGGAGGACGGATATTATGAAGACGATAGGTATCATAGGAGCAGGCAGCTGGGGCACAGCACTGGCCACAGTGGTTGCCGGAAAGGAAAATAATGTCAGGATATGGGATATCGACGAAAGACACCTCAGATCCATGGATGAACACAGAGAGAATACAGACTACCTTCCGGGCGTGCACCTCGATGACAACATAAATATAACATATGATGTGGCGGACGCCCTGAAAGATGCAGATGTAGTTCTTTTCTCAGCACCGGCGCAGCATTTCAGGGACGCTCTGGCATCAGCACTGCCTTATATCAGGGAAGATGCACTGATCGTGAATGTTGCAAAGGGTATAGAACAGAAGACACTGGAACGTATGTCGCAGATAGCAGCAGAAAAGCTGGATATGAACAGATACGTGGTGCTGTCAGGGCCTTCCCACGCAGAAGAAGTGGGACGCAGGCTGCCGACAACAGTTGCTACGGCATCTGAAAATCTCAAAGCAGCTGAAGCGATACAGGATCTGTTCATGACAGACAGATTCAGAGTCTATACTACAGAAGACGTTATCGGAGTCGAGCTTGGAGGAGCGCTGAAAAACATCATTGCTCTTGGAGCAGGCATATCCGACGGAATGGGATTCGGCGACAACGCCAAAGCAGCCCTTATGACAAGAGGTCTTGCCGAGATAACAAGGCTGGGACTTGTGCTGGGTGCAAAACCGGAGACATTTGCAGGGCTCACAGGAACAGGAGATCTTATCGTGACATGTACCAGCATGCACTCGAGGAACAGACGCTGCGGCATCATGATAGGAGAAGGTCTGCCGCCTGATGAGGCAACAGCAAAAGTAGGCATGGTAGTGGAAGGTATGTTCACCACAGAAGCTGCATACGGACTGGCAAAGAGAGAAAATGTCGAGATGCCTATAACCGAAGCCATATACAGAGTCATAAAGGGAGAGATAAAGGCTGCAGATGCGGTAGGTATGCTCATGGGAAGAGAGAAAAAACACGAACAAGGATGATTTGACAATATGGATTTACTTAGAGGCAGGAAATACAATATCATAACATTCGGATGCCAGATGAACGAGCATGATTCAGAGACCATCGCAGGTATGCTGAGAGAAAGGGGCTGTGATGAGGCTTTCAGCAAAGAAGAAGCAGACATAACCATCATAAACACCTGCAGCATCAGGGACAATGCCGACAAGCGCTTCTTCGGCACGCTGGGACAGCTGAAGAAGCTTAAAGAAGCTGATCCGGAGTATATCGTATGCGTATGCGGATGCATGATGCAGCAGCAGCACATCATAGACACACTGAAAAGCAAGTATCCGTGGGTGGATATCATATTCGGCACTCACAATATACACCAGTTCCCGGAGCTGCTTGTCAAAGTAGCAGAAGAAAAGCAGAAAGTCCTGGCAGTGCTTGAGGACAGCAGCGATATAATCGAAGGGCTTCCTGCAAAAAGACTTTACAGACACAAGGCGTTCGTGAACATCATGTTCGGATGCAACAATTTCTGCACATACTGCATCGTGCCGTATACAAGAGGCAGAGAAAAGAGCCGTGCGCCTGAAAATATAATCAAAGAAGTCGAACATCTTGTATCAGACGGAGTAAAGGAGATAACGCTCCTGGGACAGAATGTCAACTCATACAGAGGCGAGAGCAGCAGCGGAGTCTGCGATTTTGCAGATCTTATATACATGCTCAACGATGTAGAGGGACTTGAACGTATCCGGTTCATGACCTCACATCCGAAAGATCTTTCAGACAAGCTGATACAGGCATATGTGGACTGCGACAAACTGTGCGATTATATACACCTGCCTGTACAGTCAGGCAGCAGCAGGGTGCTCAAACGCATGAACAGGAGATACACCAGGGAGCAGTATCTGGAGCTTGTGACAAAGCTCAGGAAAGCAGTGCCCGGTATAACCATAAGCACCGATATAATAGTTGGCTTTCCGGGAGAGACAGAAGAGGATTTCCAGCAGACTCTTTCCCTGGCAGAAGAAGTCGGATATGACTCGGCGTTCACTTTCCTTTATTCGGTGAGACAGGGCACTCCTGCAGCGGAGTACGAGGACCAGATACCCGAAGAAGTCAAACATGACAGGTTCAACAGGCTCGTGGACGTCATCAACAGCAGCAGTGCAGCGAAAAATGCTGTCTATGCGGGCCGTATAGAAAAAGTCCTGGTAGACGGACCAAGCAAAAAAGATCCGGACAGACTCACCGGCCGTACAGAGGGCTTCAAGCTCGTGGATTTCGACGGAGACCCGGAGCTCACAGGGCAGATAGTCGATGTGGAGATAACAGAAGGCAGGACTTTCAGCATGACAGGCAGGATAGTCAAAAAATAAAGAATAAAAACATGACCTTCCCAATATACTGTAGTGATTTACAGTTGATAATACGGGGAGGTTTTTATTTTGGAGAAGATAAACATTTATGAAAGCATCGGCAAAAGGACGGGCGGAGATATCTATATAGGCGTAGTAGGCCCCGTAAGGGCTGGAAAATCTACATTCATAAAAAGATTCATGGAACTGATGGTGCTGCCCGGCATTACCGACGTGTATGAAAAGGAACGGATACTCGACGAGATGCCCCAGAGCGGCACCGGAAGGACCATAACCACTACAGAACCCAAGTTCATACCGGCAGAAGCCGCACCCCTGAAGGTGTCGGACAATATGCACATGAAAGTAAGACTTGTGGACTGTGTGGGATATCTGATACCGGGAGCAGCGGGACATATGGAAGACGGCAGAGCCAGGATGGTATCGACGCCCTGGAGCGATGAAAAGATACCCTTCGAGCAGGCTGCGGAAAAAGGTACAGAGAAAGTCATAAGGGATCATTCCACTGTAGGCATAGTCATAACTACCGACGGATCCATAGGCACAATGACAAGAGAAAGCTATCTCAAGGCGGAGGAACGTGTCATAGAGCAGCTTTCGCAGCTGGGAAAACCATTCGTCGTCATACTCAATACAGTAAGACCCCGCAGCAGCCAGACGGCAGACATATGTCGTGAAATGATGAAAACCTACAAAGTGCCGGTGATCGCAGCTGACTGCGCAAGGTTGTCCGGAGAAGAACTGGATGAGATCATGGGGATGCTGCTGCAGCGTTTTCCGGTGCGTGAAGTCATCTTCCAGCTGCCGGGATATGTGGAAGGACTCGGCACAGACCACTGGCTGAAATCAGGACTGATAGCGAATATAAAGCACTGGGCGGAGAATTTCAATGATGCAGGAGACGTTATCGCCACAGCAGAGGATCTTGCAGACGGGCAGATAGTTGAAAGCACTGAAGTCCGCAGTGCAGATATGGGAACAGGCGAGATAAAGGTAAGACTTGACCTGGCAGAAAATCTGTATTACCGTATAATCACTGAAATAATGGGTGAAGAGATATCGGGAGACGGTGAGTTCTTCGCCATGCTCAGAGAATTTTCCAGCGCCAAGAAAGCATACGATAAACTGAAAGGCGCTATCCAGCAGGTACAGCAGTGCGGATACGGCATAGTACAGCCTGAACTTGGTGAAATGACTCTTGACGAACCGGAGGTGTTCAGACAGGGCAGCAAATACGGAGTCAAACTCACGGCCAAAGCACCTACGCTGCATATGATACGGACCGATATAACCACTGAGGTGTCGCCTGTTGTCGGCAGTGAAAAACAGTCCCAGGAACTGGCATCAAGCCTCAGGACAGAGATGAAAGAATCTCCGGGAGGCATATGGAACACAAATATCTTCGGCAAATCGCTGTACGAGATGGTGGCAGAACAGATGGAAAGCAAGATCGCATCTGTTCCCGACAACATAAGAGTGAAAATGCAGAAATCCCTTCAGAAAATAAGTGATGAAGGCAAAGAATATTTTATCTGTATCGTGATATGATGTAAGGTGTATAATAAGTACCAGGATATATTTTCAGAAAGGCTCAGGCAGTAAGAGTATGAAGGGGATCATTGGTACAGGGCAGGAAAAGGCAGACAGGACACAGACAGTCACGCTTATAGTGGTGGTGATAACAGCATTTATCACCACCTTCACAGGCAGTGCACTGAATCTTTCGATACCGGCTGTAAGCAGGCAGTTCAGTATCAGCGCAGGGGCAGCAGGCTGGCTCATAACAGGATATACGCTGGCAGTAGCGGCATTTTCCGTGCCGACAGGACGCCTCGCAGACATAACATCTATGAAAAAAGTCCTTTCAGCAGGTATACTGATATTCACTGCATGCTGCGGGATATCGGCAGCCTCGGTTTCATTCGTCATGCTGCTTGCAGCCAGGATAATGCAGGGCGTCGGTGCAGCAATGATATTCAGCACTAATGTAGCCGTACTGATAAGAGCGTTTCCCTCCGGCAGGAGGGGACAGGTCCTTGGATATTCGCTGGCGTCGACTTACACAGGGCTTTCTGCAGGTCCGGTGATCGGCGGACTGATGGATCAGTACCTTGGATGGCGTTCGATTTTCATAATGACAGGTATACTGGGAGCGGCAGCTCTTGCAGCGGCTGTAAAGAAACTGCCGCCGGATACAGCAGGAAAAACAGGACGGATCAGGGCATCACTGGATATCAGAGGAAATCTTCTGTATATCATATCCATAGTTCTTGTGATGTACGGGCTTTCGGAAATACTCAGCGGCACAGTACCGGTGATACTGACAGCTGCAGGGCTGGCGACAGGGATACTGTTTGTGTGGTATGAACTTAAAGCAGATGACCCGGCAGTGGACATATCCCTTTTTCAGGAAAATGCAGGCTATGCGTGTTCTAACCTTGCAGCCTTGATGAATTACGGTGCGACTTTTGCTATAAGTTACCTGCTGTCGGTATATCTTCAGATAGTAAAAGGATATGATCCTGGCACGGCAGGGCTGATAATGGTTTCGCAGCCGGCTGTGATGGCAGTGCTTACGCCGGTCATGGGCAGGTTCTCGGACAGGTTCTCACCATTCAGGATGTCGTCAGCCGGAATGGGATTCTGTGCGGCAGGAACATTCATATTCATTTTCACAGGCAGAAACACAAGTCTGGCAGTGATAATGACTGCTCTTGCAGTGACAGGACTGGGCTTCTCACTGTTTTCATCGCCTAATACCAATGCAGTGATGTCATGTGTCCGGAAAGAATACTACGGTGTCGCTTCATCGCTGCTGGCTACGATGCGTTCCATAGGGCATACTATCAGCATGGTCACAGTCACGATAACGGTGGGACTGTACCTGCCGGATGAACCGCTGACATCATCAGAGCCGGAAATGATAATAAAAGTGATGAGGACAACATTCATAATATTCACTGCGATATGCACAGCAGGGGTTTTCATATCGCTGAAACGAAAAAGCACTTCTCAGCAGTGATGCAGCACGAAAAAAGAAAGGACGGAACGGTGCGTAAAAGGCACATCCGTATGATACAGAAGGAGGAAGGATCTATGTACAAATGCAGCATTGAAAGGATGTCGGATAAGATAAAGGCATTTTCACGTTTCGGAGATGCCGGACATGGCGGGATAACGAGATATGCTCTTTCCAGGGAGGACGAACAGGCAAGGGAGGAATTCCGCAGGAGAATGGAAGCCATAGGCGCCAGGATCGAATGTGATGATCTGGCATGTATGTACGCCACTATCGAAGGAACGGACAGCAATGCCAGACGTATAGCCGTAGGGTCTCACTGTGATTCTGTGAAAAACGGCGGCAATTACGACGGTATACTGGGAGTCATGACAGGCATGGAGATACTGGAGACGGTGGTTGCAGAGGGCATACCCCACAGGCATCCGCTGACCGCAATGATATGGACCAACGAAGAAGGCGCACTTTATCCGCCGGCTATAATGGTATCCGGGATCATATGCAATGAATACCTGCCTGATGATCTTGCTGTTAATTTCCGATACGACAAGATGATGGCTTCAAAGCCTATAGATGACTGTCGCTATGCGGATTTCGGAGAGGCGCTGGCAGCATTTCCTTTCAGAGGACCGGCAGAGAACAGGATAAGCCCGGAGCGTTACTGCGCCATGTTCGAGGCACATCTCGAGCAGGGGCCGATACTCGAAGACAACGGCAATGAAGCCGGGGCGGTGCAGCTTGTGATGGGGATGTTCAACTACAGAGTACGTTTCCACGGATTCACTGCTCATGCAGGCACTTTCCCTATGGCAAAGCGTCATGATGCACTGTTTGCAGCATCCACCTTCCTCTGCGAGATGCACAGGCGTTTTGATGAACTCAACGAAGGCCAGGAGCCGGAGTTCGTATATACTACAGGAGAGATATATGTACACCCTGGAATACATACATGCATCAATTCAGACGCCGAGTTTTCACTTGATGTAAGGCATCCTGATCCTGCAGTAAGAGCAGAAGCACTGAAGATACTGCGGGAAATGGCGTCGCAGGAATGGTGCGGATGTACATGTGAGATAGAGGAACAGTGGGTCAGAGACACTGTATATTTTGACAGGACGCTGACAGGATTCGTAGAAGAGTCCATGGAGGAACTGGGGCTCAGCTGGCAGAGGATACTGTCAGGTGCAGGTCATGATGCACAGTTCTGTGCATACATGATACCTACGACGATGCTGTTCGCAAGAACGAGGAACGGACTCTCTCACTGTGAAGATGAATATGTATCCGCTGAAGACTGCACAGCAGTTGCTTCCGCAGCACTGAACGCCGTGCTCAAAGCAGATATGTATTACGATTGATACAAATGTTGGCATGCCTGAAAGCAAGCATTTGCAAGGGATTTCAAAGTTTGATGGCGAAACGGCAAAAGTTCTCTGGAAAAAACAAAAAAAATCATGCTTAAATTCATCATAATGATGCAAATAGTAATCTCTTTTTTTCGAGGCTGATATATTTTCATGGAAATATCATACGTCAGATAGTATAATGAACCTTGAAAGAAGTAAATCAAAAAATTCACAAACGGATATTCGGGAGGTGGATTTATGAAGATACAATTTTGTGGAGCATCGACAGGAGTAACAGGATCATGTCATCTGATAACGACAGACAGTCACAAGATACTGCTTGACTGCGGACAGTTTCAGGGAGGCAAGGCTCAGGAAGCGCTCAACTACGAGGAGTTCCCTTTCGACCCTGCCGAGATAGACCTGCTGATACTGAGTCATGCTCATATAGACCACTGCGGCAGGATACCGCTTCTTGTGAAGCGTGGTTTCAAAGGTGATATATACTGTACAGATGCCACTGCTGATCTTCTCGATGTTATGCTCAAGGACAGCGGATACATACATGAGAAAGAAGCTGAATGGAAGAACCGCAAGAACGAGAGAGCCGGCAGAGCTAAAGTCGAACCTCTCTATACATACAACGATGCCGTTGACTCACTGAAGTTCGTGAAACCGGTCATGTACGATCAGCTGGTGGAACTGAACGACCAGATGAAGATGGTGTTCAACGACGCAGGGCATATTCTTGGCTCTGCCATAACGGAACTCTGGGTCACAGAGGGTGATGATGTATCCAAGATCGTATTTTCAGGCGACCTTGGAGTCATGGACAGACCTATACTGAGAAATCCGACCATAATCAAGAAAGCTGATTATGTCATAATGGAAACGACATACGGGAACAGACTGCATCCGCAGAATTCCATGGATGTCAAGAAACTCATGGACATAATCAGAAAAACAGCCAAACGTGGAGGGACTACAGTTATACCGTCTTTCGCAGTAGGCAGGACGCAGGAGCTGATATACGAGCTGAACCGTGTCTATGACAGCGACAGCGAATACCGCAAGGATTTTGAGAATCTGATGGTATATGTTGACAGTCCGATGGCGACAACAGCTACAGAGGTATTCAAGAAGAACGCTCAGGTGTTCGATGATGAGACCAAGGAGTTCATAATGAAGGGCGATAATCCGCTGGACTTCAAGAATCTCAAATTCACAAGGACCAGCGAAGAGTCGATGTGGCTCAACAGTGATCCCGAACCCAAGGTCATAATTTCTGCCAGCGGTATGTGCGATGCAGGAAGGATAAAGCATCATCTCAAACACAACCTGTGGAACAGCAAGTCGAGCATAATCTTCGTAGGCTACCAGGCTGAAGGCACGCTGGGCAAGCTGATCGTGGACGGTGCTAAGGAAGTCACTTTGTTTGGAGAAAAGATACAGGTCAATGCTGAGATCTATAATCTTGAAGGATTTTCGGGACATGCGGATCGTGACGGTCTTCTTGCATGGCTCAGAGGTTTCAGACAGGAACCGAAACACATATTCCTTGTCCACGGCGAACAGCAGGCGAAGGAAGATTTTGCAGAAACAGTCAGAAAAGAACTGGGATATGACCCTGTAGTAGTGAAGGGCAACTCGGAATTCATCCTCGAAAAAGATGAGATAGTCAGTGAGAAGCAGACTGTCGACGATCCTGTGGATGATGAGACTGTCAACAACATAAGAAACAATCTGCTTGACATACACAGAAGGACAGAAGATATCCTGTACAACACCAGTCTTGCACTGGGAGGAGGCAGAATGTCGTCTGAGAAACTTGCACAGATAAACAATATAGTTCTGGAACTTGAGAAATCCACGATCAATCTTGGATCTGCAGTAAGTGATAACGAATAGACGTGATCGGCATACTTCCTTGCGTCATCGGATCAAAACAGAAAAAAATATCGAAAGTGAGAAAAAGTCTTTAAATTTGTACTCTCATTGTGATAAAATAGATATGTACTATTGTGAATCTATTATGTTTTAGAAGGTGATGGCAAGATGTCAGTATTGAATGGCATTCAGGATAGTGTGCAGCAGGTAGCTGAAGCTATAAGCATAGCACTGGGTGTCGAGGTCGAGATCGTAGATGACAAACTTAATATAGTCGGCGGTACCGGCCCTTATCATGACCAGATAGGTCAGAAAGAGGAGGGCGGTGATGTCGAAGGTGATTATCTGTATGCCAGGGTGCTCCGGTCAGGGGTCACACAGTATGTGGCCGATGCGAAGACAGATGCGGCATACGATATAACCGGCAGGGGATACACTGTTTCGGGAGAGCTTGCGGAGATATGCACGCCGATCATCCTCGATGGCAGGATAATCGGGATCATAGGTCTTGTGGCTTTTTCAGAAAGTCAGAAACGTATCCTTGCAGACAAAAACAGAAACATGACTGACTTTGTCGAGAAGATGGCAGATCTTCTTTCGGCAAAGGCTGATCAGCAGGAAATACTGGAGAATGCTGAAGTTTCAAGAAACGAAATGTCAACTGTGCTTGAAACAACACATGAAGGTATATTCGCACTAGATCAGAAAGGCTATGTCAAACACTGCAACAATCGTGCAGCAACATTGTTTGACACTACCAAGAGAGATCTGATAGGCAGACATATCAGCAAACTGATGCCGGGAAGTCCTGCGATAAAAGTCCTGGAAACAGGACGAGGATACACTGAGAATGAAGAGATATTCAAGGTGGACGGGAGTCAGCATCATTTCATCGTTACTGTCAAACCGTTCTGCAACGGTGATGATATAGATGGCGTGGTGGTGTCTTTCAGAGATATTACAGAAGCACAGAAGCTCGTGTACAATTTCAGTACGAGAGCGTTAAAAAATACAGTAGACGATATAATAGGGACAAGCGAGAAGATAATGGTCGCCAAGAAGCAGGCGCTCATAACTGCCAGGGGCAACTCCACGGTACTCATCACCGGGGAGAGCGGCACCGGCAAGGAGATGTTTGCCAAAGCCGTGCATTATGCCAGTCCGAGGAGCGATCATCCTTTCGTGACAGTGAACTGCGGAGCTATCCCTGAGAATCTTCTGGAGAGTGAACTCTTCGGATATGAGAAAGGTGCGTTCACAGGAGCCAACGAAAAAGGCAAACCGGGTAAATTCGAGCTTGCCGACGGAGGCACGATATTCCTGGATGAAATAGGTGATATGCCTCTGCATCTTCAGGTAAAGATACTTCATGTACTCCAGAATATGCGCTTTGAACGTGTAGGAGGCAGCAAGAGCATGGTCGTTGATGTGAGAGTCATAGCAGCGACAAACAAGGATCTCGAGAAGCTTATCAAAGAAGGTAAATTCAGAGAGGATCTTTACTACAGGCTCAGCGTCATACCGCTTTCTATACCGCCGCTCAGAGAACGGCGTGAGGATATAAAGATGCTGATGTATCACTTCCTCAGGAAGTACAACGCATTCATGAACAGGAAAATAACCGGTTTTTCACCTGCGGTGGAGGAGATATATCTCAACCACGACTGGCCCGGCAATGTCAGGGAACTGGAAAATGCAGTTGAATACGGTACAAATATGGCCTTCGGGGACACTATAGATGTAGATGAAGTCCCTGCAAGGATAATGAAAAAAGAAGAAGAAATAGTGAAATTCAGGAATCTTGACAAGCCTCTTGCTGAACAGATAAAGGCTTATGAGCGAGAAATCATCATAAAGAAACTGAAACAGCACAACGGTGTCAAGGACATCGTGGCAAGAGAACTGGGGCTGTCAAGAGCTACACTTTACAGAAAGCTCTCAGAGCTTGATATAAATTAATTTTTATACATAAAACATATGGAGGTTTATTATGTTAAGAGAAGCATTACCAAAAATCGTAACTGGTACATTACCTGGACCTAAAGCAAAAGCTATCATCGACAGAAGAGCTGCTGCAGTTCCTAACGGAATCGGTTCAGCTTACAAAGCTGTTATCGAAAGAGGCGAAGGCGCTATGTTCGAAGACGTTGACGGAAATATCTTCCTCGACTGGATCGGCGGAGTTGGCGTACTGAACATCGGATACAGCTGCCCAGAGTGCGTTGAGGCTGTTAAGACTCAGGCTGACAAGTTCTTCCACTCAATGTTCAACATCACAACTCACGAAAAGTATGTTGAATTAGCTGAAAAGATGAACGAAATGGTTCCTGTAAAGGGCGACAAGAAAAAGACAATGTTCGTTTGCTCAGGTTCAGAAGCTGACGAAAACGCTGTTAAGATCGCAAGAAGCTACACTGGAAGACCTAACATCATCGTATTCACAGGTGCATTCCACGGAAGAACTTCATTAACAATGACAATGACTGCTAAGAAAGCTTATGCAGTAGGCATGGGACCTTTCCCTGATGGTGTTTACAGAGCTGAGTTCCCTAACCTCTACAGAGCTCCAGGTCACATGACTGAAGAAGAAGCTATCAAGTACTACATCGAAAAACTGGAACAGGTATTCATCGAAGCTACTCCATATGATGCATGCGCTGCTATCGTATTCGAACCTGTACAGGGCGAAGGCGGATTCATTCCTGCACCTATCGAATGGGTTAAGGCTGTTAGAAAGATCTGTGATGACCACGGCATCATGATGATCTGTGACGAAGTACAGTGCGGATGGGCTAGAAGCGGTAAGATGTTCGCTTCACAGTACTTCAAAGATGCTGGTTGCGCTCCTGATATCATGTCAACTGCTAAATCAATCGCAGGTGGTATGCCATTATCAGCTGTAACTGCAAGAGCTGAGATCATGGATGCAGTTCCTGGCGGTACTATCGGTGGTACTTACGGTGCTAACGCTGTATCAGCTGCTTCAGCACTGGCAGTAATCGACGTAATGAAGAGAGACGACTACCCTGCAAAGGCTATGCACATTGCTGATGTTGTTGGTAAGAAATTCAACGCTTGGAAAGACAAGTATGAATGCGTTGGCGATGTAAGAGGTACTGGTGCAATGATTGGTATCGAATTCGTTAAGAGCAAGGCTACAAAAGAACCAGACGCTGCATTAGTTGGCGCTATCGTTCAGGAAGCTATGAACAACGGTCTGATGTTAGAATCAGCTGGTACTTACGGAAACGTAATCAGATTCCTGTGCCCACTCTGCGTAACTGACGCTCAGCTGGAAGCTGGATGCGAAATCTTCGAAAAGGCTATCGCAACTTGCATAGCTAAATAAAACCGGCTATAATAAAGGTACGGACATCGTCCGTACCTTTTTTCTTTGAAAAGAATACAAATTAGGAGAGTGTTTATGAAAAAGATCAACGTGGCCTTAATGGGATTCGGTAACGTCGGACAGTCGTTTGCCAGGATCCTTATTGACAAAAAGAGGGAAATAGAGCAGCAGTACGGAGTCACAGTCAATGTGGTTGCGATAACGACAAAAACAAGGGGGAACCTTGTGGATGCGTGGGGGATAGACCTTGAAAGAGTTCTCATGCACCTCGATGAAAACGGTTTTTTTCCTAAGATGAATGAGACGATGCTTCAGAGGAATTCACTGGATATCGCACGTGATGTGGAATATGATGTCCTTGTTGAGATGACGCCGCTGGAATACAGCAGCGGACATGTCGCTACTGAACATATCATGACTGCACTTAAGAGAGGAAAGCACGTTATATGTGCCAACAAAGGTCCTCTTGCATGGCATTACAAGGAGCTTCAGACTCTGGCAGACAGCAAAAACTGCAGATTCCTGTTTGAGACTACAGTTCTCGACGGTACACCTGTCTTCAGCATATTCAGAGAAAATCTCAGGATGTGCAAGGTCACTGAGATAAAAGGTATACTCAACAGTACGACAAACTATGTACTTCAGGGTATAGGCAATGGTCGTGAACTTAAAGAAGTCATATCAGAGGGTAAAAAACGCGGATTTATCGAAGCAAATCCTGATAATGACACAGAAGGGCGTGAAGCTGCCGCTAAGATGGTAGTACTTGCCAACGTTATGATGGACGCCGGAGTGACACCGGATGACGTTGAGATACACGGTATCAAAGACATAACAAAAGAAGCTATAGACAAAGCAGCGGCTGACGGCAATGTGATAAAACTGATATGCAGAGCATATCATAAAGACGGTAAAGTCGTTGTAAGGGTATGTCCTGAAGAAATATCAAAATATGATTCATATGCATCTGTATCAGGAACATCTCTTGCTATATCTATCACTACAGATCTGATGGGTACAATGACTATAATAGAAGAATCACCTGAAGTGGAGCAGACCGGTTACGGCGTATTCTCTGATCTGCTCACGATCATAAAAGACGGAGAAGAGCAGTAAAGAACCTCGTGATCAGGGGAAGAATCAAAAAGAGCTCCTCCGGGATACATATCGGAAACAATAAAGAGGCATAGATATGATATGCCTCTTTTTGAATGTCATGCATTTTTCGTGACGCAGTATTTAACGGGATTCAGGATATACTGCTGCAGATCAGCACGACAGGGGACTCTGTTACAGGTACATAGTGAGATTGTCCTTGAGATTATTTTCGATATCGATGAGTTTGTTGGCTGTATCGACAGCAGCAAGATCCGCTGATGCATACTGGTTTATATATTTGTGAAGATTGCGCATACCTGTGTCGCAGCCTTTTGTTATAATATTGGCTATGACCCTGTCGCTGTCTTCCATATCCAGTTTCATATCGGCGCTGAGATGCGCCATCGCCTTTGTCATCATACCAATGTCTTTATCATTTTCCCAGTGGCCTTTGAGGCTGTTGGAATTTTCATTGAGAAGACGCTTGTGATCATCTCTGGATTCTTCAAGCACTTTTCTGAGTGCCGGGTTGCGCACAGATTCCAGCAGATCGTCAAAGGAAAACAAAGCCATGTGAAGACCTTTCCCTGTCTGCTGCAGGAGCTGCACTGTATCGTTTCTGCTCATAATAAAAAACCTCCTTCTGATGATATTATCTGTACGAAGAAGGTTTTTGATACTTACTGTATTGCGATGTCCATATCGGAAAGCTTTGCTTTTATACGGTCAAGAGTCTCTTTGTCCCTGCAGCCGATCCTGTGCAGGTGGACGCCGTCCGTAAGCGAACTGATGGGAGCAGAATTCTTTTCTTTACCTATACGGTTCATGAAGTTATCGACGTCATATCTTGAGGAAAGGTCAAGTTTTGCAGATATCTCACCGTATACAGCATGCTCTATCGCTACATCTATAACGGTGGCGCCAAAATCCACTATCGTATAAAGTTCATCTCTAAGCTGGTCGAAATCATGCTGGCATGCGATAAGTCCTGTATATGGAAAACTCTTTTCATCTTCGTGCATATAAACATATCCTTTTGGGGTGGCAAGGATATCCATTCCGGAAGCTCTCAGAATAGCCACATCCCCGACGATTATCTGTCTGCTGACGTCAAGCATATCTGCGAATTGCGAAGCCGTGACAGGAACGTTTGATTCAGTAAGTGCCTTTTTTATATATTCTCTGCGCCGTTCTGATTTATCCATAAGATTATCCCCTTTGCATTTTAAGATTGTTGTGAATTTAACGAATACTATTAAATGATAACAGAAAAAGGAAGAAGAATCAAACCTGCTGTTCAGAAAAAATAAACAACGGGATTTTTTTATACCGGAAACATCGAGATCACCATATGGATATCTCCGGTAACAGCTGTATTTTCAGACAGTCCTGATGGAGTATGTAAAGTTAAGCATGACACCAGCAGTGTTTACCTCTGCAGGTGTACCATACTGTTTTAAGAGCCGATGAGCAATAGTTATTTGAAAGCCCCGGTGACCGTATATGGTCTGCGATGTTGTGAAGTTCAGCCGGAATCCTCAGGTTTGAAGAACATGCTTTAGCCTCTGGCAAGGTGTGCACAGATGTAGTGCTGGAGGATTAAAGCAAGGACGGAAGTTATCCGGAGGTTTTTTGAAGATAATTGATAAAAAGCATTGACACACCGGTGTAAATCTGATAATATAGACAAGCTGTCGCAGGAGAGCCAACGAAAACAGAGACAAAAG
>CAKQUI010000005.1 GCA_934277495.1 uncultured Clostridia bacterium | reverse complement strand
TAAATGAACTTGTGCCTTCAGACAAAAATATGTATTCGATAAAAGTTGACAGTGCAATGCAGGAACTCATTGCTTCTGTACGTGACAGAGGTGTATTTGTCCCCTTTATTGCAAGAAAAAACAAAGCATACGGTGATAAATTAGAGATACTGTCAGGTCACAGAAGACGCTATGCTGCAATAGAAAGCGGTGTGGAAAAAGTCCCCGTATGTATCATAGATGTTTCTGACGAGGATGCGATCATAATAATTGCAGATTCGAACCTGCACAGACCAGGTATACCAATCTCTGAAAAAGCACAGGCTATCGCAGCGAAATATTATGCAATGAAGAAGAAAGCCGGGAAAAGAAAAACTGCACCGGGTGCAGTCGGCAAAACCACAGCAGAGACGATCGCAGAAGAGATGGGATTATCGGAGCGGACGATAAACAATTATATCGCAATAACGCATCTTACAGATGATCTGATGGTGCTTGTAGATGAAAAAAAGCTGCCGTTCAAAGCGGGGATACAGATCTCATATCTTGATGAACAGCTTCAGAAAAACGTATATGATCTGATAATAGAAAGCAGTATCAGAATAAATGAAGAAACAGCAAAGTCTTTAAGAGAGGTCGATGCAGAAGCAACTGTAGCAGACCTTAAAGAATATCTGGGGATCGTTTCAGAAAGAAACAAATCAAAACCCAGGAAACTGTCATCATATTACAGGAAAAAGTATTTTCCTAAGAATATGGATGATACAGAGATACAGTCAGTTATGGAAAAACTTTTAAAAGAATGGGCAGAGAAAAATAACCCTGAGTATGCAGGTGCATCATAAGGGTTATTTTTTATGCCCTGTGATCAGGAGGTGAGATAATGGCAGATCGTAAAAGGATATGGATAGATGTTGATGATGATATGTATAAGAGGATCTCCGAAAGAGAAGGAGGAAAATTCACCACAAAAAGCGGATATATAACGTATATCCTGCACTCGTACTTTTCAGGTAATGGAGGCTCTGACGTGTCTGGAATGATGAAACAGATGACCGAGGAAATATCTTCATTGCTTGAAAAGAACAAGGACGAGATCATTTCAAAAGTAACAGAGATCTATTCGGATGAACTCGATCCGATGTTGTAGAGGATGCATGCAGTGCATCAATATTAAATAATTGATTATATGATAAAAGGAGAATTTAGATTCAGATGGGTATTATATCAATATATATGCAATGTAGTTTATTGTTCTTGATCGCATCGACAGGTATCGGGAGCCTTGATAAAGGGCTTGCTACATTAAAAAATCTTTCAATAGGTGTGGTTGCGGGAATAGGTGTGGTTGTTTTATGCTGGGGCGGTTTTGAACTGGGTACCGCACTGTTCCAGCATGATACGGCACCGTTGCCTAATGCTATCAAAAAAATGGTCGCAGGTGTGATCATGGTAGGGATAGGAACTATCGTAGGACTGTTTGTTTAAAGGCGATTGAGATATGAATATTGTATTTTTAGGGATACTGGACTCTCTGACGGAGATGGCTCAGGGCAAGGATCCGATATCGCCTTTCTTTTGCAAGTTTGGTATCCAGGCATATAATGCATGTGCAGAAGCACTTGCAAGGATTCTGATGGCGGATATAGGCGGCTCAGGCAGCGTATCAAGCTCATTTTCGAATGCATGGAGCTCTATCATAAACGGAAGTACATATACGATGATGGCAACGATAGCAGGCGTATTCGCTGTCGTTTTTTTTATGGCCGGATACTGCAGGGAATCGGTGGATCTGACAAAAATATCGAACATAGAAGCAAATATATCATTGTTCATAAGACTGATACTGTCTGTTGCAGCAGTATCGCAGATATCAAGATGGCTGCCGGTTATCGTACATGCAGGTGTAGGCGTCGCACTCAAGATCAATATAAAGGATATAACGATAAAAGAAAGTGTAGCAAAGGAGCTGACGCAGGAACTGATCCCTTCACCGATAGTTTCCATCGTTTTCGGTCTTATTTTCTTCATACTGTTTCTTGTATGCGGAGGCGGTCTGCTGTTCATCGGGCTGAAGCGACTTATGAAGATGATAATGTATGCCTGCCTTGCACCTGTGATGCTTTCAACTATATCCGGAGGACACGGTATAAACAGATCAGCCAGCATATGGCTCAGAGGATTCATTTCTGCAGCTTTCAGCAATGTGGCTATACTCATAGCACTATGTATATCAGCTAAATTCATGGATGTGGATCTTCTTGGAGGAAAGGCAACGACGGGTATCTTCAAAGGTATCGTTGCTGCAGTTAAAGTCGTTTCGGTAATAGGTTTTGTGAAAGGTGCAGAGTCGATATTCGAGCGGCTGATAGGAGGCAACTGATGGACGAACACAGACAGTATCTTATAAACGAGGATATAGAACAGTACAAGGCTGAGGTTTTCAAAGGTCTGACTGTGCAGCAGGTAAAAAATGCCCTTATAGTGGCAGCTGTTGCGATAATATCGTTCCTGTTTCTTGATCTGGTATGCTATGTGCCGCTTACATTGGCGTCACTTATGACGATATTCACATCTGTACCTGTTGTCATCATGACATTTTTCAAAGTCGAAGGCATGGACATGAAAGAGTTTATCAGGAGACTCTGGATCTATGAATTCGGAGGCGGATATGTATATAAAGGAGATACTTTCCGGCAGTATGATGAACTTACAGGATATGAGGACATATCAGATAAAAAGGAAGAAAATCATAGAAAAACGATATTCCGAAAGAAGAAAGAAGGAACTGATGGTGAAGAAGATGAAAAAAAAATAACCTATCTTGCTGAACATATCAGGAGAGAATTACTTGCTGAAAAATATAAAGCAGCCAAAGCACTGCTTTTAAGAATGACAAAAGAGGGTGATGATATGGGTTTTTCTGATGAGCTTGAGAAATTCAAAAACAATTTACAAAACGAGTCATATAAAGAACCAGGCAGATCAGATAACAGACGGTCTTATGCGTCAGGAGAAATGCCTGATACTTACAGGGCAGATTTCAAAGAGGATACCTCAAGGCATGATATCAGTGAAGAGACACAAAAAACTGCACCGGGTGCAGTTTTTATACAGCATGAGCAGCAGCCGGATACAGTGGCACGGCAGTCAGAGCAAATGTATACAGATAATGCTATAGGTCAGGTGTCGTCAGAAAACAGGATTGCTGCCGCTGACAGAGAAGAGTTATATGAAGAATATGAAGAGACAGCAGTGCTCAGTACGAACATCAAAAAAAGCCGTGTTTGCTACCTTAAAGAAGAAGCAACAGGAAAGAGTCATCTCTTAGGTAACTATACGACCATAGGTCGCAGCAGGAAATCAGACATAGTGATAAAAGACAACAATACGGTGTCAAGTAATCATGCTGTGATAACGGTGAATGGAGGATCAGTCCTGATAAAAGATGTAGGCTCACGTAACGGAACTTTCATAGACGGCAAACGTATCCAGGAAGGTTTTGATATTGCAGTGAGACCGGACAGTGAACTGAAGTTTTCCAATGCTGTTTTCAGACTTGAAGTTTTAGGTGGAAATGATGAAGTTTAGTTACGATTATGCAGCCTGTTCGGAAACAGGCATGAAAGAATCCAACCAGGACAGATATCTGATCGGATCGGATGAAGAGACGGGAGCAGTCTTCTGTATGGTCGCAGACGGTATAGGAGGCGTGGCAGGGGGAGAAGCAGCTGCAGATATATGCAGGCTTTTGTTCAGTTCATGGTTCCGGTCAGATTTCAGATATATAAGCAGATCAGAATATTTCGGTATGGCACTTGCTGATGCCTGGAGCGATAAGATAGCTATGGCAGACCAGATATGTAAGCAGGGAGCTGATTTCGGTGGTACGACCCTGACACTGCTATTACTGCATGGAGGCAGCTATTATGCAGCAAATGTGGGTGATTCGAGAGCATATCTTATGAGAGACGGTGAACTGTTTCAGATAACCAAAGATCATTCATGGGTCCAGCAGCAGCTTGATGATGGCGTCGAGCCTGAAACGATACAGCAGAGCAAACTGAAAAATACGATAACAAGATGTATTGGACTTGATACCGGGGACATAAATTCCAACAGGCCGGACTTTTATACAAACGATTACGGTCCTGGAGATATGTTTCTGATCTGTACAGACGGTTTCAGACATAAGATAAGAGTCAGTCAGATGGTGGATTTCCTTAAAGACTGCACCGGGTGCAGTGATAAACTGAATAATATCACTGAATATGTACTTGCTGCCGGAGAGACAGATAATATAACTTCCTGTCTTATAGAGGTGAAAGCATGATGAATGAGGTCGTCGCCGGTAAATATGAGCTTCTTAAAGAAGTCGGGCGAGGTGCATCGAGCAGGGTGTATCTTGCCCGTGATATCAGACTCAATAAGAACTGGGCGGTAAAAAGGTTTCTGAAAGAGGGCCTTTTCAACGGACATGATTTTCAAAGCAAGCTGCTTGTTGAAGCAGAGCTTATGAAAAATCTCGACCATCCTGCACTGCCACGTATCGTTGATATAATCGAGGAAAATGACGCCTGGTATATCGTCATGGATTATGTCGAGGGTGAGACGATGAAGTCATATCTGAGTACATACGGACCCTGTGATCAGAAGCAGGCTGTTTCGTGGGGTCTTGAGATACTTTCCGTGCTTGCTTACCTGCACAGTCAGGATCCACCGGTCATATACCGTGATATGAAGCCGGGGAACATAATAGTGCAGCCAAGCGGTTCATTGAAGGTGATCGACTTCGGTATCGCAAGAACATATAAGACTGGTAAAAATGAAGATACGGCTGCACTGGGGACTGCAGCATATGCAGCACCTGAGCAGTTTGACAAAGGCGATGGACAGCCATGTCAGACCGATCAGAGGACTGACATATATAACTTCGGAGTGACACTTTATGTGATGCTCACAAATAAAGTTCCAAGACCTCCCTACTATGCCCTGCAGCCTGTCCGCCAGATAGCTCCGGGGACGTCTGCAGGCATAGAATATATAATCGAAAAATGCACACAGCCGGAACCTGCAGACCGGTTCCAGTCGGCAGCTGAAACTGCCGAAGCATTGTTCAATTATGAGAAGTTCGACGAAAGCTACATCTCAAAGCAGTACAGCATACTGAAGAAAGCGATACTGCCGGGGATCATAGGATCCATACTGATACTGCTTTCGCTTGCAATGTTCATAACTGATTCTGTAGTAAGTTCAGGGAAATATGATACGCTGATAGCAGCAACAGGAAATATTGAGAAAGATATAGATAATCTGCATAAGGCTATAAGTATAAAACCAGCTGACGTCAGAGGATATGAACTGCTGGTCGAAAAGTATGCTGAGGACGGTATATCAGAGAAAGAAAGTGAAGACATCCTTTCAGTGTATAACGAAAATGCTGCGGGGCTATCAGAACGATCAGACGCATATGCTGATATAAATTTCACTCTTGGAGAAGCATATCTTGTGTATTATGAAGGCAGCAGCGACAGCTCTGTCAGAAACAAGATACTTGCAGCACTGCCGTTCTTTGAACATATAGTCAGCAGCAGCTCCAGGGATCACAAAAACTACGATACAGCTGAGATATACTACAATATAGGAAGATTCTACAAGAACAATATTGTGAATGACAGCTTTTTCACTAAAGAGATAACTAAAACGGAATACAGCAGACTTATGAATGATTTTACAAAGACAGTGAATCTGCTAAAGGAAAAAGAAACTTCCAACGATCAGAAAATGATAACAGCAAGCCTTATAGTCAGCATACTTGAAAACAAACTTTCAGATATCGTAGCCTGTACTGACGGCAGGGACATACGGAAACTCGTTTCAAGTATAGAAAAGATACTTGAAGATATGGATACGATAAATGTCAGGACCGGTCAGGAACGCATGAAACTGATGAAAAGGATCGCTGAGCTTTCTGAAACTGTAGATACAAGATATCTGCATGATGAACGGATGAAAGAGGTGGCAAACGATGATGGATAAAATGATAATCGTTCTTTTGTGTACCGGGATCATTTTCATGATCGCTGCAGTTGTGATCTTCATAAGGTCAGGCTGTATGGAAGCGATAAGGAATATGAACATGATGAAAAAGGGTAGTTCTGATAAAAAGCTCGTTTCAGGTACGATAAAAGATATGTATTATAAGAAAGCAGCTGCAGGCAGCATAGAACCTGAAGCCACACCGGTAAAACCGGATACAGGGTTCGTGAAACGTGATGTGATGCCGGCACAGGAAGATACAGCATTTTTTATCCCTGATATGGCACAGATAAAGAAAGACAGCGATCTGACACAGCCACTTCAGTATGGACCGGGCAGTACAGCACTGCTCAAAGAGGAACCAGAGCAGGAGACAGCAGAACTTTGAGATTTGTGGATTACAGTTATTGCAATATTTACAATAACTGCATGCATATGATATACTAATGAAAATCAAGAAAGAAATCGTATCCAGGTGGTACGCAAATTAAAATCCCGAAGTAGTGTCTTTGGAAATGATAAATAAATGTGAAATAAAAAGTATAGTGATCGTGAAAAAGGGTATACTTGAAATAGCTATTTGCATATGCTATAATAGCGATAGCTAAAAAGGATATAGTACCACGAGTACAAAAAGCGAAAAACCCCGGAGTTGCAGCTCTGGGGTTTTCATTTAGGTTAGTTGTCACTGTCGTCTCCGTCTAACCATTTGCAGATGTAGTAGCTGGCTACGCCTGCCGTAACGGAAACCAAAAAGGATATAATAATTTCCACGAGTACACCCCCTTTCTGTTGCCAGATTGGGTGCGACAACGACAATATTATACACTATCAGTCATGATATAACAACAGAGCTGTAAAAGGCTCTTTTTCTTTTATCAAAAACAAAAAAACAAACATATGTTCTTGAAACCATGTTAGCTTTAAGTTATAATAAGCACATAGCAAATCATAATATTCAAACTACAGGAGGTAATGAAATGACAACTACGAGAAGAACACACATACGTATCATTTGTATACTGATGCTGCTCATGGTCGCTGCAGTATTCACGATGCCGCAGAAAACATATGCGGCCACCAGCAGGATCGGCAAAGTCAAAACTGTGAAAGTCGCAAGCTATGATTATAATAAAGCCAGGATCAGCTGGAGCAAGGTAAAGGGTGCGAAGAAATATCAGATATACAGGGCAACGAAGAAAAGCGGAAAGTACAGGAAAGTACGTACAGTGTCTTCAAAGTCAAGGAGCTGTATCAATTCCGGGCTCACTACAGGAAAGACCTACTACTACAAGGTCAGAGCTGTGAAGGGCAAGAAGAAAGGCAAATTTTCTAAAGTCAGATCAGTGAAACCTGCACTGAAGAAAGTGTCCGGACTGAAGGTCAGGATGAACGGTGTTTATGATATCGCAGTATCCTGGAAAGGTGTGAACGGAGCAGGTAAATATATCGTATATCGTTCAGCAAAAAAAGACTCAGGATACAAGGCAGTTGCTACAGTAGGTTCAAAGTCATTCACGGACAAGAAGTATGATCCGAGGACGACACAGTATTACAAAGTCAGAGCATACAGGACTGTATCTAAAAAGAATGTGTACAGCAGTTACTCCAGTGTTTGTTCAGTGACTCCTGAAAATACTATCGTGTATATAACGAAGACAGAAGAACATATCTTCTGTAAGACATGCGATGCGGACCTTACTGATATGACTGATGAAGAAAGGACTGCACACAGTCAGCTTGAGATAACAGTGCCGGTAACAGTGACAGAATGGGTATGCTCATATGATGAGGAGGCATTCAGTACAGAGGAAGAAGCAGCAGCACATGTTGAAGCTCACAAAGCTGAAAGCATAGATGCTACATATACATCAAAGGAAAAGGAAAGTACCGAAACGAAAACTCACGGAACAGATACATATACAAAAGATGTGGAAGTGAAAGTGAAGCATAATCATGCCTGGACGGCGGAATATAAAGAAGTAGAAAAGACTACTTATAAGACAGAGACGTATTCAGCTACTATTTGCAATGTATGTGACAAAGATATGACAGATTTATTGTATGATAATATTGATGATGAAAATTACGTTAAGTATTGGGAGCATGTAGATAGTCATGGAGAATCATACAGTAGTCATGTGGAGCAAAGGGAAAGAAAAGTCCCGGTAACCAAAATCGAAAAGGTACTCACAAAATACATATGTGAGTGCGGTGCTGAGAGATCAGCTGAATAAAACTGGATAAGCTATTTGAAAGAGATCTCAGATGCAGGTCTTTTTTGATATATGAAAACTTTGGGACTGACATTTATGTCGGTCCTTTTTGGATGGGTAAATAAAAGGAGGTGCAGGGTATGCTCATAAGAGGAAGTCCCGGATAAACGAAAGATCCGGAAAAAGATGATGTTTGCATAAAATCAGTAGAGAGGAGTTATATAATTGAGTAAACATTCAAAGAAGATCCTTGCTGCTCTGATGGCTGCGGTGATGGTGTTCTCCGGGACAGGAAGCATAATGGGCTCCCTGTCATATGCAGAGGAAGCTGCAGACGGGCAGACAGGGACGGTAAAGGAAGAAACACAGGTCGAGAAAAAGGCTGAGAATGAAAAAAGTGATGCAGTGAAGTCTGACAGCGGAAAGGACAGTACAAAAGAGACTGTAAAAGCTGAAAATAAAGCTGAAAACGAAAAAAGCGGGCCTGAAAAAGCTGCCGCAGCTGCAGATAAGGCCACCATGACTAAAGTGACGATCGAAATCAAAGGTGCGGGATCAGTTTCCGTAACAGATGTCACTGACAAGATGGAAAAAGCTGCTGCCGAGGCACTGCTTAAAAAAACAGTGACAAGTGGTTACTCGTTCGAGTATCCTGCAGGAGAGGCTTTCAGGATAAAGGCAGAAGGTGGAAACGGACATATCAGGATAGAGACCGGGGACAAGACCGGGGTGGATGCTGAACTTACAGAGGAAACTGATTCGAAGAAACTCGAAAAGTTCATATCCGTGACTGAAAAAGAAATGATCATAAAAGTGGGATTCACAGATGATCAGCCGCAGCCGGAGGCAGATGCTGCAAGAGTAGTGACTTCATTCACAAGTCTTTTCAGTGCAAAGGCAACAGCATATACGAAAGGAACGCTGCCTAAGAAAGGTGATACTTTCACAGGCAGGTTCAAAGTATCCTCTATCTCAGGCGGAAACGGTCATACACTGAACTGGGCGAAGATGGAGCCTACCAACGGTTTCCTGAAGACGGCCGGTGCAGGTACTCTCAAATCCTACTGTATGGATCACGGAGATGCAGCACCGAAGAAGGGGCAGACCGGCGATTACAAAGTCACTATCACAAAGGTTGCAAGTACAGGAGTAGTTGAAGGAAAAGTCATATATACTGGTCTTGGCAGGGGCTACCAGAGACTGAAAACAGATAAATTCACTGTGAAGATCCCGCCGCAGGAAGGATATGCGAGGATACTGAAAAAATCAGCGAACACGTCTGTAAGCGGCAGCAACACTTCAAAGTATTCGCTTGCCGGTGCTGTATACACTGTATATTCCGACAGTGCAAAGAAAACAAAAGTCGGAACACTCACAACTGAATCATCAGGATATTCAAACAAGCTGAAATTAAAGCCTGGTACGTACTATCTGTATGAGACGAAGGCAGCAAAAGGATATACTCTGCTCAACGAGAACGGCAAGAGACAGACTTATTCCCTCAAGGTCACTGCAGGTCAGACGACTACTCTTACTGTGAAAGATACCCCGTTGGATGACCCTACATTCATAAAAATACAGAAATATGACAGTGAACTGGGTGAGAAAGTCGAAGTCACTGACGGCAGCCTTGAAGGAGCACAGTTCACAGTCAAGTTCTATGCGACTTCAAAGGCAGATGTCACGGGATTGAAACCTGCAAGAACATGGGTATTTAAGACAGATAAAAATGGAAGAATAAGTTTGGATGATAAAAATGTAAATTTATATTTCGTTTCAGGTTCTGCATTCTTCAAGGACCTGAATGGCCATGTGGTCTACCCGCTGGGTACATACACCATACAGGAAACGAAAGCACCTGCAGGTTATACTCTTGATAAGACTGTATACACCAGACAGGTGACTGAGAATGGTACTACTGGCGTTGTTGTAAACAACGAGATAAACGTCCCTGAAAAGCCGGTCAGAGGCGATTTTAAATTCATCAAGACCGGAGTAGACAGCAAGACAAGGCTTGCGAACGTAAAGTTCAAGGTGACGTCAAAAGAAAGCGGCGAGTCAAGGATCATATGGACAGATGCCGAAGGGTATTATTCATCCGCATCGGATCATATAAAGCACTCTGCTGATACAAACAGCGATAAAGCTGGTGCAGGTATATGGTTCGGAGACGTCGAAAAACTTTCTGATGATCAGGGAGCACTCCCATATGGAGACTACACTCTGGAAGAGCTTGAATGTGAAGCAAACAAAGCATACAGACTCATCGAGCCAATGACATTCACTGTAAAAAGCGATGCTGCTGTCGTGGATCTTGGAACTATCGTGAACAGCCAGGGCAAAGTGAAGACGACAGCACTCGATGCGGACACTAACGATCATATCAGTGCTGCTAAAAAAGAAATCACTATCATCGATAAAGTCAGCTATGAGGATCTCATAGTCGGAAAGACATATAAAGTCACCGGTACTCTGATGGATAAGGAGACTGGAGAGGCAGTAGTAGTAAACGGCAAAAAGGTAACTTCTGAAAAGAAATTCACTGCAGAATCAGAGTCAGGTACTATCGAAATGGAATTCAAGTTCGACGGTACAGGTCTTGCCGGAAAGAGGATCGTAGTATTCGAGAATGTGTATTATGAAGATCAGCCGTATGCAGTACATGCAGATATAAACGATGACGATCAGAGCATAGACATCCCGAAAATCGGGACGAAAGCAGTCGGCAAAGAAACAAACACGAACCTCATAAACAGTACAGACAAGCAGACGATAGTAGACACTGTAAAATACAGCAATCTGCCAGTCGGAAAGAAATATAAGGTAAAGGGCTGGCTCGTTGACAAAGACGGAAAGAAAATCGAAGGAACAGAAGCAGAGAAAGAGTTCACTGCTGATGGAGAAGACGGCAGCATCGATGTTGAGCTCACTTTCGATCCATCAGGATATGATGGAAACGATGTGATAGTATTCGAGGAACTTTATCTTGGAGATGATCTTGTAGCAGAACACAAGGATGTCAAAGACAGTGATCAGACGGTACATTTATCAAGGATAAAGACAAAAGCTGTCGGCAAAGATTCTGGTATAAATATGATAAAGTTCAAGGGTGAACAGACTATCATAGATACGATATCTTACGAAAATCTGCTGAAGGGCGAAGTCTATGAGGTAAAGGGCTGGCTCGTAGATGAGAATGGAGAGCGTATAGAAGGTACAGTAACAGAAAAGGAATTCGAAGCAGCGGAGCAGGCTGGTACTGTTGACGTGGAGATAACTTTCGATGCATCAGACATAAAAAACAAAGTGACGGTATTCGAAGAAATCTATCTGAACGGTAATCTTGTTGGAGAACATAAAGATCTGAACGATTCAGAACAGACGATATATACACCAGAGATCGGGACAAAAGCCATAGGCAAGGATACCGGAAGCAATGTCATAAACGGTACCGGAGAGCAGAATATAATCGATACTATAAGTTATACAGGCCTTGCACCGGGAAAATCATACAAGGCAAAAGGCTGGCTTGTAGATGAAGATGGAAATAAGATATCCGGAACTGAAACTGAAAAAGAATTTACAGCAGGGAATACTTCTGGAACAGTTGAAGTGGAAATAAAATTCGATCCGTCAAAATATGCCGGAAAGAATGTAGTCGTATTCGAGGAAGTTTATGCTGATGGTACACTTGTTGCCGATCATAAAGATGTAGATGATGACGATCAGACAGTTAAGATACCGCATATCGGTACAAAAGCTGCAGGAAAAGATACAAATACGAACATGATAGCAGGAAAGGGCGATCAGATCATAATCGACACTATCGCATATGAGAACCTTGACCCAGGTGAAAAATATACTGCAAAATCATGGCTCGCAGATAAAGACGGAAAGAAAATCGAAGGGACAGAGGCGACTACAGAGTTCACAGCAGAGAACAGAGACGGTGAAGTACAGGTGTCGCTCAAAGTAAATGGCGATGCTGTAAAGGGAATGACTCTTGTCGTATTCGAAGAGATCTATAACGCTGATAATAAACTCGTCGGAGAACATAAGGATGTCGAAGATGCGGACCAGACGGTGAATGTACCGGAGATCGGGACAAAAGCAGACGGAGCACTTCTGAACAAGCTGAAGGATTCAGGCAGTCAGACCGTGACCGATGCTATAAAGTACACCGGTCTTGATACAACTAAAACATACAAAGTCACATCTTGGCTGGTAGATAAATCTACAGGCAAAGAGATCGAAGGCACTAAGGCAGAATCTTCATTCAAACCTGCAAGACCGGATGGCGTTTTCAAAGTAAAGATGAACGTATCTGCGGACAGCCTCGCAGGAGAATCCCTTGTAGCGTATGAGGAGATCACACTGGATGGTAAATTCATCGCTGAGCACAAGGATATAAATGATAAAGACCAGACGGTGACAGTACCGCCGAATGGACATATCCCTAAGACAGGAGACAGCCTGCCGCTGCCGGTAATAGTAAGTGCACTCGCACTTGTTGCAGCAGCAGTATCAATGAGTATCATGCTCAGGAGAAGAAAAAAATCAGCTGAGTAAGACCGAAACTTTTCGGCACAGCCTATAACATTATATACACGGATGCACCCTGGCAGTGCATCCGTGTGATAACAGGAAAAGATATTATAACTGCACCCGGTGCAGTAGATATGTATGGCTGATCTCAATGTAGCCGTACTTGATTAATTTTAAAATTTTGTTATGCTATATATGTAGAAAAACATGATCAATAAAATAAGGATGTAATTTTATGAGAAGAAGAACAAAGATCCTGATCCCGGTAATAGTCATATCACTGCTGTTATCAGCATTTCCGGTGTCAGCTCTCGAAGACGATACCGCACCGGCATCAGAACCGCAGATACAGGAGCAGCAGGAAACACAGGACAAAGATCCCGGCGTCAGTGCCGGCGATGATGAAAAAGAAGTCATGGCTCAGCAGGAGGAAACAGCAGAGCCGGTAACTGTAAAAGCTCCGGTGATCACCGGATGGCACAGAGTATCTCCAACTGAAATGAAATTTTCCTGGAAGACTGTCCCGGAAGTGACAGATTATGAGATACGCTGGTCGAAGGACAAGAATTTCAAGACTTCAGGTGCTGTGAAGTACGCATCAGCAGAAAGCACAGCGACTGAATACACAGTATCCGGGCTTACCGCCAATACGAAATATTATGTCAGCATACGTGCCCATGTATCACAGGACGGAAAGGACTGGTATTCAGACTGGATCAGTTACAGTAACAAAAAAAAGGACTTCACTGCGAAACCTGCCAGGATCAAAAAAGACGGTTCTGTATACGAGATCAACCATGAAGCAGGAAAGAAGCTCGGTAAATACAATATCCTTCAGGGAGCCTGCACAGACGGCACATATATATATCATGTCATGTTCAACAAGAGCAATGACAAATGCCGGATACTCAAGACCCGCCTTTCAGACAACAGTACAGTGAAAGTCTCATCGGTGCTGCCCCTCGATCACGGCAACGATATGACATACAATCCGGATACAGGAAAGCTCATAGTCGTGCATTACAGCACATATCCAAAGAGACTTTCCATAATAGATCCGGGGACTCTCAAAGTAGTGAAGAAAGTCGATGTGTCGATCCCTTCTAAACTCAAGGGAGCAAGCTCATCGAAACTCAAAGCAGTGACAGGGTTTTCTGCAGTGGCATACAGCAGCCAGAGGCAGCAGTATGCTGTGAGGATAATAAAGTCGCACAACTATATACTGCTTGATAAGGACATGAAACCTGTGAAGTATGTGACTGTGACTAAAAACGATGACGAGCTCAATCAGGGCATAGATGCAGACGGCGACTATATCTACGATGTGCAGAGTCCGAGAAAGAGCAGCTTCAATACTATAACGGTATATGACTGGGACGGTGACTACCAGTTCAAAGTCAAAGTATCAAAAAAATATGAGATGGAGAACCTGTATCATGCAGGAAGCACATACTATGCAGGTTTCTATCATGAATACTACAAGAAATACAAGAAGACCACATACACGACCCACTACAAAACATACAAAGTGAAATGGAAAAAGGTCAACGGCAAGTGGAAATACAAAACCAAGTATAAATACAAGAAGGTCAGCTACAAAGTAAAGTGGAAGAAAGTAGACGGCAAATGGAAGTATAAGACGAAGACAAAGAAAGTCAGAGCAACATACAAAAAAGCACATACGAAGACATACCGCAAACTGATACGCTGCAATTATCTTTACAAGATAGGCAGACTGCAGTAGCATCAGAAATCATATGATACCTTGTGCCTGGGGCGTAGATGACCCGGTTTAAAGCATGAGGTATCTTTTTATTATTTAGGAAACATCAACAAAAGTTTCATATGATAAAACGAAAAAAGAACAAATGTTCTTGATTGACTTCAGAGTTAATGTTAATATGAAATAAAGGAGGGAACCGATATGAGTAAAATCAAAACAAAAACCGTACCGAAAGATATCACAAGGGAAGAACTTACCCGGATGGTAAAAAACATGAAACCCCACGAGATCATATTCGTGGATATGAAAGACAGAAACATCAACGTGAATGTTGGTGAGTACAAAGCTAAATAACCGGCAGATAAATTCAGGGACAAGGACTTATGGAAAAAACCATAGGTCTTTTTTGTTGGCAAAAATACGAGGAAAAAATGAATAACGGACTTGAAATAGTAAGTGTACGGCTAAGGCCTGAGCCACAATATGAAAAAGAATTGTTTGCAAAGACATCTTTTCAGCTCGCAGACATTTTCGAAAATGAAATGCGTGATTATCCAAAGGACACGCTCTGCCTTTTATGTATCGGTACAAACGGCAGAGTGCTGAACCAGCAGATAATGAGCAGAGAGGATTTTAAACTGAAAGAAAGATATCTACTTTCAATAGCTGTAGTATCGAATGCATCGGCAATGGTACTTCTGAGCAATGGAGAATATGATGAGTATCTGCAGGACTTGTCAGACTCATTGAATTATGATTGCAGGCATATAGGCATTTCACTTTTAGATCATATATTCGGTGTCGGAACTGACAGCCCAAAGTCTATGATGATCGAGAACATGCTCGATATAGCTGGCAGGAAAGGATTTTTTGATGAAGCTGCTGAGCCTGATTTTACGGATAATGATATCCGGTCAAATGCAGAAATAGATCTCAAAACAGATCGTGTTATCAGTTTCGATGGTGAGCTGAATGAAAGTGATGCGGCAGCGATCATAGCAGAAGATATAAAGCTATATGACAGGGAGGTCATAGTGGTGATGAACCTGGATGAAGACGACCATGTGATAAATGCAAATTATGTATCGCTCGGATCTTTGAACGAATCTTTAGCACATCCACGTGAGATATTCAAACCAACATTACTATCTGATGCATCATCTCTTGTACTGATACATAATCATCCAAGCGGAAGCAATGAACCATCCCAGTCAGATATAGATATGGTCAAACGCATCATAGAATGTGGAAATATATTCGGGATAGAAGTTAAAGAAAGTTATGTCGTTGCAGGGAGAACAGGCAGGTTGAGAAAAATGCTCAATAATGATGATGAATTGTTTATCGGAAGTAGTGGTGAAGTCCTTTTGAATAAGAAAAACGATCTGACGGAAAACAGCAGTCATGTACCGAAAAAGAAAAAGGCAAAATGCCGGTGATCATTAGTTTGAAATGCAAAAAGACAGGAGGCAGGAATGAAGAAGTGGATAATTTCAGCTGTCATTATATTAAGTATCGTGTGTATCGGTGCAGCTGCAGCTTTTGCTGCGGATTCGACAGCGGAGATAAGCCTTTCAGGAGAAAAGGCAGGTGATGTATATATTTCAGATATAACAGGCGATATCAGAGTAGATAATACTGGTCTTGAAATAAGCAAGATCCAAATCATTCTTGGCAGTGACAAGATACTGGAAGCCGATACAAAAGGCAGTTCTTATATACATGAGACTTTCAGTATAACTGAAAAGCTGCTAAAAAAATATGAACCGGAAAAAGGCAACCGGTATACTTTCACCATAAAAAAGGTGAAAGGTACATCTGAAGAAGAATCCAGGTATGAGTTCAAGGCAGATGTTTCAGTGCCGGAACTGGCAAGTTCTGAAATCAGAGATAACGGTGCGTATAAAGATGAGAAGACATTCAACGTAAATGTGACAGATGGAAATAAGAAGGACGAAACATATTCGGTAAAGTATATGTTTGGTTCAAAGGAACTGTTCAAGGGCAGTGTTACAGGAACACATGAGTTTAAGACACAGGGGGAAGGCAAGTATTCGGTAACTGCAGTGTACAGCGATAGTGCAGGACGTAAACTTGATAAAACGTATAACTTTGTTATCGATAAAACAAAACCGGAAACAGGGAAGATAGAACTGTCAGGCAGCAGGAATGAGGGTAGCAGCATATACAACGATAAAGTTATTTTGCAGGCAGATGTAACAGATGATCATCTTCTCGAAAGTGTGACAATCAGAATAAATGGGAAAACTGTCATGGATAAAAAATCTATAGGCGGTAAAAAACATGAAATCGGTTATGAGATAACACGTTCATGGCTTGAAAAGAATGCCAGAGACGATAACAGGTATGTAATCGAATTGATCGCTGAGGATGCAGCAGGCAATATATCTGAAGGTAAAATTGAGATGCTGGCAGATGTTGTGATCCCACAACTAAAGATTTCGGGCATAGAGCATGGCGACTGTGTGAATACCAGCCCGGTGATAAAGCTGGATATTGCAGATAATGATGCAGAGCATTGCAGGACATCGCTGAGAATATCGAAGGATGGCAAAGCGTATGATGATACTTTAATGTCGGGAAGCCATGCTGAATACAAGAGCATAACATCAGATGGCGTTTACGATATAGAGGTATTTACAGAAGATGCAGCAGGTAACCGCAGTCAGACCCAGAAACTTTCATTTATAAGAGATACCAGGGGACCTGAAATATGTGACAGTAGTATATCAGGTCATAGAAAAAAGGGGTATACGTGGTTCGACAGCTCTGTGAACATTACATCTGATATATCAGACAAGCCTGCAGGCATATCAAAGATAGATGTAACAGTAAATGGAGAGCCTTTGAAATCATATGCCGATTTCAAAGATAGTGAAACAGAAAACATCAGTATAGAGCTTTCAAAATCATGGTTCAAAGAAAATGAATCAGAAAGCGGGAAATATACGATCAATATATATGCTGAAGACAAGGCAGGAAACAGCAGCGTGGAAAAGCTGAGCTTTTTTGCTGATACAGAAGCACCGAAAGTTTCATTGTCAGGCGTAGAAAATGGAACTTTCACTAACAAAACACCGAGGGTAGCAGACATAATTGATGATAATTATGCAGATACGAACAGGAACACTATCGAAGTCAGACGTAACGGTAAACTTTATAAAAAGAAGGCCGTGACTGCTGCAGAAAGTTCATTTAACGGTTTTGGCAAAGATGGTGATTATGAGATCATAGCAGTTGCAACTGATAAAGCAGGCAACACATCAAAGTCGAATAAGATAAAGTTCACAAAGGATACTGTTGCACCGAAAATCTCTCTCTCAGGTGCAGAAGAAGGCAGCTACACCAAGGGAGCAAAGGATATAAAGGCATCTGTGGTCGAGCATAATTATTCCAATATGAAAGCATCTGCAGTGATCACAAAAGTGATTGAAGGAAAAAAGAGTACTGTATCTTTCGGAAAGATAGTTCCGTCAGGAGAGCATTATTCAAAAGTTAAAAGACTGACCTCGACAGGTACATATAAAGTCACTCTGCAGGCACAGGATAAAGCAGGAAATATTTCGAGACCAGTGACATTGAAGTTTACTATAGATAATGAAAAGCCGGTCATAAAAATAAGTGGTGTAAAGAAGATCAACGGATATGATTCGAACATCGCCCCAAAGATCGAGTACAAGGACAGTTATTTTAAATCAAAGGAAATAACTCTGACACGGGCGTCAGGCAAATCATCCGGCAGTATAGTGTCCAGAGAGAAAAAGTCTGAATATAACGGTCGGGTCACGTTCTCTGGCTTTGATAAGAAACGGAGTTTTGATGATATATATACATTGGCGTGTACAGTGACAGATAAAGCTGGAAATACATCATCGAAGAAAGTGACCTTTACTGTGGATCGGTTCGGATCAAGATTCCGGATACCAAAGGATACCGGGAAATACAACAATTCATATATCCAGTCGCTGGATGATTCGCTGGTGATCGTGGAGAAAAATTATGCGGGTCTTAAAGAACATAAGGGCATACTTACAAAAGATGGTCAGCGGACAGATGCAGATATAAGGGTGCTGCATAAAAAAGCATCTGATGGATCAGATGAATACCGGTATGTTTTCGATAAAGAACTTTTTGCAGAAGAGGGTGTCTATGTACTGAATACAAAGTCAAAAGATAAAGCGGGCAACGCATCAGAACTCTCTGAGGCAAGAGATACCTTCAGAGTCAGCATAGATAAAACAAAGCCCGTGATCGCAGTTTCAGGAATAGAAGCTGATGGCATATACAAAGGTGATGCAGTGGTAAGGGTCAGTGCTACTGATAACGTCTTTGTGGCTGATTGTAAAGTATATTTCGGTGATGAGATCATATATGAATATGACAAGGTTGAGGCATCGATGCAGGCTGCAGATGTGAAAGTCCCATACGGTATAGGACAGACAATAAAAGTAGTGGCAAAAGATGCTGCAGGAAATACATCAGTCAGGATGATAGAAAATGTAACCGTTTCAGATAATATTCTCAAACGGCTGTGGGCAAATAAAATGTTTGTAACGATCCTTGCAGCAGCAATAGTCATCATAGCTATCGCAGTAATTTATAAATTCACAAGACGGAGAAAGGAAAATGAGGCAGAAGAATAAGAAAGACAGGAAGTACGGAAAGAAAATAAAAATCGATAAAACTCAGGAATTCAAGGCAAATACAGAGCCATGTATTCCTGTTCCTGAATCGACGCAGGATCTGATACCGATATTTTCTGTGAGTGAAAGCGGCACTTTTGAGATAGAGCCGGATCACAACAACAACCATATGTTTGACAGACTTTACAGGTTTTCAGATGTAAACTTCAGTACCAAGGATATAGACGAAAGAGAAGAGATCCTCATAAAATACTGCATACTACTCAATGGTCTTAACGTGAGTTTCAAGGTCGTGATAGCAAATATGCTGAGGAACAAGGAAGACATGAAGGAGATCTATATAAGCGGAGCAGGTCATACTCCGCAGGAACAGGAACTTGTCGAAGCATATAATGCACATATCGAAGATAAACAGACAAACGATTCATGTTTTCTTGAGCAGCAGAAATACATAGTACTGACTGTAAGAAAGAAAACATATGAAGAAGCTGATCTCTTTTTTGATCAGACGGAAAGACAGCTTGCAGATGAACTGGCCGGAATAGGATCAAGACTTGAAAGGATCACTGGTATAGAACGGCTGGATATACTCTACCGTCTTTACAGGACAGATCCTTATCTGAAATTCGTAAGGGAATGGAACGACCTTATGGAGGAAGAGTTTAAGGACAGTATAGCACCTGTAAGTATAGTTCCGATAAACCGCAAAGGCAAACAGTACCTGCAGATAGATGACAAATATGTTACGACATGCGTTATACGCAGAAACGGATATCCAAGTAAATTATCAAACAAGTTCATGCAGCAGATAACATCCCTGCCTTATCCTTCGACTATCACGATGGATATAACGCCTATATCTCCGGATATCGTCAAAGAGTCGCTTGTTCGTAAACTGGATAATGTTGAAGCTAAGATCGCAAGACAGCAGGAGGTAAGGAATAAAAACGAACAGTATTCTTCAGATATAACACGAGCTGTACGTACTGAAAAGAAGAACATCGAGAAATATCTCAATGAAGTAACTGAAAATGATCAGAATATGTTCTTTTCCCAGTTTCTTATAACGCTGTATGCTGACAGTATCGATGAGCTTGACAGCCGGGTAGACAGTATCCAGCAGATAGGAAGATCTGCAACGATAGATATATCGCCATACTATATGCAGCAGGTGGAAGCCTTCATGACAGGCCTACCGGTCGGTGGCAGATATGTGAACATAATGCTGCGAACGCTTTTTACTAACGCCCTGGTATGTTTTGTGCCGTTTAATGTGCAGGAAATATACCACTTACAGGGCGTTTTTTATGGTGTGAATAAAATCTCAAAAAAACTTGTAGTAGCAGACAGAAGAAAACTTATGAATGGCAACGGATGGGTATTTGGAGTCCCGGGGTCTGGTAAGAGTTTCTTTGTGAAGATGGAACTTGGACAGGTACTGCTTGGCTCAGATGATGAAGTCATAATAATAGATCCGCAGAATGAGTATCGGGATATCGTTGCTGCGTATAACGGACAGTATATAAATCTTTCAGCACGTACAGAAAACTATGTCAATCCTCTTGAGATAGACCATATCGTAGCATCGAGGAATATGAATGAGTTCATTGCATCGAAGGCTGAATTTGCTTTTGACATAATAACTCAGATGAAACGGGAATATCTTGATATGTCAGAGAGATCGGCAATAGATGAGGTGATACGAAAGCTGTATTATGATATCTTGAGCAGACCTCAGGAAGAATGGGTATCTCCGACATTTTATGATCTCAGAAAAGAACTTGAAAAGAGCAGCAGAGAGCCGGCACAGTATCTTGCAGCCGGCCTTTATGCATTCACTGAAGGATCGCTTTCGCTTTTTTCACATCAATCCAATGTCGATATGAACAACAGACTTGTGGCATTCGGTACGAATGAACTTGGCAAGGAGCTGAAAAAGGTCAGCATGCTTATAATGCTTGAAGGAATACGTGATCGTATTTCATATAATCAGGCAAGAGGCGTTTCGACATGGGTATATGTGGATGAGGCACATGAACTTACAAGTGAGGAAGTCAGTGCAGTGGCACTTGAACGTTCGTGGAAAGAAGTAAGAAAACAAGGCGGTTTCATGACTGGTATAACACAGAATGTTTCTGACAATCTTGTAACGAAAACCACAAGGACGATGGTTGCCAATTCAGAGTATATATTGCTTTTAAAGCAGTCAGAGGCGGATATAGAGTCACTTCAGGAGGTTATATCCATTTCTGCGAATGAACGTAAATACATAATGAGTGACAGGCCGGGTGAAGCACTGCTCAGATTCGGGCAGTCGATAGTTCCTCTTGACGCACAGATAGATAAGAGCAATATACTGCATACTCTGTACAATACAAATTTCCATGATATGAACAAATCTGAAAAAGAAGGGATATCATAGTGAATTTAGATACACATGAAAACTCTGTAATGCTTGAAAAGGCAAAGGAGCTTGAACTTGAATCAGCAGATATCAAAAGGAAAGAAAGTCTGAAGGCAGGCTCCAGCCGATCTTTATCAGGTTCAGAAAATGAACTGCAGGACGAGAATGGTAATAAGAATCAAGGGAAAAATTCATCTTCTAAAGAACGAAAAGAGCATAGTTTCGAAGATAGATCGGATTTTTCTCAAAGAGTGAAACAACGACAGATCGAGCGTAATGCTGGCAAGAAGAAAGCAGCATCTCAAACTGCAGCTAAATCCGGCCAGGATTCGAAGTTTGCGACAAGCAAGACACAGCTTATAGTCAAAGCCGGAAAAGAAACAGGGAAAAAGGTACTCAATACAGCAGCAGGTCAGTTTGAAAAATACGATCAGGAGTACAGTCAGGACAGGGACATAATGAGGGCTTCAGGAGAAGTACCAAAAGATGTACAGATCGCTAAGAGTCTGGAGCATAGCGATGCTGCACCTGAGAAAACACTAAAAAGTGTTGCAATGATGATAGCGGAGACTTTTCGGATCATAAGTACATCAGCTGTTTCAGGGATCTGTATAATAATAACTGTTGTTATGCTGGTAACTTCGATATTGTCATTCATTCTGTTTTCGGATACAGATGAGCAGGAGGGAGGCGGTGGAGAAGATATCGTTAAGGTAGCATTGGAGCAGCTTGGCAATGGAGGGACGACTTACTGGTCGTGGTATGGTTTTCAGAGCAGGCAGCCCTGGTGTGCATGTTTTGTATCATGGTGTGCAAATAAATGCGGATATATAAAATCCGGCATCATACCTAAATATGCACTGTGTTCTGCAGGTTCTGGCTGGTTCAAATCACATAAGAAATGGCGGGGCAGAGACTATGCACCGGGGCCGGGCGATATCATTTTCTTCTTTCGTGGAGGCGTGATATCACATACCGGTATAGTCGAAAAATGTGAAAATGGTACAGTATATACTGTTGAAGGCAATACAGGCGGATATCCGGGAACTGTAAAGAAACATACATATCCTAAAGGTGCTGGAGAAATATACGGATATGGGACGCCTGCATATCCTGAGTCTTCATCAGGAGGCGGATCAGGGGTAGGCAGCAATACGATAGGCAGCAAGGCACAAAAGAGTATAGTGGCTGCAGCAACGAACGGCAAGTGGTATGGGACAGGCCCCGGCTGGTGTGAAGCATGGGTGGCAGCTGTATACAGGACGGCTACAGGAAATGGTGCCGGCCACTGTTGTGCAAAAGCGTCAAGAGACGCCTGGGCTACTACAAAGGGCAAGATTCCTGTTGGTGCTGCGATATATTCATCAGACAAATATCGTTCAAGAGTGACCTGCAGCTGCGGACGTAATGCCGGACACGTAGGGATCTATATAGGAAACGGCAAAGTAGTAAGTATGCTTAGCGGAGGACCTACAGTACAGAGCCTGTCCACATGGAAATCATGGTTCGGGTACGGAGGCTGGTCATGGAGAGGAAAGAAGATAAACTGATGATTATAAAAAGTAATTGCAATAAAGATGATTGACAGCAGACCAAATATATAATACGCTGTATAAAAACGAAGGCAGATGTGCTGATCGCAGCTTCATGTATGAACAGGGAGGGCATATGAAGGCGTTGATAAATCTACAGGAAATATCATCAAAGATGAAGTCGGTATTTGAGGATACAGAAATAAACTTTAAGGAACCATTGATCATGGAACCTTTTTTTGAAGATTTCAGATATTTTTTTTGCTGGAGTTCCAATGCTATTGAGGGGAATACATTGACATTAGATGATACGATTTCATTTCTTGATTATGATGAAGTGCGATCCGGACATACCTTTTCTGAATATGAAGAAGCCAGGCGTTTAAATAAAGCGATAACTACATTCCTGGACTTTAAGGGAAAAGATATTGACGAAAAATGGATACAGGAAATAAATTCCGTCATTATTGACTCGGAAGCAGGCTATCGAAAGAAGAACGTCTATATCGGAACGATGGCGGAAGCAGTGTACTATCCTCCTGCTTTTGAGAGGATACCCGAACTGATGAGTGAGTTCAGCAGGGATATAAATTTCCGGACATCTGACATAGATAAGGTGATCAGAAGAACCGTTTCAAAACATATTGAATTTGAAAGAATACATCCTTTTGAAGATGGAAATGGCAGGACCGGTCGTATAATCCTCAATCAGTGCCTGATCAATAACGGGTTGCTGCCAGTTTCGATCGGCCCGAAATCAAAATATCGTCAGGCATTCAAGCAGTATGACAAAAATGAAGATATATCTCTTATGGAACATATCATATACAAAGCAGAACTGGCGTCACTTGAAAAGGTAAAGAGCCTTTCTGAAAAGCTGTCACATAGCCTGCAGGTAAAAAACAAGAAGTCCAGACCACGGTGATACTTTTGTGAACTACAAGGTTTTACAGTTTGAAAAAACGTCAGAAATAGGGTAAATGATATTTAGTAAAAGAACCTCGCAATGCGGGGTTTTTTAGTTGGACCATTTTTAAAAGGTGAAGAAATGGATAGAAGCAGAATAAGTTTGATAATAGGATATGCTCCCCTTATAATAGGTATTACAGCAGCTGAAATACTTTGCTTTACAGAAATGGGAGGATCAGAAGATATGACATCAGGAAGCATTGCTATAGTTGTTTCACTTGTAAGTGTAGCAGGTTCACTGCTTGCGAATTTTTTTCAGTTCAGAAAGGACGGAAACAGGATAGCAGATATAAATGCTACAGCAAGCAAAATGGAACCGCAGGTCAGCAACATAAGAGAATTTGCAAAGGAAACTAATGATTGTGTGCAAGGAACCGTAAAGCATGGTGTACAATCTATATCAGAACAAGTGAAAGATCTGAATAATGATTTGCAAGGTAAAGTCAATGATCTTGTAGAAGATCTTAATTACAGAAAGCGTATAGCATCGGAATCATCAGGAGGGTATTCAAGAGATTATATCGTAACAGGGATAGATGAGGTATATAAAGAAAACCTGCATCTGAAAGAACTTCTCAGGGAAAATGAGATACATATACATGAACTTGAGATGGAACGGAATATAAACTTAAGTCAGATAAGTGAACTGAAGACACAGAACAGCCAGTTGCTATCTGATTTGAAGAAGAAAGATCGTAATAAGAGTCAAGGAAGATAAGATGGAAAAAAGCAATAGTCTGGAAACAGTCATATTGCTTTTTTATTTTGTACACAGGAAACAGGACTATGAATGAGGAACTTAAAAGAAAGTATTTGAAAAAGACTGCTGCAGGTATTGCAATGATCGTTGCGGCAGCAGTTATCATATCAGGCGTTTTCATTGTTTTGAAAATCATTGAGCTTGATAAAACAAAGAGCCAGCTTGAGGTTGCAAGGGATAAAAAATATTCCATTGATATGGATAGCCTGTCTTTTCTAAAAGAAAATGAGAAAAAAACATACAGAAAGAAGCTGATCGAGGCGTGTGATGCGTATGATCTGAAAAAAATGAGCAAAACCATAATCGATAAAAACAGCATCGATGACAATAAAGAAGCCAGCATGTGGGAATGGACGATATATTGTGATGATACCAAGCATACATCGTTCAGATGTGGGTTCAAGAAATCGACAAAGGAATTCAGTATAGAGCGGGAGTATTCCCCGGAAAAGACGATCGATAAAGTGACGTCAGAGAGTAATACGGAAAAAAATGCAGATGCGGCCAGATCATTTGATGTTTCGGAGAATGATTCTGTTAAGGTCTGCAAGGTAGATGACATCAAACTTCCGGATAATAAGCTGCTTGATACAGGTAAAAAGAAAAAGGATTTCACTGAAGGCATGAAAGAATACCTTGCATATGTAGGGGTATCAAAAGCAGGGTCAGTGGAATTCGAATCCTACAATGAGTATGGCGGGAAAAAGCATATAAATGAATGTGTTTTCAGGATCAAGGGGGCAAATGGGAAAAAATATACCAAACTGTCTGCCGTATACAGAAATAAAAACTGGGAATATGCAATAATCTATTGATCGGAGAATTAGGATGAAAAATGAAAATCTGAATCGTGAAGAACGTGCACTCAAGATGATCAGCAGGGCGGCCATTGTGATCATAGCTATTTATATTATGATATGTACAGTTTCTTTCATAATTGGAAAGACAGCAAAGTATGACGAGAAAATAGACATGTATAAAAGAGAAATGCGTGGTGATAAAGGATTTACCAATATAGAGACCCTGCGTTTTTTAAAGACTGATGATGTCATAAAGTATCAGGATATTGTGAGCAGTACACTTGATACGAATCAGGATATAGGAAAATATCAGGATATAACGATCCTTGATACTATAACATACAGCAAGGAGTCAAATCTGTACGAGTGGTTCTTTGTACTTGACGACAAGAAAGGCAGTATCTTTTCAAATACATATTCAAAAACAGACGGAACATTCAGCGTCTATGAGTATGTACAGGATACTGATATAGACTCAGCTGTGAATAATGCTTCAGAAGAATTTGCAGATGATCCTGAGGCAGATGATGAAACTTATTACATATCCGGCAGCATAGAAAATGTGGCAGGAATAAACCCGGATATTTCAGGTGCAGGAAGTGTATCAAAAAAGTTTTCTGATGAAGAAAATATCGAACTCATTGAAAAGCTGAGGAGTTTTCTGAACGAGACAAAGAATAACAGAAGAAAGTTCACACTTAACGGGGAAAGCATAAAAGATACAGACGCAGAGATAACTTTCGTACTGGAGCCTGAAGTCAAGTTGAAGAAAAATAATAAAATCAAGGCAACATACGATAAAAGAGAGAAGGTTTTTGAATATGAATATACTGACTAAAATAAAGGACGATGTACCGTTTGGCTGTGCAGTTTTATTTTTCTTTGGAGGAGTGGTTTCAATGGTCATATCGTTGATACTGACGCTGCTGCATCTGTCCGGCAATGGAGCAGAAATAAACGACCTGTACAATAATGACCATGTTCTGATGCTGGTGGCGACAGTATTTGTGATCCCTGCGATCGAGGAGCTTTTCTTCAGATTCCTTTTATACAAACAGTTTCTGAGGAAACGCATAAAAGCAGGACCGTATCCATGCAGTCTTGCAGTCGGTATAGTATTCGGATTGCTTCATCAACCAATACCTGCGATGATAACAGGTTTCATAACTGGAACGATATTGTGTCTGATCTATGAGAAAAGCGGGAGACTGCTTTACAGTATATGCTGTCATGCAGGTTTCAATATGATGTCATATCTGATGTTACTGGTGATGTAGATTTTAAGGAGAGAAAACGATGACAGAAAGAAATGCAGTTTATATCAATTTACCGAATGCCTTTATACGAGGGCCATATAAAAACAGCAAGGGCATTGAATTTTACAAATGTATCATACCAGATGGTGTGACAGTGGAAGGTAAAAAACTTGGAGGGTATTCATTTACGTCGAGGTTTGCATCTGCACCGCCTGACTGGAAACAGAGGGATGAAGAGGGGAAACTGCTTCGTGACAGCAATGGTGACGTTGTAAGAAATCATAATGCAAAGTATAAGCAGCTGCCGGTTATAAGCGATGTCATCCGTCTTGAAAAAATAGTGAAAGATCAGGATGGCAATTATAATGCAGAAGATGAATTCAGAGTGGAACCTGAAGTCCTTAAAGAGGCTTTGATAAAGCATCAGAAAGAATACAGAACCAAAGAAAAGGAGAACACACATGAGTGAAGAAATGAGAGAGACCGTGGAAGTGCTGCGGCTTGGAGCTGACCTGTTGTTGAAGGTAGGAAAAATGAGTTTTACGATCCTGCAGAAGATAGTTGCATGGATGTATAAAATGCGGCTGAATTCAGGAGGTGAAAAAAGTTATAAAAGACTGCAGAAATATTGCAGAGAAAGGTGTGTTCCGGTTACTTTCGTCAATTTCCAGACGGAAGATCCGGAACTTCTTGCTTCTGCAAGAGAAAACATGAAGCTGATGAATGTACAATTTGCACAGTTGCCTGATGAAATACGAGGTGATGGCAAGACACAGTTTATGATCCCTGCAGATCAGGTCGGATATTTCAATAAGATCAGTGAGTCGATTTATGAGACGGAAATAAAAAATGCACAGCGTGAAAACAGGCAGCTACGAATGAAAAGTGGTGACGTGGAAGTGATCGATAACGATGAGGCAGTCAATGCAGTGATGCCGGATGCTGCATATAATCAGATAAAAACTGATATGCTGGCCAATGCTCATACTCCCAGTACACCGGAGGAGGTACTGAATGCTGCACAGCAGAGGGAATATAAAATGCAGATCATAAATGGTGAAAACTGCGTTGTAAAAAGTGTGAATAAAGAAAAATTGCTTACAAAATTATCTGAAGGCAGATGCAAGGTCAAGATACCAGGGCGGTCGGATTCATATTTCATCATAGATAAGCCGTATTGCCTGGAGGAGGACAAGAAAACCATGGTAATTGCGATACGCAAGGATGCGGCATATGAGGTGTTTGGTAAAAATAATGACATCGTTAGGCTAAAAGGTGATGATATCATCAAATATTTCGATCGTCCTTGGGATATAAGGAAAGGGAATATGTACCAGAATCACAGGACTGCTATACCGCAGATCCATCAGAAGACAGGCAGGTAGCAGAATGAATGATTTGTTCCATAAAGAAATACGAAAGTGTCTTGAAAATGCAAAACATGTGAATCATGATCTCAAAGAATTGAACCATGAGGCCATGCATCTGAGGGGCAAGGTACCTGATGAAAGGCATAACCGGATAAGCAAATTGTCGTTTTTCGTGAATAACGGTTATATAGAAGAGTCGGCGGTAAGAAGGCTTATAGATAATTTTTCAAGCATCGATGATGAGTCCTTCTCTGAGCTTATGCTCCATATATCAACAGATAAAAGATATGCATTCTCTATAGAAGAATTGAAGAAAGGCTTTGAGGATGGGCTTAGTATAAATGAACTGAAGCTCATTACAGGCAAAACAGCAAAAGACACACATGACAAAAAACTTATATATTCGAGATACATGGACTTTTTTCGCAGCAGAAATGCTGCAGGCTATGGCAGCTTTATCATGGCATATCTGAATATGCGACTTCATTTTGAGAATATCATACCTGAAGAACTGATACTTAAAGTGGAGTCGATAGAAGATCTGGAAATAAAAGCCCCGGTAGTCAAGGTGTCGGAACGTACATATTTCCAAATAGAAAGCAGGTGTATGTATCCTGATTGTGCATATTATGTCGAGCTATGGAAACAGGACAAAGATGGAGAAAATGAAAAAAAATATTTTCACTGCGTTTCCCCTGATGGAGACAGCTTTGACTCTGTAAGTGAAGCTGATGCAGCAGCGTGGGTAAGCCAACAGAATGATAGAAAATATAGCCGGACTAAGGTACAGAAGCAGAAGTTACAAAAGAAGAAAAACAGTATCTTGAAATAAGGTGACTGACCATGGTAATAAACAGTGATACAATAGCTGCAATAAAAGACAGAGTAGATATAAGGGAAGGAATGGAATACTATGGCATAAAGTTCAATCAGAGAGGTTTTGCGATCTGTCCATTTCATAATGAAAAGTCGCCGTCCATGATCGCAAGGAAAGGTGTTTTTCATTGCTTCGGCTGTGGCGAACATGGAGATATCATCAATTTTGTAGAAAAATTCTTTTCTCTTGGTTTCCGGGAGGCTGTCGAGAAAATAAACAATGATTTTGGTCTGGGACTGGATAATACCAGGAAAATATCTCCTGAGGAATTCCGTGAGCAGATGCTTGTAAATGAGAGGGCAAAGGAACTGCAAAAAGAAGAACACGAAATCAATCGAATGATCTATGGTTTTTACTGCAACCAGGTACATGATATGCGTAACGTAATAGATGTGCTTGCACGAAGGATAGATGATATCGAAAAAGCTATGGATATGGAGGATCCATATTATTTAAGGGTCAAATTCGAGGCAGAAGGCAATGATATAAAGGAACTAAGGCACAGTAAGAAAGAAAGGAATCGTAAGGATCGTGAAGACGTAAAAAGCGAGAAGATGATACATGGCATGAAAGAACGCTGAGTTCAGTCCGTTTAAATGGACACTAAAACATGATACAATAGAGACCACAGGTTGTTTTATAGTTGGCTTATGGATATATCAGGGAGTGCAAATGAAGAAATTTTTCAAATGGGTCTTAAGAGTGATAGTTGTTCCGGTAATAGTACTGCTTTCGATAGTACAGGGAGTATTGAAGTGGGTGTGTGGAGCTGCAGCAGCACTGGGTATCATACTTGGAGGACTTGCTACATTTATAGGAATCTGCTGCTATATTGCAGATGTTGCAACTAAAGCAGAACTTATAACGATAATACTGTATTGCGTACGAATGGTAGCGGTACCTATGATCGGAGGCATTGCAGTAGGTCTTCTTGAATATCTGAATAAGGCCTTAGCCAGACTGTGGGTGTAACAAAGAAGGGATAAGACATGGCGATAAAATACAAAAAGGCGAAAGAGCTGCTCGAAGAAACATACAGCAGTATTTCTGAAAGCCAGGAGAAATTCATGGAGTTTCTTGACGGAAGCAGGATGATGTATAAGTATGAGTTTTTCGAACAGGTTCTGATATATGCACAGCAACCACGCACATTAGCCTGTGCATCATATGATTTCTGGGCGAAGCGAACTAAAAGGTATGTAAGGCGTGGATCCAGAGGCATAGGTCTTATACAGGATGGTGAAAAGGTAAGATATGTGTTCGATGTCTCGGCAACATCAGGCGGGCAGATCCCATGGATATGGGACATGAAGACGGAATACATAGGCAAAGCGGCAGATCAGCTTGGTGATGGCAGCCAGGATTTCATAGGATATATGAAATCAAGAGCAGAAACATTAACTGAGGATATAATCGCTGTAGATGAGAAATTCAGAGGATATCAGGAATTTATAGAAGGCACGATACTGTACAAAATACTTTCAAGATGTAATTTCTCAAGGGAAGAAATACTGCCGCATGTGGATCTGAGTAAAATATCAGATATCGACAGAGAGACTTTCATCAATATCGGTATAGAAACTACAACAGCCGCAAGACAGGAACTCAACGAAGTAAAAATAATAGTAGCAGATATCGAAAAAGGTATTGCATCGGCTGAAAAAATGAGATACAATGCTTTAAAGCGTGAAAGCGGAGAAAGGGAGGAACAACAAAATGGATTTACAGTACAAGATGGGAGAAGACGGGATGCTTTATCCTCAGATAGAAGTAGGACCGGAGGGCGATATCGGCAAATACGGCCGGATGAGAGCGAGATTCATGAGGGAACACAGGAAAAGGGAATACAATCACATGATGTTCGACGGGAACTCGAAGGAATATCTGATGGATATAAACAGGCAGGCGAACGAGATGTTAGACAGGATCATGGAGCAGATGAAGAAAAAGGAAGGCGTGACGGAGGAACTGAAAAAGAACGATCAGATGAAATGGGTGCAGATGGTCAACAGGATAAAGCACGAAGCGGAGCAGATAGTGATCGAGGATCTGATATACAGCTAAAGAACAAGGTATATGATGCACTTAAAGAACATCGTGACATACCATACCTCAATAACCAGGATCTAAAAAAGGAATTTCTTGACAGAGTTCCTTTTTTTAATGGAATAAATATAGAAACGCTCAGGGAGCGATTCAACAGTATCGAAAAATGTACACAGTACAGGGAAAAAGGCTATCTATGGTCTGCGTTTCCTGATAAGGCAGAAATAAATACACCTTCAGGCACTGCAGGAATCATAAAATATAAAAATGGGATCCTTCTGTATAGTGGTACTGAAAGTTCTATGGAATCAGCGACTTTTGAAACGTGGCATAATGTAGCACGGCTCATATATGCGAATAAACTGCTTGATGATATATACAAATCAGGAGAAAAAGACATGGCCCAGCTGTCGCTGCTGCCTGAAAGTGATGATCGTGAGAAAAAAAGTGCTTTTTATATATCAGATGAAATAATCGATCAGGTGCTTATAAGAGGCAATAATGTAGGTCAGGGTAAATATCGTATATATGAACATTTCAGTGAGGATCACAGTATCGAAGAGAATGTGAAGTTTTTAAAATCAGAGTATGGCATAGGTGGATGCAGCTCTGTGATACATGGGCTCGACATATGGGAAGATCATAACTCAAATGGGATACTTCTTTCAAGCAGGCATGGTGACGATCCGGCAAAGAAACTGATAACCTACAGAGAGGCTGCCAACAGGATCAGGAAACTTGTGGAGTCTGGCAGATACCTTTATAAGACTGAAATAGAGTCGTATGAAGAATGGAGGGATAAAAAAGATAATGCTGCTGATCTGGAAGATCTGAAGATAGAAAAAGTAGAAGCATCTGTGACGGATGGACAAGCAGAAGATGAAGTGAAAATCAGAATTGATTTCAGTGAACATCCTGCTTTTTACAGACGCATAGAAAAGGATAATGGCGAGTTCGATTTTGAAGAACGGTATACGGAGATCCCATTTTCTGTTGCGAATGAATTTCTCGGTTATCTTGATATGAAACAGAACAGGGAACGTGATGCAGCAGATGGAGAACTGAGGTATTACCATAAAACATACTATGTCATAGATGCTGTCATCAATGGAAAAGACTTTCATTATGAAGGAAGATATGATCTTGGAGACGGTCAGCAAAATCTTATTGAACACATAAGGGATTATTATAAATATGAATCAACGAATGAATCGTTGCATGAATTCTGGAAATCGCAGGGAGATGATTATTTCCAGGAAAAAATCGAGGGGATCATAGAAGGTTTTGATGTTTTTTTACCGTTTCTGGAGAAAAATGCTGCATTGTCTGATGATGATCGTGTTCTGCTTGATGAGATGATATCTACGGAACCGGACTGGTTTCCGGATCTTTCGGATAATGCAAAGGATGCTATCGAAGATGTCCATAAAAAAGCGGAAAAACAGGCACCTGCAGATGCAGGATCTGAGGTACAGCTGCCTGACAGAGAATCTGAACAGGATATCATAACTGATATATCAGATTACAGAACAAGCAGTAGAGGAGGTAATAGCAAAGGGTTCCTTCCGAAAGAAAAATTCCAGCAGAACATTCAGGCGATACAGACTTTGAAACAGATAGAAAGTGAGAATAGAAATGCTACAAAAGAAGAACAGGATATACTTTCTCGATATGTAGGCTGGGGCGGGCTTGCAGACGCTTTTGACAGCAGCAAAGAAAGCTGGAATACTGAGTATGAGCAGCTCAAATCACTGCTTGACGACAGTGAATATGATGCAGCAAGGCAGTCTACACTGACTGCTTTTTATACACCGCCGGAAGTGATCGAGGGAATATACAGGACTGTAGGTAAATTGGGATTCCGTAAGGGCAGGATACTTGAACCGTCCTGTGGTACCGGCAACTTCATAGGAAACCGGCCGATGGATACCAGTGGCAGTCAGTTTTATGGAACTGAGCTTGATCCGATATCAGCCCGGATCGCAAGTAAACTTTATCCGAATGCAAAAATACTTAATAAAGGCTTTGAGGAAGCAGAATATCCGGATGGTTATTTCGATCTTGCAGTTTCGAATATACCTTTTGGTGATTTCAAGGTGAACGATAAGCGATATGACAAAGAGAATTTTCTGATACATGACTATTTCTTTGCGAAGACGCTCGATAAAGTAAAACCCGGAGGCATCATTGCTTTTGTTACATCAAAGGGAACTCTTGATAAGAAAAACTCTAAAGCAAGACGTTACATTGCACAGCGAGCTGATATGATCGGTGCTGTCAGACTCCCCAATAATGTGTTTTCAGCTGCGGCAGGTACAAAGGTGACGTCAGATATCATATTCCTGAGAAAGCGTGAAGCTGTAGAAGTACATGATCCGGAATGGGTAAGGACAGGCAGGGATATTAATGGCTACGAGATAAACAACTACTTTGTAGAAAATCCGGACATGATAGCAGGAGACCTCAGGGAAGTAAGCGGGGCATATGGTCCTGTGGTCACATGTGTTTCGAATGATGAGAAAACACTTGAAAAGTGTCTTGAGAATATATCAGAAAGCCAGTCAGATAAAACTCTTGAAATCGGCAGCGGGTATCGGGAAGATATAGATGATTATGAAGAAGTCCTTCCTGCAGATCCTGATGTAAGGAATTTCAGCTATACGAAAGTCAATGATGATATATACTTTCGTGAAAATAATATCATGAAAAAATGTGATGTGACAGGAGCAAGGAAAAACCGCATCACAGGTATGATAGAACTTCGGGATATAACAAGGGATATCATAAAAATGCAGCTTGATGGGTTTTCTGATGAAGACATAAAGGCTCGCCAGAAAAATCTGGAGGAGGCATATGATAAATTCACATCAGAGTATGGGATAATAAACAGCCGTGGAAACAAGCTCGCATTTAATGAAGACGATTCATACCCTCTGTTGTCATCTCTGGAGGTGGTCGATGATGCAGGAAAACTCATAGGAAAAGCTGATATTTTCCATAAACGGACAGTTGCTAAGTATGAGCCTGTACTCCATACAGATACATCATCAGACGCCCTTGCAGCATCACTTGTAGAAAAAGGTATGGTCGATATGGAGTACATGATGCAGATATCTGAAAAGAGCAGAAATGAAATAGAAGCAGAACTTGATGGTCAGATATACAGGGTGCCGGACGGAAACGGCATATCTTATCTTACTGCAGATGAATTTTTATCAGGCAACATCCGCCTGAAACTCGAAAGTATGAGGAATCTTGCACAAAATGATTCATATTATGATAAGCATGTGGCAGCACTTGAAGCTGCAATGCCGCAGCCTTTGGCCGCAGCAGATATAGATATAGGTCTTGGCTGTACCTGGATCGATCCTGGCTTTATAGAAGACTTTATGGCAGAAGAATTGAAAACGCCTTTATCTAATTTCAAGTACGGTTATATGAAATGTATGTATTCGGATGCTACCGGTGTGTGGAACATAAAAGGAAAAAGTGTTGACACCAGTACAACTGTTAAGCTGACATATGGTACAGACAGGGTGAATGCATATAAACTTCTTGAGGATGCCCTTAATCTCAAGGCAACGCAAATATATGACATCTTTGAGGAAGACGGTAAAGAGGTAAGACGGCTGAATCCTAAAGAAACAGCTATTGCAAGGCAGAAGCAGGACATGCTGAAGGAAAAGTTCAAATCATGGATATGGAAAGATATGGACAGGCGAAACTTATTGTGCGAGAAGTACAACAGGATTTTCAATTCCAGTGTTGCAAGAGAGTATGATGGCAGCAGGCTGCAGTTTCCGGGAATGAATCCGGAAATCTCACTTAAGCCACACCAGAAAGATGCAGTTGCAAGACAGATCTTCGGAGGTAATACACTGCTGGCACATGTTGTAGGAGCAGGAAAGACATTTGAAATGATAACGGCATGTATGGAGCAGAATCGTATAGGTCTTTCAAAAAAAGCAATGTTTGTTGTACCTAATCATCTTATAGATCAATGGGCAGCTGAATTTATGCGTCTTTATCCTGCAGCAAATGTACTGGCAACGCAGAAGAGTGATTTTACTCCGGCAAACAGGAAAAAGTTCTGCAGCAGGATCGCTACAGGAGATTATGATGCAGTTATCATAGGTCATTCACAGTTTGAAAAAATACCATTGTCCGAAGAAAGACAAAGAAATTTCATAAACAGTCAGCTTAACGGAATAATGGATGAGCTTGATCAGGCAAGAGCACGCAACGGAGAAACTTTTACGATCAAACAGCTTGAACGTCAGAAAAAACACCTGGAGTCACAGATCAAGAAGATGAATGACTCGACAAAAAAAGATTCAACAGTTTCGTTTGAAGAACTTGGGATAGACAGGCTTTTTGTTGATGAGGCTCACAATTACAAAAATCTCATGCTTACTACTAAAATGAACAATGTAGCAGGTGTCAGTACATCTGCAGCATATAAATCATCTGATATGTTTGCAAAATGCAGATACATAGACGAGATCACAGGCGGGAAAGGGATAACCTTTGCAACAGGGACTCCGGTGAGCAACTCGATGACGGAACTTTATACAATGCAGCGATATCTTCAGTATGACAAACTTGAAGAAACAGGACTCCTGCATTTTGACAGCTGGGCGTCTACCTTTGGTGAAACAGTGACATCAAGTGAGATATCTCCCGAAGGAAACGGTTTCCGACTGAAAACGAGATTTGCCAAGTTTCACAATCTGCCGGAGCTGATGACGCTCTTTAAGGAAACTGCAGATATCAAAACTGCGGATGTATTGAATCTGCCTGTCCCTGAAGCAGAATATATAGACGTGGTATTAGAACCCAATGAAACACAGAGGGAATTGATAAATGAATTAGGAAAGAGAGCCGAGAAGGTCAGAAACGGAAGTGTGGACCCTTCAGATGACAATATGCTCAGGATAACCACTGACGGCAGGAAAGTGGCACTTGATGAACGATTGATAGATGAGAGTTTCGAAAAAAGCGAAAACGGAAAGGCAGTTGCATGCAGCAGGAATATCTATGAGATATGGGAAGATACTTCTGACGAAAAATCTACGCAGCTGGTTTTCTGTGATCTTTCAACACCGGCTTCGAAAAAGGATTTCAATATGTATGATGAGATAAAGACCTGCCTTGTAAGGGAAGGAATACCGGAAAATGAGATAGCATTCATACAGGATGCAAATACTGAAGCAAAAAAAGAAGCGTTGTTCGGTAAAGTAAGACGAGGCGACGTCAGAGTGCTGATCGGTTCTACTTCAACTATGGGTGCAGGAACCAATGTCCAGGACAGACTGATAGCGTTGCATCATATAGATGTACCATGGCGACCGGCGGACATAGAACAGCAGGAGGGTCGTATACTCAGGCAGGGAAACCGAAATGAAAAGGTAAAAATATTCAGGTATGTCACTGAATCTACATTCGACTCATATAGCTGGCAGATAATAGAGAACAAGCAGAAATCAATATCACAGATAATGACAAGCAAAACCCCGGCAAGAAGCTGTGAGGATGTGGATGAGGCGGCATTGTCTTACGCAGAAGTCAAGGCGCTTGCAGCAGGAGATCCGGCTATAAAGGAAATCATGGAGCTTACAACAGATGTGAGCAGACTCAAACTGCTGAAGACAAACTATGATAATCAGAAATATTCGCTTGAAGACAGCATACATAAAAAATATCCAAGGGAAATAGGATCATGTAAGGAACGGATACAGATGCTTGAGCAGGATATCAGCGTATATAGATCATGCAGCAGCGATGATTTTGCGATACAGCTAAAAGGCATGGTGATAACAGATCGTAAGGAAGCAGGAGAGGCTATACTGGATATCCTTTTGGGAATGAAGAAGGATTATAAAACGGAGCCGATCCAGGTAGGTGAATTCTGTGGTTTCAAACTGTCTCTTTATAATGAGAGTCTGTTCTCAAAAAAATATTCAGCGATAATAGAAGGCAATATGCAGTATCGTGTAGAGCTTTCTGATTCAGCATCAGGTATCATCACTCGACTTAAGAATGTATTAGATAAACTTCCGGAGAAATGCAAGTATGAACGTGAGAAACTTTCAAATCTTGAAGATAAGCTCGAAAATGCTAAGCATGAACTTGAGATACCTTTTGTCAAGCAGGATGAACTTACATCAAAGCAGAAAAGACTGGAAGAACTTGAGGCATTGATGGAAAAGAAAAATACTGAATCACATCTGCCTGACGTTCCGCAGGAAACTCTTGAAAAGAAAGCAGCCTGCAGCATGTGCAGGTAGATAAGATATCTTGAGGATCCGAACGTGGAATAGATATTTATCCTCGGCAAGGCTCGACAGTCTTGTTAGAATAAATACGTGCCACCAGAACCACGGTGGGCGGTTGGTTCCTTCTTTGCAGAAGGACCACAATCCTTCTGACTAAGTGTTCTTCCTGTATAGGGAGTTACAGAAAGGAGGGATGTACTTATGAGTGATTATGAGTTACTTACTATCGTTTTTACAGTAGTATTTTCAGTGCTTGGCATTGTAGTAACACTGTTGATAGAAATAATAAATAACACAAAAAAGTAACCGCCTCAGCGTTCAATAAGGCGATTACTTTTGAGTAGTTGTTTCTGAACCAACCGTCTACCGGTGGCACTTTTATATAATTATATTAACAAATCAGATTTTTATTGTCAATATAACTACTTGTCTTTTCTAATGACCGACTTTTGTGACCACTATATTTTTCCAAATAGAATAACAGATTGATTGCAGGTAAGCTACCTTGACAACCTGGTTGCAATAAAGTATGTTATCATTAAGAGAATGATCTGAAGGGGGCAAATATCATGAAA
>CAKQUI010000004.1 GCA_934277495.1 uncultured Clostridia bacterium | reverse complement strand
GCATATACCATATGTGACAGTCAGAAAACAGACAGGGGAAATATCGGATACGATATTTCCTCTGCTTTGCATTTATGCAGAAGAGATCATTCCCCAATGTTTTCGGGGTAAAAAAGAGATTACATTATCTGTATTTATACAGTTCATCAGTATGTGTAAAAAGATAGTCGAGATAAAGAAATCAAAGATCTCGTTTTGCATATTTTTTAAAAAATGTTGTTGAAACAACATAAAATATATTTTTTTATGATAAAATATAAAAATGAATATTATAGAAGTAAAAAAACTGAAGTTTTCATACAACGGTGTTGACCGGATAATCGACAACATAAGTTTCAGCATACGCCGGGGAGAGACGGTCGGTATAATAGGAGAGTCAGGATGCGGCAAGAGCACGTTGTGTCATATACTGTGCAGTATCATACCTGGAGCGGTAGGCGGCGAGATCTCAGGTCAGGCTGTCGTAGGCGGCGTGGATCTCAGGGAAGCGCAGCTTAAGGATATGGCGGAGACTGTCGGTTTCGTCATGCAGGATCCGGACCGCCAGATCGTGACTTCCATGGTGGAGGATGAGCTGGCATTCGGACCGGAGAACATGTGCGTGCCTCCGGAAGAGATACGGCGCAGAGTAGACAGTGTGCTGGACATTCTGGGTATAGACGATATAAGATACAAAGATCCTGGCAGACTTTCAGGAGGACAGAAGCAGCTGGTGACGATAGGTTCTGTGCTGACACTGCAGCCGGATATACTGATACTGGACGAGCTCTTCAGTCATCTTGACAAAGAGCACCGCCAGGGCACTCTGGATGTGATAGACAGACTGCACAGAGCCGGCAAGACGATACTGATAGTAGAACACGATCACCGCCTTATAGAAGGGGCGGACAGATGGATACTGCTGGAGGACGGCAGGATAAAAGCACAGGGTACACCGCAGGAACTGAAGGACATGATATGAGTCTGGAGATAAAAGATCTGACATTTACATACGATAAAAAAAACAAAGAAGCAGCTCCGCTGATAAAGGATTTCAGTGCTGTGTTCCCGGATGGCAGGATAACTGCACTGACAGGCAGGAATGGAGTCGGCAAGACAACGCTTTCCAGGATAATAATGGGGATACTGACGCCTGACAGCGGCAGTATATATCTCGGCAGCAGAGATCTTGGCCCTATGACGCTGGCTGAGCGTGGCAGACTCATAGGATATGTCATGCAGAACCCTGCAAGGCAGATATTTTCCACCACTGTGGAGGAGGAGATGCGATACGGCCTCGAGAATCTGGGGCTTCCTGAGTCGGAGATAGAGTCAAGAGTGGATATATACCTCGATATATTCGGCCTGTCAGACAGGAAGGACGATTTCCCTTTCAGGATGAGCCATGGTGAAAAGCAGCGACTGGTCCTGGCTGCCATACTTGCTATGAGGCCTGAATATCTGATACTCGATGAACCGACAGCCAGCCTTGACAGGAAGCGGCGCAGTACGCTGGGGCAGCTGCTGAGGAACCTTGAATGCGGCGTTATGGTCATAAGCCACGATGATGAGTTCATAGCGCAGTACTGCGATGGAAATGTCGAAATGGTGGCAAGCGATGGATAGACTCGATCCGAGGACAAGGATAGTTATGATAATAGCCATATCGGCAGCAGCCATGTTCACTGACCGCATACCATATCTGCTGGGGCTTTTCATATTCACAGCAGCAGTGATGCTGGCAGGGAATGTAGGGATAAAGCGTATCTGGAAGCAGCTGACAGGAGCCATCGGCATAGTAGCGTTCCTTTTCCTGCTGCAGACTGTGTTCGGACAGATGGAGCTTGGAGCGATGCTTTCTCTGAGGCTGCTGATCATAATAATGTCGGCACTGATACTGCTTACAGGGCCGCCAAGGGATTATCTTCTGGCGATGGTGCAGTGCAGGCTGCCCTATGAACTGGCTTATATGGTGATACTGGCGTTCCACTTTTTCCCGATACTGAGGGAGGAGTCACAGGATGTGTATTACAGCATACAGCTCAGAGACAGGGATTATGAAACCTGGGGCAGTTTCATGAAGAAAGCCTATGATGACAACAAGGATGCAGCTTTTTTGATAATGGCAGGAGACATGGTGGAAAAGGGACCGGATCCGGAGGACTGGAAGTGTTTTTTCTTGAATGGCGAATACCTGTTTTCAAGGCTGCCGCTGATGACAACGCCAGGCAACCACGAGACGTCAAAGATACCGGACACATATCTTAAGATGATGTCGCTGCCTCAGAACGGACCGGTCAGCGAAGAATTCTATTCCTTCGACTACGGCGACTGTCATTTCGTATCGCTCAACAGCTGTTTTCTGATGCCTGAGAGGCAGAGCGAAAAAGACTATAAAAATAAACTGAAAAAGGTAAATGAATGGCTTAAAAAGGATCTTGGAAACAGCAATGCAAAATGGAAGATCGTATACATGCACCATCCGATGTATCCGGCAGTGGATGACAATGAACTTTACGGAAAACTCAGATCAAACTGGGAGAAGACCTTTGAGGAAACAGGAGTGGACGCCGTCCTGTGCGGGCATCAGCACGCATATATGCGTACGAAGGACATGAACGGCATCACATACATAATGTCGAATTCAGGGGAAAAACGCAGTTACTACATAAAGGATGATACAAAACTTCCTGATTATGTACAGAAACTGTATGAAGAAGATTCGAATTATGTCAGGGCAGACGTGACAGGGGATGAGATAAAGATTGAGTCATACAACAAAGAAGGAGAAGTGATAGACAGCTGCAATTTGAAATAACAGCTGTATGTGTGAAAAAATGAGTATGAAATATCTGGAAAGCGTGATCGAAAGCGGATTGTTCAATGAAGTCAGCAAAGCGGATTATATCGAGACCTTTGAAGAACTGCGTGTCACAGGAGTCAACATGATGAAAGGCGATGTCGTGTTCTGTGAAGACGATCAGGTAGACAAAATATGTATAATAGAAAGCGGCAGCATAAGAGGTGAGAAAGCCTACAGCACAGGAGAACTGCATATAATACAGTTCTATGACCAGGGACACATATTTGCGCTGGAGGAAGCTGTATCAAAGCTCAGGACGTCAGTGATGGACTATGTATGCAATGAGGACTCATCTATAGTGTTCATTTCACTGTCGGCTATAATGAAATCAAGATCCAGCGCTCAGATAATGTCATTCATAATGCAGCGGCTTGCAGACGAGAGCATAAGGAAGATGCACAAGATAGAGATACTTGCAGAGCGTGGTCTGCGTGACAGGATAGTGATGTATCTTGACATACTTAAGAAAAAGTCAGGTACAGAGACGGTACATGTCAATATGGGACGGGAACAGCTGGCACAGTTTCTGTGCGTCAACAGGAGCGCTCTTTCCAACGAGCTCAACAAGATGAGACGGGAGGGCCTGATAGATTTCACTAAAAACGAATTTATAGTATACAACGAGAAGGGATCTGAGTGAAGCAATGAATCATATCATAGGATTTGAGGGAGTCCGCAGGATAGACGAATCACAGCACAGTCTGCCCCGCAGACTCACAGTGACCACCCTCGACGACGACTTCGTGTTCAAAGGACGGGAAGAGTATGTTTTCCAGCAGCCGGAGGATTACGAAGTCTTTTCAGGAGACATAGACAGGATCGTTCTGGAAAAGTGGATACCTGTGCTTGAAGATGTGCTGTACAGCATCGGAGACAGTCCGAACCTCATATTCTACAGCGAACGTGACTACAGGCTTTTCAACGCCATGCGCCGCAGGTTCGGAATACATATCGGAGCACTGGGGTACTATTCTCTGGAGGCCATGACAGGTCTTGCAGAGTCGGAGGAAGGCAGAAGCGAGTTCAGTGCCATAAAGGACGAACTGAAAAAAGAATACCGTGCAGAAGCCGAAAAGTCTGCTGCAAGAGAAGCAAAGCGGGGCACCATCGAGGAGAAGCTTGAGAAGACATGCAGGAAGTACGGCATGAAATCAGAATTCAAAAGCGGGCTGATATATGTGACTACGTATGCCGGTGAATGGTATTTTGCATACAATGACAGGCCGGTGACACTTTATCATAAGAACTCCATACCGGTGAAGGACAGGCAGGGCAGGCTGGTGAGACATTCCCACATACAGCCTGTGGAGCTTTACTCGCCTCTCAAGGCGCTGCAGTATATACGGAACCACGAAGCTGCTGAAGAAAACCGTCTTATGAGAAAGGACAGGCATAAAACAGAATAACAGTAATACATATCACCACCCGGAAATATAAATATTCCAGGTGGTGAGTTTATGATAATCCTTGTTAAAAGAAAAAAACTGCTGAAGATAACAGGAACGCTGGCTGTGGCAGGCGTTCTGGCTTTTACCCTGATCGCAGGGAAAGGATACATAAGAGAAAAAAGCATAGATACATCGGCGGACGGGAACTGGGGTCTTTCCTTCAGCCAGGAGGGGACTTCGCCGACAGGCAACGCCACATCAGGCTATCTGAAAAAATACAATGCCTATTATATAGGTGATACCAGCAGCAAGTGTATATATCTGACTTTCGACGCCGGGTATGAGAACGGATATACAGCGAAGATACTGGATGTCCTGAAAAAGCATCATGTGAAGGCTGCGTTTTTCCTTGTCGGGAATTACATATCTACAAGCCCTGAGCTTGTGCAGAGGATGGTGAAAGAAGGACATATCGTAGGAAATCATACCTTCACGCATCCGGACATGTCGGAAATATCCACGAAAGATTCTTTTTCGGAAGAGCTGACGAAGCTTGAACAGAAATATGTGGAAGCCACAGGAAAGAAAATGAAAAAGTTCTACAGACCGCCTCAGGGCAAGTACAGCGAAGCGAATCTGAAGTTGGCTGATGAAATGGGATACACCACGATATTCTGGAGTCTGGCATATGTGGACTGGTACGAATCGGATCAGCCGACGAAGGAAGAGGCGATGTCAAAACTGATACCACGCACACATCCCGGTGCCATCGTGCTCCTCCACAGCACATCGAAGACAAACAGCGAGATACTTGACGATCTGCTGACAAAGTGGGAGCAGATGGGATACAGTTTCAGGACTCTTGAAGAGCTGTAGGTATAGAACATTCTCAAAGATATTTTATTTTCCTGAGATTTGTTGTAAAATATATATACAAAGCAGAGAACGAACGGGATCTCAGGAAGGAGAATATCATGCCGCTTTTGATAATACTGGGTATCATAGTGCTGTTGGCCGCTGTTGCCATAATAAAAGTGAGCAAATGGCAGGCAGACAGATACGTGAGGCTTGCCAAAAAGGCGAAAGAGGCCGACGACGCCGATGATACTGACAGCAACAGCAAAAACTGATACAGACAAACAGATACTGTAACATAAACAAGTCTCCTTTCATAGTATTTAATATACTGAAGAAAGGGGATTTTTGATATGGCAGATCGTAACAGAGGATGTGGATGTCCGGACAGACGCATGCCACCTGCACCGGGATGCGGCTGCGGAAGCCCTGCAGCGTCAGCTGTACCTTCCTGTGACAGAGGATGTGGATGCGGCGGTCCTGGTACTTCCAGGAGTTCGTCGGGGACTGCATGGACATCTGACAGATGCTGCAGACCGCAGCGTCGTGACAGAGATGGAGACAGAGATTGTGGATGTGGCAGAGAACGTGACAGAGAAGGTGGCTGCGGATGCTCCAGATAGCATATGCACAGCTTCATTCTTTCAAACCGTTTCAGCCGGACGATCATTGCGGGAAGACTTCTTCAATGTTTTGAGTATATCCGGCAGACACATTTGCGATATAATAAATAAAAAGGGGACACAGCTCAAATGGGCTGTGTCCTCTTTGCATTGACATGATATATCAGTTCTTGAGACTCTGCATAGGAGCAGGTATCCTGCCTCCTCTGTTTATCATAACTGATGAAGATTTGCTGTTTACTTTCATGATCGGTCCGCTTCCAAGGAGGCCTCCGAAATCCAGCATATCCCCTTCTTTGTATCCGATGGCAGGGATGACTCTTACAGCTGTTGTCTTTGAGTTCACCATGCCGATGGCTGCCTCGTCTGCGATGATGGCAGAGATCGTTTCGTCAGGAGTATCTCCCGGTATCACGATCATGTCAAGACCTACAGAGCATACCGCAGTCATGGCTTCAAGTTTTTCGATGGACAGTGTGCCGTCCTTTGCAGCATTTATCATACCTGCGTCTTCTGATACCGGTATGAATGCTCCTGAAAGTCCGCCTACATTCGAAGATGCCATAAGTCCGCCTTTTTTCACGGCATCGTTGAGCATGGCGAGAGCAGCTGTCGTGCCATGCGTACCGCACTGTTCAAGGCCTATCTCTTCAAGTATATATGCCACAGAATCTCCCACAGCAGGGGTAGGTGCCAGGGAAAGGTCTATTATACCGAAAGGTACTCCCAGTCTCTGAGATGCTTCGCTGCCGACAAGCTGGCCCATCCTGGTAATCTTGAATGCCGTTTTTTTGATGAGCTCGGCAACTTCTGAGAGAGGTGCATCTTTCGGAAGTTTAGAAAGAGCGGAGCGCACTACGCCGGGACCTGATACGCCTACATTGATGACGCAGTCAGGTTCGCCGATGCCGTGAAAAGCACCTGCCATGAACGGATTGTCCTCAGGTGCATTGCAGAACACCACCAGTTTGGCAGCTCCGATGCACTGTCTGTCTTTTGTAAGCTCCGATGCTTTATTGACTACGGAGCCCATGAGTTTCACTGCATCCATGTTGATACCGGCTTTGGTGGAGCCTATGTTGACAGATGAGCATACGAAATCCGTTTTGGCAAGGGCACGAGGTATGGATTCTATGAGTTCTCTGTCGCCTGCAGCAAAGCCTTTGTGGACCAGTGCAGAGTATCCTCCTATGAAGTTGACGCCGACAGTTTTCGCAGCTTTGTCCAGCGTTAGGGCGTATTTCACAGGATCTCCGCCTGATGCAGCTACCAGCAGCGAGATCGGCGTCACCGCTATCCTTTTGTTGACGATAGGTATGTCGTATTTCTTTTCGATGTCTTCGCCTGTCTTTACGAGATTTCCGGCAAGTCTGCATATCTTGCTGTATATCTTCTCGCATGATCTGTCTATATCGCTGTCGCAGCAGTCCATAAGAGATATACCCATCGTGATGGTCCTTATGTCAAGATGTTCGTCCTGTATCATGGTAACTGTTTCCATGATGTCTTTCATATTAAGCAATCTGTGTCACCTCCGTTTTACTGTATCATATCCTGTGCATAGAATTGAAAATGTCTTCGTGCATCACATGCACTTTCATTGAAGGCACAGCGTCAGCTATGCTCTTTTTGAAATCGTCCAGTGAGCAGTCCAGACTGCTTATATCCGTCAGCATTATCATAGCGAAATAGTTGTCCAGTATGGACTGGGTCACTTCCACTACGTTGGCGTTTGCTTTCGCACATACATTGCTCACACTGGCAAGTATACCGACATCGTCTTTTCCTATTACTGTTATTACTGCTTTCATTTGTATCCTCCTGATCTATCTTTTGTTTTTCTCTGATACGAGATATCGTCCGTCTCCTATATCCGGATCATGGACATATGATATCCTGATATCAGGATATTTTTCTCTGAAATATTCCCTGTTGACGCCGCAGTGGCCTGCCATATTGGAAAATGAACGGCTGCTGCTTGAAAAAACTGCATCGTGCAGCCGAGGGACCTCATGAATCAGCTCAATAAGCTGCTGCTCAAGAGATTCTCTTGCGATCTGCCCCTCCACCAGCTGTCTGAATGCCGGGTGATATGTGTGACCGTTTATCTCACCGCCTTCGGTGATGAGGTCGGTGCTTTTTAGTCCCACACGGAGTATCGTGATGCCTGCGTCGTCCAGTATCCTGTACATTTCTTTTGTGATGCCGACAGCTTCATCTGTCGTGAGAGGCATATATCGACCGTCTTTGTACATCTGATAAAGCTCAGTGTCGTTAAGGACTATCGTAGGATAGAGTCTGGCGCATGACGGTTTGAGGAGAACTGCTTCCTGTGCTGAGAAAATACATTTTTCAAGGCTGTCGCCGGGAAGACCGATCATGAGCTGTATGCCAAGCTCAAAACCGTATTCCTTTATCAGTTCGCAGGCTTCGTACACATCTTCGACTTTATGTCCACGGTTGGACGCCTCCAGTACATCGGGTGCGAAGGACTGCACGCCCAGTTCGATGATGTCGGCATCGTATTTTTTCAGGTTGTCCAGTATCTCACGGTTTATATAGTCCGGACGTGTGGACATATGTATCTTGTCGATGAGACCCCTGTCCTTGTATTCTTTCGCCACTTGGAGGAACGCTGACTGGTCCTCCAGTGGAATACCGGTGAAACTGCCTCCGAAAAAGGCCAGCTCTATCTCCTCAAGACCTCTGCCGGAAAGAGTCGGCAGGTAGGTTTCTATTATATTTTTCACATCGTCCGGCGTCACATCTGCCTGTCTTGCTGTGATGGCTTTCTGGTTGCAGAATACACAGTCGTTGGGGCAGCCCCTGTGGGGGATGAACACCGGGATTATAGCATGTTTTTTGCTCATTTGTTCACCGCCTGTCATGAGTACCAGATGCGGCGTAAAAACTCTGCCACCGGTACAATGCTAATATTATAAACTGAAATATATAGACATTCAACTGATTTTATGGTCCATACACAAAAAACACAGGTTTTATTGTGAAAAACCATAATGACAGCAGATGATGCATATCATGTCTGTCTTGTGCAAAGTGTCGAAAACCGTTGAAAAAAACATGAAAGTACTGTAAACTTAACTAAAGCCGCAGCGTATGCTGCAGCTGGATATTATTGAGAAGAACATGATAAAAAGGCTTTCGCCAAGCGGGGTGTGAAATGAAAACTATGAAAAGCAAGCTGCTTGTCCTGGTGCTGGCTGTTGTGGTGGCAGGGATAGCAGGAACGGCGATATTCTATTACAGTAGTCAGTCGTATCTGAGGCTCAATGGTGACGACAAAGTCAGTATAGGGCTTAACGGCATATACGAGGAGCAGGGAGCAGAGGCACGTTCAGGAGGCAATGACGTTTCAGACAGTGTAAAGATAAGCGGCAGCATCGATACGACAAAGCCGGGAAAATACAAGCTGACATACAGGTCGGGCAATTTCACAGCAGAGAGGACTGTGGAGGTGCTGGATAAAATGGATCCTGAGATAGTGCTGGAGGGCGAGCAGCAGATGTCGATGAAACTCGGTGAAACGTTCAAGGAGCCGGGATACAGTGCTGCAGACAGCAGCGGCGCCGACCTGACATCTGAAGTCAAGGTGACAGGAGCGGAGCTTACGAAAGCAGGAACTCAGAAGATAGCATATGAAGTACGTGACAGCAATGGCGGCGGTACGAGGGTGTACAGGACTGTCGATGTCAAAGCCAATACTGATTATGATGCACCGGGACTTCCGATATGTATGTATCATTATGTTTATGATGAGAACGATCCGCCTGAAGATCTGCATCAGAGATTCGGCAACTACATATCTGCACAGGCTCTCGAAGAAGAACTGAACTGGCTCAACAGTCAGGATTATTATTATCCGACATGGAAGGAAGTCAGGGAGTACATAGATGGCAAACTGCTGCTTCCGGAAAAGAGCATCGTGCTGTGCTTCGACGACGGAGCCATGTCTTTCCTTGACAACGGTATCCCGGTGCTTGAAAAATGCAAGGTGCCAGCCACATGCTTCATGATAACTTCATCGGATGGAAAGAAAAAGGTGACAGAGTACAAGAGCGATTATGTATATTTTGAATCACATTCTGACAATATGCACAGGCCGGGAGGCAGTATAGGACACGGCGGTATATTTACGGCGATATCAGAAACAGAAGGACTGGCAGATCTTAAAAAATCCATAGAGATATGCGGCAGCGGAGATGCTTTCGCATATCCTTTCGGAGACTACAACGACAGCAGTGTTGCCATGGTGAAAAAGACAGGGTTCCTGTGTGCTGTGACTACACAGGCAGGAAAGGCGCATCCGGGAGACGATCCGCTGCTGCTGCCGAGAGTCAGGATGAGTCTGGGACAAAGCCTCGACCAGTTCAAGTCTATGGTACAGTAGCTGCTTATCAGCTGTGGTCGGCAAGTATGCTGCCGATATCTGTCAGAGGTGTGTCTTTGAAGAAAACGATATCTATATCACGGTCTTTTATGAAGGCCGTGATTTTTTTGCAGTCAGGGTGATGGCTCAGGTCGCCGCTGAATACTATCTGTCTCTGTCCGTCTGCGATGATATTTCCGGCGCATCCTCCGATGAATCCGTAGTCGAATCCGGGGAGCATGATATGCCCGGGCTGTATCAGCAGGACGTCGGTGTCGAAAGAAGAGAGTGCAGAGGCTATACCCCTGTCGTATGTGATGAACGACGAGTCGTCGACAGGAAGACAGCTGCACCGTGTGTATCCCTGACGCACATCCACCATGGTGATGCCTGGAAAACGTGATTTTACATGATCCAGCAGTGCAGGCGATGTATATTTCAGGCTGTGTATGAAGTATTTCCCGGTGCATACTGCATTGTATATTATATTTCCCGGGTAAACAGGACCAAGATCCCTGTTACTGCCATGGAAAATACAAGAGTTTTCCCAGAGACCGGTCTGACACATATGTATGTCCGGATGGGTGAGTATCTGGCTGTATACAGGTGAAGGCGGCGTCATTGTGGCACCGTCTACAGTGCCCAGCTCGTATCCTGCCTCGGAAATATATTTTTTCAGACTGTCTGGAGCGTGTGATGATATGAATGATCTATACATCCTGACCTCCTGTTATTTCCCTGGCAAAGCTGCGGGCATGATCTGCTTTTGCCTCGTCCATGAAGACTGTGTCGTATCCCAGATGGCGTTCTGCCAGCATGGATATGTATTCCAGCTGAGAATGTCTGCAGTATCTTCTGATGCCCTCCTGGAACAGGTCGGCACCCTTTTCAGGCTTGTAGCCGCATGTGGTTATTATGGCGATTTTTTTTCCTTTCCACAGGGACGGACCTTTGCGATCTCCGTAGTATTTGTTCAATGCATACACTGCTCTGTCCAGGAGTGCTTTCATTGGAGCTGTGCAGTACCAGGCGTATATGGGCGATGCCAGGACTATGATGTCGCTGACAAGAATTTCACGGAATATCATATCAGCATCATCGTCACGGATGCAGGCGGGGCGATCCCAGTCTTTCTGACATTCACGGCAGGCCAGGCAGGGCAGCGGGTCCATATCGTACAGGTCGAACTGCGTGTATGTATGATCCATTGATCTGAGCTGATCTTTGAAAGGTGTCAGCAGTGCAGCGGTGTTACCGTCCTTTCTCGGGCTTGCGAACAGTATGCATATTTTCATGAGTATAGCTCCTCCCGTTATAAAATATCGGTGTTTACAGACATTCTTTCCAGTCTGTGTGTTATAATGATGGGAAACTGTGTACAGAAACAGTTCCTGTTTTCGTTTCATATAGTGCCGGTGATCGTACCGGACATACTCTGATATGATTATATCAGAACGGGAACGGGATATCATCAGGGAGAAGATACAATGAAAGAAAAAAACGATACAAAAAAAGAACTTGAATATTTCCGCATAGGGCGTTCATACGGAGGCAACCAGAACTGGATGATAGATCCGTGGATGCATATAGGAGGCTGTGCAGCGCTGACGACGTGCGATCTGTTCATTTACATGGCGATGTACAAAGGCAGGAGCGAGCTTTGTCCTTTCGATGTCAGTGAACTTACAAAGAAAGAATACAGGAAGTTCGGTATGCTGATGAAGTCTTATCTGCAGCCGAGGGAGACCGGCATAAAGGATCTGGATACATATATCAGAGGCGTGGAGATCTATATAGAGGATAGTTTCGCAGATGATATAGTCCTGGAGGGCGTACCTGGCACGGTAGAATGCGGCAGGGCTGCAGAACTGATAAGATCGCAGATAGATTCAGGTATGCCTGTACCTTATCTCATGCTGAAGAACAGACACAGAGAGTTCGACTTTTTTGAATGGCACTGGTTCATCGTGAACGGATACGAGATACGTGACAGCAGGTTCTATATAAAGACAGCTACATACGGCAAAGCCGACTGGCTTGATTTTGAGAAACTCTGGGATACAGGTTTCGACGAAAAGGGCGGTTTCGTACTCGTGAAAGCAAAAACTGCATGATGATATTTCAGGATCTGTGTTGTGGGATGTCCTTCATGGAGCTTCCGGTCAGCGGTTTCAGTTTGTAGCTGAATACGAATCCCGAAGCTGCAGTTTCACGATAGAAAATATTTTTGATACGTTCCATTACCAGCGTGCCGGTTTTCATGTTGGCAGAGGGCAGCAGGACTGCGAACTGGGAAACGTTGTATCTTGAGATCGTGTCTCCTTTCCGGAGATTTTGCTGCATCAGCTGCTGCAGCAAACTCATGACGCTGCCATGGAGTATATGATCGCCGGCTTTTTCCTCGATGCTGCAGGATACTGTGATGACGGCCAGAAGTATAGCTATGTCCAGTCTCTGCATGTTCCTCATATTGATCCTGTAGATGTCCTTGAAAACAGCGTAGTCACAGACGAATGCGCCGCTGTCTGCGTCGTCGTTCTCAAGATCAGCTGAGATAGTTTCAAGAGAAGCGGTGGAGTCGTTCTCGCTGCGTATAAGATTGCTGTAAAAGTCCAGTATGGCTTCCGAAGGCTTTATACCAAGTTGTGAATAATGCAGATCCACAGTGTAGTTGTAGTGGTTGAGAGCTTCGGCTTTCCTGCCGGTGCTGATGAGCGCTTTCATATATTCAAGATTGAGTCTGGAATCGAATTCATCTGTTTCAAGCGCCCGGCCGGACACTCTTGTGATGTCGTCATATCTGCCTGCGTCTGACAGCAGATCGATGTATTTGTATATGGTCTGCAGGAAAAGCGTATGATAGTACATGCTCTTGTGCACTATCCAGGATTCCGTATCGTTGCCGGAAAGAAGGTCGCCCTGGTAGAGTGCAAGAATGCGTTCGAATATCTCTTTGTTGTCATCTGTAAGTACCGGTTCGGCATGTGTCCGGCCGGCGAGATCTTCAAATTCGTAAAGGTCTATGGAGCTGCAGAATCTGCGGTCTATCTTGTAGACTCCCTTTCTTGTAGCGATGAGCTTTTCAAGGCCGAACTGCCTGAGGTCGTGTCTCAGCCTGCTGACAAGAGTTTTCAGTGCAGATTCAGGATTGGATGTGTCGTCGGAAGGCCACAGGTGTTCGAACAGATTTGAATTGGTGTAGCTGTCATTTCGGTTTACCAGCAGATACTGGAGGAACTGTATCTTTTTTTTCGAATTGCCGAGTCCGTCAAGGATATCCCTGCCGCTGTATAAAATAGAAAATCTGCCTAACATGAAAATTTCTACTTTTTCCATTTTCATCCTCCGTTTTTTCAGAAATGCGTGATTTATATCATTATAATCCTTTTTGACCGATTTGTCTTTATATTTCTTGCGGGTCAGATAGTGTTTTGACGGCAGATGCAGCCTGCTGGTGCATATTTCACTCTTTTGTGGTAATATATCCTTAAAGAGAGGATACGTCCGGGAGGGAAAAATGAATGATACTGCTGTATATGTGAGTAAAAGACTGCTTCAGATGCAGGACAAAGGATACAGGGATTTCCATTCTAAGCTGATGCCACAGACCGATCCTGATACGATCATAGGTGTGAGGATGCCGCAGCTGAGAATGTTTTGCAAAGAGTTTTCGAAGACGCCTCAGTCGCAGGAGTTCATGGACATACTGCCTCATGAGTATTACGAGGAAAACAACCTCCACGGTCTTCTGATAGAGAAAATCAGAGACTATGACAGGTGTATGTATGAGCTGGAGCGTTTCCTGCCGTATATCGACAACTGGGCAACCTGCGATATGATAGCGCCCAAAGTCTTTGCAAAGCACAAGGAGGAGCTGCTTGCACATATCAGAAGGTGGCTTGGCAGCGGACATGTCTACACTGTCAGGTTCGGCATCGGTATGCTGATGAGGCACTATCTTGACGATGATTATCGCAGGGAGTATCCGGATATGGTCTCCGGGCTCAGGTCTGATGAATATTATATCAACATGATGATAGCCTGGTATTTTGCCACAGCCCTGGCAAAGCAGTACGACGAGGTACTGCCATACATAGAGAACAGGAAACTTGATGTGTGGACCCACAACAAAACTATACAGAAAGCAAGGGAAAGCAGGCGTGTGTCCCAGGGGCACAAGGACTATCTGAACACACTCAGGATAAAATAACGGAGAAAGGAGACATCGCAGCAATGGTAAACATAGGAAACAGCTGGGACGAAGTCCTCAAGGGAGAATTCGACAAGGACTACTATCTCAGCCTAAGAGAATTTCTCAAGAAAGAGTATTACACGAAGACTGTATATCCGGATATGTATGATATATTCAATGCACTGAAATACACGCCTTATGAAGATGTGAAAGCAGTGATACTGGGGCAGGATCCGTACCATCAGCCGGGACAGGCCCACGGACTCTGTTTTTCTGTGAAGAAGGGAGTCCGGATGCCGCCGTCGCTGGTGAATATATACAAGGAGCTTGAAAGCGACCTGGGTATAGAACCTCCGGGTCACGGCTGTCTTGAGGAATGGGCGAAAAACGGAGTGCTGCTCCTCAATACCGTGCTGACGGTGAGACGGAGCGAGCCAGGTTCCCACAAAGGCAAAGGCTGGGAAGTGCTCACTGACAGGATAATACAGCTGCTCAACGAAAGGAAGCAGCCTATGGTGTTCATTCTCTGGGGCAGCTTTGCGAGATCAAAGAAGTCGCTGATAACATCGCCTCAGCATCTGATACTTGAGAGCACACATCCGAGTCCGTTTTCAGCTCATAACGGCTTCTTCGGCGGCAGATTCTTTTCAAAGGCAAATGATTTTCTCGTCAGCACAGGACAGGAACCAGTGAACTGGAAGATAGGAGACCGGTAGCGGAATTGCAGTTACAGCGAGTGTAGAGTTGAATGGGACGAAACCTTGAAAAAAATCGCAAAAAACGTCCCATTCAGTCTGTGACGGAGCCAGGAAACGACTTCGTTAAAGCTGTCGGTTTGGCAAAAAGGGACGAAATGACGAGCAGAAGCAGCAAAAACGACCCATTTCCGGCGACCGCAGGGTAGAAACGGCCGCATCAGCATCGGGTGCCGGGCAAAAAGGGACGAAACAGCGATAGCATATTGTGAAAACGACCCATTTCCGAAAATCTCAGAGCTGATACAACAGTATCAGCAGCGGCTGCAATACAAAAAAGGACGAAATCACGTATAAAATCACGTGTTTCGTCCCTCTGGCTCTTTGTTCTTATTAAATAAGGTCAGCGGAAGGCTTGACGTTGTAGAAATCTTTCAGAGCTTCATATTCTTCCAAAGCTTTTTTCATGGCGTCCTCACTGGCATTATCCGGGCGGACTGCCTTTAACATGATATTCTTGGAGGTATGCTCCATTGAGGTGAACTCTATCATGCTGACATCGTATCCACGGGATTCGAGTTTCAGTCCCCGCAGTCCGTCTGTAAGAAGCTCTGTGAATTTGTCTTTTATGATGCCGTGTTTCAGCATCGGTTCGTTCACAGGACTTTGTATCTGTGAGAACAGTTCATGCTGGCAGCACGGAACGGACAGGATCACCCGGCTGTTCCATTTGACTGCATTGGCAAGGGCGTAGTCGGTGGCTGTATCGCAGGCATGGAGTGTCACGACCATATCTGCACCGTCACTTTCATAATCAGCTATATCACCTGTAAGGAATGTCAGCCCATCGTATCCCAGCTCCGCAGCTGTCCTGCTGCAGAATTCGATGACATCTTTTTTCAGGTCCAGTCCTGTTATCTCCACATCACGGTGTTTTATCAGCTTCAGATAATAATACAGAGCGAAAGTCAGATAGCTTTTGCCACAGCCGAAGTCTATTATCCTGAGAGTCCTGTCGTCAGGCAGGTAACTGAAAGAGTCGTCAGCGATCTCAAGGAACCTGTTTATCTGGCGGAACTTCGAATAATGTTTTTTCACGACTCTTCCGTCAGGGGACATGACTCCAAGTTTTATCAGAAAATCGCAGGGCGTGTTATCTTCGATGATGTAGTTCTTTCTCTTGTTGTGGGACAGATCTGCAGCCTGTCTTTTTGTGCAGTTCCTTGTTATTCTCGGACGTTCGGGCTTCGAAGCGAGTATCTGTATGTCCTCAGTCTCTGTCAGTATATTGACCTGCTTGAAATCCTCTGCTATGAGTTTCGCAGCTGTTTTCACGACATCAGAGCGAGATATGTTGCTGTGTGTGACTTTCTTTTCGTAATGGTACTCAGTCTGATATACCGTTTCTCCTTTTATATTCACCGGGCGCATGATCACTTTCCTGTAGTCCTGGGACTTCCTGCGTTTGCCGGCAAATATGATCTTTATGAGACTGCCGCTGTCCAAAGCTTCAGTTAATATCTGTTCTGTTTTTTCCATCTGTGTACTTCCTTCCAGTTCTGATTCGATACTACAACAATATTAACACATTTACAGCTGTAATCAATACGGTTCCACGAAAGGTATACCGAAATATTCCGTCAGGCTCAGGACCAGTGTCCTGGCGATCAGGTCGATATTCGATATTATCCATGTGGCGTCCTGTATGTTGTCATGGTACGCCAGCTCTATGAGATTCGACGGTGCACGCACAAGGCGCAGCTCTGCCAGCGAAGTATTTGAAACAGTGTTCACAAGCGACGGATCAGTATAGATCACTTCGAGATTGCGCTGGAAAATCTGCGCTGCCCGGTATCCTTCACGGCTGGTAGTGTAGTAATATATGTCAGGTCCTCTGAGCTGGCCCGACAGACTTGCAGGGGCCGCATTCGAATGGAGCGCCAGATGAAAATCATAGTTTCCGGCGTTGGAAAGCGCTATGGCCTGGGAAAGTGTGTCATCAGGATTATTTCGTGTGAAAGATATCCCTGAGGATATGAGATACGGCTCCATTGCGTCCGCTACGAGGTTCATGAAATATTCTTCACTGCCCAGTCTGTTGACGTACTGATTGTACTCCTGCACAGACGGGCTGAGAAACAGATTTGGCATAAAAGCCCTCCTTTCGGATAAATGTTTTTTCACGTTCATAGTATATGAAACCATTAAATACTTTGACATAAACTTGATATTGATTTACAATATAGTGTCAGAGATAATTACAGTATGGCATATGCCGGTGCTGTGCAGCAGCAACATATGTGCAAAGAAATCGAAGATTTCGTCTTGCACACTTTTATTATAGCGCAGTAATTTTTCGCAGAAAAATGACGGAGCTTCAATGAAAGTACATCAAATGTGTTGCAGCGCAGCAGCAACATATGTGCAAAGAAATCGAAGATTTCGTCTTGCACACTTTTATTATAGCGCAGGAAATTTCTCGCAGAGAAATGCTGGAGCTTCAACAAAAGCAGATAAAACAGGAGTTTTAAATGGCAGAAAAACAGAAAATAATAAACATTGCGGTCATCGCCCATGTAGATGCAGGCAAATCCACACTGGTGGATGCGTTCCTGAACCAGAGCGGTGTCTTCAGAGACAACGAGCAGGTAGTGGACTGTATCATGGATAGTGATGACATAGAAAGGGAGCGAGGTATAACGATATACTCAAAGAACTGCTCCGTTATGCACAACGATGTCAAGATAAACATCGTAGATACACCGGGACACGCCGACTTTTCATCGGAAGTGGAGCGTATCATAAAGACTGTGGACACAGTTATCCTGTTGGTGGATTCCAGTGAGGGACCGATGCCGCAGACAAGATTCGTCCTGAAAAAATCTCTTGAACAGGGTATCAACCCGATACTGCTGATAAACAAGATAGACAAGAGAGACGCACGTATTGAAGAAGTGGTGGACGAAGTCTATGAGCTGTTCATGGATCTTGAAGCCAATGATAAACAGCTGGATTTTCCGATACTTTACGGTATAGCACGCCAGGGTATCGTGGTATACGATCCGGAAGATGTGAAGGGCATAGACGTCGAAGACGGTGGAGAGAAGATAAAGAAAAGCGCCAAGGGTATGAAGGGGCTGGATATCACGCCGCTGTTCGACACCATCATAAAGCATGCGGATCCGTATCCTGACCTGAACGATCAGCCGCTGCAGCTGCAGATATCCGCACTGGCATACGATGACTACATCGGCAGGCTCGGTATCGGCAGAGTGACCCAGGGTATCGTGAAAGCAGGCTCGACAGTTGCTGTTGCAAAGGGTGACGGCAGCATCGTACAGAAAAAGATAAATCAGGTATTCGTATACAGAGGTCTCAAGAGGATGGCTGTGGATCAGGCAGAGTCAGGAGACATCGTAGTGATATCAGGTATTTCGGATATTTCCATAGGCGAGACCATATGCGATCCGGCAGATCCTATGCCTCTTGAAATGATCCACATAGAAGAACCGACACTTTCCATGTATTTCATGGTAAACAAATCACCGTTCGCAGGCAAAGTAGGTAAATTCGTGACATCGAGACACATCAAGGAAAGACTGAACAAGGAGCTCGAAGTCAATGTGGGTCTCAAAGTAGAAGAAACGGATTCAACTGACAGCTTCAAGGTATCGGGAAGAGGCGAGCTGCATCTTTCAATACTCATCGAGAACATGAGACGTGAAGGTTACGAACTTGCAGTTTCAAAGCCTGAAGTCATCATGAGACGAGGCGACAAGGGACAGCTGCTGGAGCCGCTGGAGGAAGTCGTGCTGTCTGTGCCTGACGAATATACAGGCTCAGTCATTTCCAAGCTCAACCTGAGAAAAGGTCTGATGCAGGAGATGAAAAGCGAGAACGGCTTTACAAGGCTGGAGTATCTGGTGCCGACAAGAGGGCTTCTGGGGTACAGAAGCGAGTTCATCAACGATACGAGGGGCGAAGGCACTATGGTGAGACGACTTTCTCACTTCGGCGATTTCGTGGGAGATATCCCTCAGAGGACAAATGGAGTTGCCATCGCACAGGAAGAGGGTGTTGCAACGCCGTATGCTATTTTCAATATAAGTGAGAGAGTGCAGATGTTCATTGAGCCGGGTACAAGAGTGTACGAAGGCATGATAATAGGTATGAACGCCAGAAGCGATGATATGGTGGTGAACCCGTGCAAGGCAAAGAAAGCCACGAATATGCGTGCAGCGGGAAGCGACGACAATATCAAGCTGGCGCCTGCAAAGACTTTCACCCTTGAAGAGGCTCTTGAGTTCATAAACGATGATGAACTCGTTGAGATCGTACCTGATGATATACGTCTCAGGAAAAAATATCTCAAGGAGCTTGAGCGGAGAAGACTGGGCAGGAAAGTCAAGACTGAATAGTACAGGAGGTACTGTCCATGGATGAAATGACAAGATGGCAGAAGATCGTCGACAGATTCCTGAAATCAGAAGGTCTGTCCAGCGGTGCAGTGACAGTCATAGAGCTTGTAGCACTACTGGTCCTGGGGTTTATAGCGATAAAGGTGATCGTATATCTGACAAAGAGGACTATGAAGAAAAGTTCTCTGGATGCGTCTCTGTACAAGTTCGTGCTCAACGGAGTGAAAGCGGTGCTTTATATCACGCTTATCACCATGGCTCTCAGCATACTGGGAGTATCGCCGACGACCATCGTTACGGTGGTTGGTGCAGCGGGAGCCGCTATAGCGCTGGCTCTCAAAGACAGTCTTGCCAATATCGCAGGCGGCATGATGATAATGATGACGAAGCCTTTTTCAAAAGAGGATTATATAGACGTTGGCAATGTCAGCGGCAAGGTGGAGCACATAGACCTTTTCCTGACGACGCTGAGGACATACGACTACAAGACCATAACCATACCGAACGGTCTGATAAACACATCTATACTTGTGAATCACAGCAAGGAAGACATCAGGCGTGTGGACTGCGTGTTCGGTATAGGATACGACAACAACATAGGCGAAGCCAAAGAGATCCTGGAAAATGTGTGCTCGGCAAACAGCGATATACTGAGCGAACCCGGACCAGTGATAGGTGTATCGAGCCACGGTGACAGTGCAGTGATGATCGATCTCAAGGTCTGGTGCAGGACTGAACAATACTGGGATATAAAATATTTTCTTGAGGAGAATGTCAAGATAGCATTTGATGAACACGGGATCAATATACCGTATCCTCAGATCGATGTGCATATGGTCAGATAATTATGCACAAGAGCGAAAAACAATACAGTCAAATATCACTTTAACAGTGGAAAAACTGCTTGAAAAGTGGTAAAATATATAGAAATATCGTTTTATGAAAGGAGACTCCGAATATGGAAGACAACAGAAAATTCAAGCGAGTACTTGTCGCTAATCGAGGAGAGATCGCGATAAGAATATTCAGAGCCTGCAAAGAACTGGGAATCAGAAGCGTAGCTATCTATTCAGAAGAAGATAAAAATACACTTTTCAGAACTAAGGCTGACGAGGCCTATCAGGTAGGCAGAGGTAAATCACCGATAGACGCATATCTTGCAATAGACGAGATAATCGAGCTTGCCAAGGCCAAAGGTGTAGACGCTATACATCCGGGATACGGATTTCTTGCTGAGAATGTCAGCTTTGCCAAGGCATGTGAGTCTGCAGGTATAATATTCATAGGGCCTGACCATTTCATGATGGACAGCCTGGGTGACAAGGTAAAGTCAAAGATCGTTGCCAACGAGGTAGGCGTACCGACTATACCGGGCATAACAGAGACTATACCGTCAGTTGAAGTGGCACTGGATTTTGCAGACAAGTGCGGCTATCCTGTAATGCTGAAAGCAGCAGCAGGCGGCGGCGGCAGAGGCATGAGGATCGTCAGAACAAAAGAAGAACTTCCTGATCAGTTCGAGAGCGCAAGAAGCGAAGCTAAGAAGGCTTTCGGTATAGATGATATATTCATCGAAAAATACATAGAAAGACCTAAGCATATCGAGGTACAGATACTGGGAGACAACTACGGCAACATAGTACATCTGTATGAACGTGACTGCTCTATCCAGAGACGTCACCAGAAGGTGGTAGAGTTCACACCGGCTCTGAGCATCACAGATGAACAGAGACAGAACATATGCTCCGATGCTATCAAGATCGCCAAGGCAGTGAACTACAAGAGTGCCGGAACAGTGGAATTCCTTGTGGATCACGACGGCAACCACTATTTCATCGAGATGAACCCGAGGATACAGGTAGAGCATACTGTTACAGAGATGACTACAGGTGTTGATATCGTGCAGTCACAGATACTCATCGCAGAAGGTCACCGCCTCGATTCAGATATAATAAACATAAAGAGCCAGGACGACATAAAGCCGAGAGGCTACTCTATCCAGTGCAGACTCACTACAGAAGACCCTATCAACGGATTCGCACCGGATACAGGTATCATCACAAAATATACGAGTGCAGGCGGATACGGCATAAGACTGGATGCAGGAAACGCATTCGTCAATTCCGAGATATCGCCTTACTATGACAGCCTTCTCGTAAAGGTCACATCATGGGCAAGAAGCTTTGACGATGCGACTAATAAGGCAAAGAGAGCTCTGAAAGAAATGCAGGTGCAGGGGGTCAAGACAAACCGTTCATTCCTGATGAACGTGCTGAATCATCCGACTTTCCGTGCAGGAAAATGTGATACAGGTTTCATTGCAGATAATCCGGAGCTTCTTAACATCGCAGCAAGAGAGGACAAGGAACTCAAAGTCCTCACTTTCCTGGGCGAGAAATTCGTCAACGGCAACAGAGGCGAGAAACCGCAGTTCGACGTGCCTGTATTCCCTAGGATAAAGCAGGATGCAGTGAATGCACTGTCAGGCACGAAGCAGATCCTCGACGAGAAGGGTCCTGCCGGCGTTGTTGACTGGGTAAAGAACCAGAAGAAGCTGCTCATCACAGATACTACGATGAGAGACGCACAGCAGTCTCTGATGGCTACAAGAGTAAGAACTGTAGACATGGAGAAGATCGCTCCTGCAGTAGCTACATACGGCAAAGATCTGTTCTCACTGGAAATGTGGGGTGGAGCTACATTTGATACTTCATACAGATTCCTCAAGGAGTCACCTTGGGAAAGACTGGCTACACTGAGAGCCAAGATCCCTAACGTGATGTTCCAGATGCTTATCAGAGGAGCCAATGCTGTTGGCTACAAGAACTATCCGGACAATGTCATCAGAAAATTCGTCAAGGAGTCAGCTGCATCTGGCATAGATGTATTCAGGATATTCGACTCCCTGAACTGGCTGGAAGGCATGGAGGTAGCTCTTGATGAAACTCTGAACCAGGGCAAGATCGCAGAGGCATGTATCTGCTACACAGGCGATATCCTTGATGAAAGCAGAGAAAAATACAACCTCAACTACTATGTGAAGATGGCAAAGGAGCTCGAAAAGAGAGGTTCACATATTCTTGGTATCAAGGACATGTCGGGTCTCATCAAGCCGATGGCAGCCAAGAAGCTCATCGAAGCACTGAAAAACGAGATTTCCATTCCTATCCATCTCCATACGCATGATACAAGCGGCAACGGTGTGGCAACTCTGATGATGGCAGCAAACGCAGGCGTAGATATCATAGATGCTGCATTCAACAGCATGTCAGGTCTGACAAGTCAGCCGGCACTGAACTCCATCGTTGCAGCACTGGAAGGAACTGCAAGAGATACAGGCATAGATCCTGGCGAGATCCAGTCTATCACAGACTACTGGGCAGCAGTAAGACCTGTTTACAAGGAATTCGAATCCGACATGATGACAGGTTCTGCAGAGATCTACAAATACGAAATGCCTGGAGGACAGTATTCCAACCTCAAGTCACAGGTCGAAAGTTTCGGTCTCGGTCACAAGTTCCAGGATGTCAAAGAAATGTACAAATCAGTCAATGAGATGCTGGGAGATATCGTAAAGGTAACACCTTCCTCAAAGGCTGTAGGAGATATGGCGATATTCATGGTACAGAATGATCTGACGCCGGAGAACATTTACGAAAAGGCCAAGGATATAGACTTCCCTGATTCGATAGTTTCATACTTCGAAGGCATGATGGGTCAGCCTGAAGGAGGTTTCCCTGAAAAACTCCAGAAGCTGGTGCTTCACGGCAAGAAGCCTATCACATGCCGTCCGGGAGAACTGCTTCCTGATGAAGACTTCGATGAGATCAGAAAGATGCTTCAGGAGAAACACGGACTTGAAGGCAATGATAAAGAAGTCCTCAGTTACGCACTGTATCCGAAAGTATTCGAAGATTATCTCAAGAGCCTCAAGACAGAAGGTAACTTCAGACTCATGGGCAGCGATATATTCTTCCACGGTCTGTCGGAAGGCGAGACTTGCGAGATCAAGATCGCAGAAGGTAAAGAGCTCGTTGTACGTCTTGCTGATGCAAGAGAGACAGATGAGGAAGGCTTCAGGAATGTGGTATTCGAAGTGAACGGCAACAGAAGTGCTGTAAAGATCAAGGACCAGGCAGCTACCATAGCAGCGACATCTTCACAGATCGTATATGCTGATGCTGAAGATCCTACAGAGATCGGCGCCAACATACCGGGCAATATCATCAAAGTCCTCATAAACGAGGGCGATGAAGTCGAAGAGAAGCAGCCTATCGCTGTTATCGAAGCTATGAAGATGGAGACAAACATCCTTGCTCCGACAAAAGGCGTAGTAGACAAGATCTACATCAGTGAAGGCAAGCAGGTCAAAGCAGGAGAACTCATTGCCAAGCTGAAGTAAACACGTCAGATGTTTCAAGAAAAATAAAACAACATGACAATAACCTCGCATAAGTATGATAAGTCACGCAGAAACTAATATCAAAAATATGCGAGGTTTTTTTATGGATAAATACAATGAACTTATGGATCAGATACGGTCGCAGGTCCCGGTGGGTGAGAGTTTTGACCTTATCGAAAGGAGCCTTTCCGTGGCGGGGCGTGAGGCCGGTATGTTTTTCGTGGATGGTCTTGTGGACGGAAGTATGATGCAGAGAGTCCTTTTCAGCCTTTTTTCGCTGAAACCGGAGAAACTTGATGATGCAAAGACCATGGAGGAGTTCCTGCAGAGCGATCTGCCGTTTCTGGACGCTATGATAACCAGAGATGTGGAACAGGCGATAAAGTTCCTTTACTCGGGACTTGTACCGCTGCTGATATCAGGCTATGACGGGATAATAATAATAGACTGCAGGTCATATCCGCTGAGGAGTGTTTCGGAGCCATCAAAAGAGCAGAGTCTGAGAGGATCGAAGGACGGATTCGTAGAATCCATGATGACGAATATCGCACTGATAAGAAGGCGTATCAGGGACAATGACCTGATATTCAAGATCTATAATATAGGTGAAATGACCAAGTCCGACACTTCAATGGTGTATCTCAGGAACAAAGCTGACAGCAGGCTGGTGGAAAGACTGGACAAAAGCCTGAACTCCCTGCGGATAGAGGGACTGACGGTCACAGAACAGACGCTTGTGGAGGCACTTCTCGGCAGGAAAAAGGGACTGCTGAATCCTTTTCCAAAGGTCCGGTATACGCAGCGGCCTGATATAATCGCTGCACATATAGAGGAGGGAAAGATAGCTGTCATAGTAGATAATTCGCCTACCGTGATACTGCTTCCGGCAGGCATATTCGATTTTCTTCAGGATGTGGACGACTATTACTTCCCTGTCATCACAGGCAATTATTTCAGGTTCCTGAGGATCGTGAATATAATAGTGATACTGTTCGCCACCCCGGTATATCTGCTGTTTGCAGAAGGCGATATACCGACATACGAGGGACTTAAATTCTTCATAACAGAAGCGGATTTTGCTATAAGCATATTCGTACAGTTCCTGCTGCTGGAACTGGCGGTGGATGGTCTCAAACTGGCGTCGTTGAATACTCCCGAGTCGCTGGGGATGTCGCTGTCTGTCATAGGAGCACTTGTGCTCGGTGAGTTTTCTGTTTCATCCGGATGGTTCGTGCCGCAGACGATACTCTGTATGGCAGTGGTGGCACTGGCAAGTTTCACTCAGCCCAGCATAGAACTTGGATATGCAGTCAAATTCGTAAGAGTCCTGATGTTAACAGGGGCACACTTTTTCGGCTGGTCCGGTATGGCTGCAGCCTTCGTGCTGTCGATGGCAGTCATGGCATGTACGAAGACGCTGGTGGGTACTTCATACCTCTATCCGATGATACCATGGGATGGAAAAAAATTAAAACGTCTGATTTTTCGAACCAAAAAATAGCCCCGGTCATATAGTATCGTAGCAGTAATTTTGAAAGGTGGAAAAAGCAATGGACACAAGAGAACTTTTCGCAAGGCTCATCCAGTGCGAAGCCGGCGGCGAAGGGGATACGGGAACGTATCCGTCATGATGCCGACAGAAAAACCGCTATAGTTTCGGAGTGATGAAAAGCTTGAAATCAGTGGGTTTGGCGCCTTTTTTCTTCTCGTAGACAACACGTTCTACGAGGGTCTGGAGAAAGGCGTTTTTATCTTCCGGAGAAAACTGCGGATACGCATGGAGCAGCACCTCTTTTGCATTGCGCACTTTGGGCAGCAGCATTTTTGTGATCTCCACGCTGCTGTCGACAGCTTCGAGGTTTGCTTCACATTTCCTCACGTTGTCCTCTGCCTCGATGATGAGGCTGCGTATGGATTCACTCCTGGCAAGAAAAGTCTTCTCATCGTATATGCCTTTCTCAAGCATTTCATACTGGCGTTCTCTCTGGGAGCGCAGGTCGGAAAGTTCCTTCTCTGCTGTATCGAGCGCAGCTTTCATTATGGAGCGTTCCTGCTGCAGCATGTCTTCTGTTTTCTCCTGAGAGTATTTCACTTCTGCTTCGCCCAGATAATCGATCAGCATTTCAAGGAGCTTGCTTTCGACTACATGTACATATGCGGAAGCAGTCTGACCGCAGTAGCACCTCAAGGAGTTGGGCTTGTCAGATTTTGTACGCTGACGCATGGTCTTGCCGCAGACGCTGCATTTGAGGAAAAAGGCAAGAGGGTTCGAAACCGACTTGTTGATATGTACGTGGGGCTGATACCGTTCCTTCGCTTTCTGCCTCGCCTGGTAGAATATATCTTCGTCAACGATGCCTTCGTGACGTCCCTCGAAGATGGTCCATTCTTCAGGCGGTTTCAGTTTCGAGCTGACACGCCTGCCGTCCTTGTTTTTATAGATACGCTTGTCTTTTGCGATCTTGCCGATATAGACCGGATTCTGCAGCATACGTGTGACAGTCGTACGCTCCCACTGCATCGAGCCATCAGAGCGAGGGATATGATGTTCCTCGAGATAATTCGCAAGCTTTCCGGCACCGCAGTTATGGTTGACGTAGAGGTCGAACATCTTGCGGACAACTTCAGCCTCCGCCGGGTTCGGCGTCAGGATACGCTTGTTCAGGTCGTATCCGTAGGGCCTCACCGGCCATATCCACAGCCCTGCTTCAAGTGATGCGATCCTGCCACGCTGCATACGTCTTTTGATACGTTTCAGCTCTCTTCTGGCAAAATGAGCATCGTCTTCAAAGCTGTCTTCATCGTATTCGTCGTTGAGATCCAGTATGTGATCCGGCGTAACTATCCTGATGCTGTGCCATTTCAGAAGCTCCAGCAGGAATCCCTGATCTCTCATGTTGCCACGTCCGAGCCTGTCGATATCCATGACCAGTATGCCGTCGATGTTGTCGGTGTCGTTTTCTATGGCGGATATCATGTCCAGCATCTGCGGACGGGCGGCTATCGTATCGCCTGAGACGACTTCCTTGTATATCCTGACTATTATTATACCAAGGTTCTTTGCGACGTCCAGAAGCGTGTTTTTGTGCTTTTCAAGTGTCACCTCCATAGGCTCGTCGATATACTTCTCATCTTTCCTTGATTTGCGCAGGTAAATATAACAGCGCATATTGTCTGTCTCTTCAAAATGTCGTATGTGTCTCATTGTATCATCTCCTGTAAAAATATACTTGCATCAGGGTATAAAAATACCCGGGATTGCAATTCCGAGCCGGATATGATACAATCTGAGTGCGAATCGGGGTTGCATCATATGCGACTTCAGCATTGCCTCCTGCGTCAGCGGGAGGTTTTGTTTTTCACAAATTTAAAAAGCTATTGAATGTTTGTGATTGCTTAGGCAAGCGGGAATCTGAAAATGTGCTTTATGTATTTTTCTTTTTCCATAAAATCAAATTCTTCTGTGTATGCATTTGTTTTGAGTTCTGAATACATCAGATTTGCAAATACATCAGCAATTTGGATAATGTGATTATTGCCTGAATCAAAGTATGATACTGTGCAGTCACCGGAAAGGATATGATTGCATCCAAGCTCTGTGTTCAAATAGTTTTCAAGAAAATGTTTCGCTTCTGTCTTCTCATTTCTTTCATCTAATTGCAGATACAGGTTATCATTGCATAGATAGCCGTTTTTTATATAGTACTCCAACGAAAGACGTATGAGGTAATTGAATGCACGGGCAGTGTTTTTATAAAGTTTGCCGTCATTGTTTTGCGCCACTTTACGGTTGTCTGCAATTATATAGAATAGTTCAAAGTGTTCATTGCGGCAGAAGTATTTCACGAATTCCCGCTTAAGTTTTGGCGTGAAGCAGTTACCTTTAAGTTCTTTGAATTTGTCACCATCGAACATACTGCCTTTTGAGTCGGCGTCTTTAAGGTCGTGCAGATGTTTTGATACAAAACGTTTAAAAACTTTCTTAAGTTTTGTAGCGTCTTTTGTCCTGACCATTGCGATTACAAAATAAGGATGTATTTCGCAGTAGTTTATTGTCATGCTGCCAGATTCATCGATATAGATATGTTCCAAGTTTCGTATTCCTTTCGTATGTATAAAAAAAGCAGGCTGTTGACAGCCTGCATAATTTCGGAGTCAATTGCTTGTGCGTGAGGCTAACACATAACCCTTACCTGGACAACGGCACAAACACAAGACTTACTGTTGACATCCTTATAGTAGCATATGCATAATTGGCTGTCAATATTCTTTTGTACTTTTTTGCTATTTTCGTAAGTTAAAGCACGTTTTATAAAATTTTATTTGTTTTTTTACAATGTTTTTTTGTATTTTGTCAAATTTTACGTACTAATTTGCGGTCAAGCGAATCTTAATATCAATAAGATTCTCCTCAAATCCTACAAGCCGAGTCTTGCTTTCAGTCCCGTTCGCTTCATACTATATAATATCACTCTGAAACGCCACGGCTTTGCCCAGCACTCTGATGTGGTCGAGCTGTTCGCCTGTGTAGCTCTTCGGTGGGTATTTCGGGTTTTCTGACTGCAGTGTCAGGAGATTTTCATTACGGAAGTAATAGAATCTTTTCAGCAGCACTTCATCATCTATTATAACGGCAGCGACTTCACCGTCGTTGACAGTGTCGGTTTTCTTTATGAAAACAATATCACCATCAAAGATTCTCGCCCCGATCATGCTGTCGCCTTTTGCTTTCAGGCAGAAATCAGCGTCGATATCCGTACCGGCAAGGACATAGCTCTCCCGGTCTTCGTTGGCAAATATAGGCTCACCGCACGATATCTCGCCCAGGAGAGGAAATTTCTTTACTGATATAGGGAAAATGTTGTCGAAGGTTTTGGTGTCATTGACTGGCGTTTCTGCATGCTCTTCAACGAGATCGGCTTTACTTATTTTAAAATAGTTTGCCATTAATTCGATTTTATCTATGCGAGGATACGAATTCCCCTTGACCCAATCTGTAAATGTTGTGTATTTAACACCCAAGGCATCGCACATCTCGTTACGTGTTTTATTGTGCAGATCCATGTAATATTGAATATTCTTAGCCATAATGGCTTTATTTCCGAGGTTACTCATAAACTTTTCTCCATATCCATATTTCTCCGTCAAGCCGATAGGTCAGCTCTGATTGATTGCATTTTTTTTAAAACTATATTATGACTAAGATCGTAATTATTGAGATTGCCGTCCTGCTATATTTTGCTTTCTCCTGAACAGATCAACTGTTATACATGCCAGCAATGCCAGTGCATTGATCACAACCTCGACTTTGCAGAACATATTCCAGTCAAAAGATACAGCAATCACAAAGCTTATGCACATCATGAACATCAGCCAGTTTCTTATCCTTCTCATGATTTCCTCCTTATTGATTTATATTTTAAGAGCTTTTATTATAGTATATGTTTTAATCGTAAAAAAATCAAGATGTATTTAATAAAATACGAAAAAACCGTTGACATTACGATTAAAACGTAATATAATAATATCATCGAAGGGAGGTAAAGCAGATGAGTAAGAAGAGAAACAAAAAAAGCGAAGAGCGAACCGCAAAGCTCGCTCTTGCAACCACAATAATCTCTCTTATCACAGCACTGATCCAGTTGATCAGCCAGCTGGTAAAGTAGAGACAAGGGGAGGGAAACCTCCCCGATGGTTAAATAATATCTTTTCTGAGGCTCACTGTCAATATATAATAGTTGTATTGAAGACAAGGAGGTAAGATATGTTAAACACTGTATTGAGCGTAATAAGCATGGTGTGCTCTGTAATAACGCTGGTATGCGTTATCAAGCTCATTAAGAAATAGTAATCGCAGCTGACCTATCGGCTTGACGGGGAAATATTAAAAAATAGGAGGTGATCACATGGCAGGTGGACTTACGCTTAAAGAAATCAGGGAGCGAAAAGGTTACAAACAAACTGAGGCTGCTAAATTGATCGGAATAAGCGTGGATACTTTGGGTAATTACGAAAGAGGAAAAAGCTATCCAGACATACCAATATTACGGAAAATAGAAAATGTTTATGGTGTCCCATATGAACATATTATTTTTTTACCATTAGATTACGATAAAACCGTAAATATAATCTAAACAAAAAATTTTCGTGTTATCCTGTTCACACGAAAATGCGGACCTGCCCTTGACAGCTCCGCAATATATTCCCTATTAGGAGGTGATGAGAATGATTTCGATCAAAGAGGCAAACGCCCCGGTTGCAGACAACCTGAAACGCTGCATCGAAGACAGCGGGCTGAAAAAGAAGACCGTCGCCGCCAGTGCCGGACTGAGCCAGCACGAACTGACGGATATATTCGGCAGCAGACGGATAATCAAAGCCTGCGAACTGCCGGCACTGGCTGAAGCGGCAGGCGTACCGGTGCAAGTATTGTTCAAGACACAGAGGAGGTAAAGATGGCTATATTGACCATAATCACGTCGCTGAGTGCGATAGCGATAAGCGTGGGAGTATTAATCTACATCCACAGGATCTAAAGAAAATTTACGATATCTGCGAAGGCGATGGATTCTTTCCTTGCAATATACAGTCACATTGGCAACTTCGTCAGCATCTCTGAAAAAGTAGCTGACTTCCAGAGCGTTGTGAGGTTCAAGCATTGTGGTCCGGAGTAAAGGACTATTGAACTCAGTAATTTTATAAGGTTTCGGTTCAGGAATATAGTCCAGCGGTTCAATGACTTCTCCGGAATGGTTTGTGAAAACCACATTGCAGATTTTGACTGACACAGGAGATACGTTATTGATACAGAAAGAGATCAGCGGATATTCTTCACCGGAATCAATGTAAACTTCGTCAATGTATAAGTCTCTTCGGTTGAGGATATGAGTGTAAACCACACTGTAGATAGCAACGAGCAATGCAACAAGGGAAATCATTAAGCTTAATCCATTCGAATGCAGCATTATGAGTTTTATCATTTTAAAAATCTCCTTTTTAAAATGATTATATCACAAAACTGAATACCGTGCCCTGTCTCAGGCAGCCACTTCCCCGTTCATAATAATTACCTTGCAGCCCCGGTTCGCAAATCAGTTGCAGGTTTCATTAAAAAAGGCTGCCTGGCAGAGGGTACGGGAATAGGACATGACAGCAGTAAGTATATATCTAAAGAGGTGATGAGAAATGCTTAGGATATCAGAAACTGCAGGCGAAAACGGCAGAGTCATAACTTATGAAGACGGCAGTCAGATACTTGCTCCGGTAAAGAGCAGCATCAGCATGACAGACAAGGTTTTCAGCAGATGCTGGGATAACCTGAGCCTGACGCAGCAGCAGAAGATAAACAAAGACGTTATCGATTCAAGAAGCTGACCCGGACACCCGGGAGCAGTACAAAGGACAGGCATGAGCCTGAGAAAGGAGAGCAGCATGAAAAGGTATCACATCAGAAAATACAGCCCGGCTTGGTATGTAAAAGTAATATTTGAACTGGCAGTGTTCGTCATACTGGCAAGCCTGCCAAGCACGATCGAATTTTTATAGGAGGTAATAATGTCAAGCGGAAGATACAGCAGAAAAAGATATATGCTGACAGATGCAGCAAGAGAGCACGCAGTACCACTGAAACACACGGAATTCAAATGCCCCTGCTGTGGAGGTATAGCATCAGCAGTCATAGAACAATGAGTGATAAAGGCAGAATGCCACGTCACAGGAATGAAAGTATATGAGGTGAAAAGATGATCACTGAAAAAGCAAGAAAAAGAGAATTTGTGAGAAACATCTCGACAGTGCTGGCAGAGGATCCAGGATCAGGAGTCGAGTACATAGAGTATGATGAAAACTTTGAGGGAGGACTTGAAGTCGTGACTATAAATAGCAGCGGAGCGATATACAGAGAGATCGGAGCAGAAGTATACGGCAGCGGAGCTGCGGGAAGGATGCATGAAAGATGAGTGCAGAGTGTTTGACAAACAGTGAACTGGAAGATCTGATAGTAAAGTTCGATACAGATGATCCACAGGACAGACCGGTATTTTATGCACTTTTGGAGCTGAAAACGCACAGAGCGATAAGATCGCTGAAAAATAAAAAGCCCCTCGGAGAGTGTAAGGACTCGACCAAGGGGACAAATAAAACTTCACTAAAATGATAACAGAAAACGGAGGAAACGTCAATGAAGGAGATACCAGACAGCGCACTGGACTCATATTACGCCCGTGACTACTACGGGCCCGGCACAGACTATTTCGAGCCGCCGGAATTCACAGAGGAAGAGATAGACGAGATGACGGAAGAGATAATGGACGAGCTGGAGGAGGAAGACCGCAGTGGCAGGTGTCTTGCCTGCGGCAGACCGATGAAGCGGACAGGCATCTGGGTATGCTGTGAGCATTGCGGCAGGCTGCAGGTCTGGCCGACGGAGTACGACCATAAAAGAGTTGAGACGATCAGAAAACTGGAAAGAGAGAAGTAAATGGCAAGAAAGCTGATAAATACAAAAGATATCAGTCATGAAGAATGGCTGAAGATAAGAAAAGGATCCATAGGCGGCAGTGACGCTGCTGTACTGATGGATATGAACCCTTACAGATCTGCGATATCGCTTTATGCAGATAAGAAAGGGCTTTTGAAAGATAAAGAAACTACAGAAGCTATGAGGCTGGGAAACGATCTTGAAGACTATGTAGCAAAACGCTGGCAGGAGAAGACAGGGAAGAAAGTCAGGGCTGACAATTTCATGTATCAGCATGATGAATATGACTTCATAACTGCAAATGTGGACCGTGACGTTGTAGGAGAGAATGCAGGACTTGAGTGTAAGACTATGAGCACCTTTGCAGGATATGATCTCAAAAACGGAGAAGTCCCGGCACAGTATTATGTGCAGTGTCAGCACTACATGGCAGTCAAAGACTATGATCGAATGTACCTTGCAGTGCTGGTGTTCCAGAGAGGCATATACTGCCTGACCATTGAACGTAACGAAGATTTCATCGAAGAGCTCATAGACTCAGAAGTGAAGTTCTGGAAAGAGAACATTGAGAAAGATACGATGCCGCCGCCTGACGGCTCAGATGACTCGATAAATACGATAGAGATCCTTTACCCGCAGGGTTCAGATGAGACATATCTGCCGAACGCAGACAGCGATATAAAGCGGTTCATGGAGCTCGGAGATGTTATCAAGGAATTTGAAGATGAACGCAAGCAGCTCAAAGCAAAGCTCTGTGCAAGGCTTGAAGACTTTGCGGTGGGAACTGACTCGGAATATGCCTGCTCATGGAAGAACCAGAGCAGGACAAGCGTTGATTCGAAGAAGCTGAAAACGGAATATCCGGAAATATACGAAGAATGTACGAAGACATCTGAATACAGAGTTTTCCGGACAAAGAAGATAGTTTAACAGGAGGAAAAAATGGCACAGAGAACAGTAGATGTGAACAAAGCGAACAGCACAGCTGTAACGAAGAAAGAAGAGCCGAAGTCCATGATGGCATGGATAAAAGGATATGAGAAGCAGATAGCAAAAGCACTGCCATCAGCTATAACACCGGAAAGGTTCGCGAGGATAGCGATGACCGCAGTAACACAGAATCAGGAACTTGGGAAATGCACACCTGGATCATTCCTTGGAGCACTGCTGACAGCAGCCCAGCTTGGGCTTGAACCGAATACTCCGCTGGGACATGCATATCTGATACCGTTCAGAAATAAGGGAGTGCTTGAGGCTCAGTTTCAGCTGGGATACCGTGGAATGATAGAGCTGGCCAGCAGGTCTGAGGACATAATCGTAGAAGCACATGTTGTTTATGAAAACGATACTTTCGAGTATGAACTTGGTCTCGAACCTAAACTCAGACACATCCCTGCAATGAAGAACCGGGGCGGTATAGCATGGGTGTATGCGATCTACAGACTGAAATCCGGCGGCAAGGTGTTTGAAGTCATGAGCTTCGAAGACATCGAGGCTCACAAGAAGAAGTACAGCAAAGCAGCATCAAAAGGCTTTTCACCCTGGCAGACATCGTGGGAGGAAATGGCAAAGAAAACAGTGATAAAGAAAGTCCTGAAATATGCACCTCTCAGAGCTGAATTTGCAAGAGCAGTCGGTGATGATGAATCCACGCTGAATTTCATGGCCGAAGGCGATGACTGCAGCATCATACAGGACAGGAGCTCCGTATATGACGAAAGCAATATCGTGGATGTCAGCGATGAAGACGTTCAGGTGCAGGAAGACGCCGGATCCGGTGAGAAAGAACCAGCGGACAAGAAGTAGCGTCATGATGAAGTGCTTCCCGGGGAGGTGATGGCTATAAATGGATACATAAAACTACACAGAAAGTTCCGTGACTGGGAATGGTATTCAGAGCCTGTTGTAAAGACCGTTTTCCTGCATCTGCTCATAACAGCAAACTGGGAAGACAGCAGATATAAGGGCCATGAGATAAAGGCAGGACAGACGATCGTAACAGTGAACGGGCTTGCGGAAGAGCTTGGCTTCTCGGTGAAGCAAGTCAGGAGGGCAATGGAAAAGCTTGAAAGGACGGGTGAGATAAGCAAAAAAAGGGCAAACAGATTTACCATCGCAACCATTGAAAACTGGGGCTTTTATCAGGGTAATGAAGCTGGTGAGGGCAGTCAAAGGGCAGTCAAAGGGCAGTCAAAGGGCAGTCAAAGGGCAATCAGAGGGCAGTCAAAGGGCAGTCAAAGGGCAATCAGAATGCAAAGCTACATCAATATATAAAGAAAAAAAAGAAGAAGAATATATAAATAACGCACGTGCGCGCGTGAGACACGGTGACGGTGTTTCCATAAACAGATTCATACCTCCGGATGTTCCGGAAGTAAAGGCCTACTGCATGGAGCGGGGCAACGATGTGGATCCGGAACGATTCGTGAACTTCTACGAGGCTAAAGGCTGGATGGTAGGGAAAAACAAAATGAAAGACTGGCGGGCAGCAGTACGGAACTGGGAACGCAATGGAGCGAGCAAGTCCGCAGGACAGAAGACACGGCAAGGGAGGTTAGACTGGATAGATGACATTTGAGGAATGGAAAAAGCTTGTAAAAGGGCTGAAGTCGGTTTACACAAGCGAACGTTTTTTACCGGACAGGGAGGCGGTGCAGATCTGGTACAGCCTGCTGAAAGACATGGATTACAAAGTGCTTGCCATTGCAGCTCAGAAATACATGGTCACAGGGAAGTTCCCGCCGACGGTAGCCGAGCTCAGGGAATGCGCTGTTGAAGTCCTTGAACCGAAAGTCAAAGAGGATTACGGCCACGGCTGGGAACAAGTGATGAAGGCTATAAGCAAGTACGGATACTACAACACGGAGGAAGCACTTGCAAGCATGGATCCGGTAACAAGAAAATGCGTGAAGCGGCTCGGGTGGAAAAACATCTGCATGTCTGAAAACCAGATAGCGGACAGAGCAAACTTCAGGCAGATATACGAGCAGGAAAGACAGAGACACAAGGAACACTTGCAGCTGCCGGAGGCTGTCCGGCAGACGATAGAGAGTTTTTCAAAAGACAGATTTTTAGGAGGAGAATGATGATGGAAAAGGTGAATATGGACAGTAATGTAACTTGCGTAGATTTTTTTGATGCACGCAGAGAGCTTGACGATACGATGTCAGCAATAGGGGCGATACTCGGCATTATGGAGAGGGCGACGAGCCTGAGCGACAAAGATCATAATCCCGCCAGAGCTGTAGCATACGTGGAAGCTTTGGAATATGAAGTGTCACGTATGGCGAGTGGATTAACGGAAGTCGTGGAAATGTGCAACAAGCTGACTAGACAGGAAGAAGAAGAGGACGAAAATGAATAATGTTGTACTGATCGGCAGACTTACAAAAGACCCTGAAATGAGATACACGACGGGTCAGAATCAGATGGCTGTGACTACGTTCACGCTGGCTATCGACAGACCAACAAGGCAGGGACAGGAAAAACAGGCAGACTTCATCAGAGTCACGGTATTCGGCAGAATGGCTGAAAACTGCGACCGCTATCTTGCTAAAGGCAGACGAGCGGCAGTTCAGGGAAGGATACAGACAGGCAGCTACGTCAACAAAGACGGACAGACTGTGTACACTACAGATGTTGTTGCTGGTAACGTCGAATTTCTCGAGTATGGCCGGAACGGAAACAGCAGCCAGGGCGGTGGGTCCTACCAGAACCAGCCTTCTCAGCAGGAGGCAGCCCAGGACTATGATATACCTGAAGGCTTTCAGGCTGTATCGGATGACGATATACCGTTTTAGGAGGCAGACATGGTCACACTGACGATAGAAGGAAGACTTCCCAGCCTGAATGAGTATACCAGAGCATGCAGAGGCAGCAAGTACACCGGCGCAAAGATGAAGAAAGAGACCGAGGAAGTGATAAGCTGGTACATAAAAGCGCAGCTTAAAGATATTCATTTCGACGCACCGGTCCGGCTGGCGTTCAGATGGTACGAGACCAGCAGGAAGCGAGATCTTGATAACATAGCATTTGCAAAGAAGTTCATACTCGATGCACTTGTATCAAATGGGATACTCAGAGGAGATGGCTGGAAGTTCGTCACAGGATTCACGGATGAATTCTGCATAGACGAAAGAGCAAGAGCAGAAGTAGATATCATGTACGATGATGACATGCTGCCGTTTTAAGAAAACGAGGGAATAAAAATGATAAACAGAGAAATAAGTAAACATAAACAAAAAGCCATCACAGAGGCGCTTGAAAACATAGCAGTCACGTTTGCAAGAGTCATGGCCGATCAGGAGCACCCGCCGCTTTTCACGGATCTTAATCATGGATACGGAGTGATGCATGAAGAAGTAAAAGAAACGATGTTTGAGATAGAGTCTATAGAGATGCTTGAGGAAACGATAGACAATCTCGTGATCGCAAATGACACTGAGAACCTGAAACAGCAGCTGGCAGCAATGAAAAGAAAAACATTGAGGGCTATAGAGGAGCTTGCTCAGCTGGCAGCCGTATCAGACAAGTTCATCGACAGCATCAAAGCAGGTGAAAACGATGGGATACACACCAAGAAATGAGAAATGCTGCACCTGCGGCAGGACTTTCCTGAAAAAGGCTCCGAAGTCGGTGCGGTGTCCAAAGTGCCGGAAGATCCAGCGTGAAATCGAAAACAGAGCGAGAGCAGTAAAGCGATACCATGAGAGGATAGCGCAGGGAAAATCCGTACAGAAGCCAAAGAAGGATATGGACAGGTGCGATGTCAGGCGCTGCGGGAGCTGTATGTACAGAGGCAAAGACACAAACCTGGGCAATGAAAGCGGAGTGTTTTGCAATTACATAAGTGTGACAGGGAAATCACGGCTCAGCATCTGCCCGGCAGGAGCCTGCACTGTATACAGGAAAGGTAAACCGAAGAAATCAACAGAACAGATTGCATTGCAATAACAAGGAGGGAATTATGATTTTCATAAAAGGAGACAGAGTGACAATAACTGCAAACGATGCGAGAATGGGTCAGACAGGCACTGTCGTGGGCGAAAAGACCGCAGTCGATGACTTATGGGTAATGGTAGAAATAAACGGCGAAATCGAATTTTACAAGCCAGAGGAACTGACCTTTGCAAGAGACAGGAGACAGGTGAGAAAAAACATTTTCAGAACAGTGCAGGAGGCGCAGCTGTGATGATCGATGAATGCATCATAAACGAAAAAGCGTTGAAGCTGATAGATAGGAGTATGGACTACGAACTGATATACGATGCAGAGGCAGACCTTGAAAAATCGGAACTAACTGCAGTGACACTGGGAATGATTCGGGGGATATTGGATATGGCAGAAGCTATGAAAGGAGAACTGAAAAATGACAAATTTTGAAAAATATAAGGATGAAATATTGAAAATCACTGCTATGGATAATAGTACCCCGGCATTGAAGGACGGAATGCCTGTCGCTTGTAAAAATTTATTTTGTAGAGAGTGTGATTTTAAAAATAGCGATTGTATGTGGGATCGTTTCAACTGGCTTCTCAAAGACGACGGCGAAGAACCTGACGGCTGCGATGGGTGTAAATACGAGCATAAAGCAGAAGACGAGTCGCCATGCACGGAATGTTGCAATAACTACATGAGCAAATGGGAGCCCAGACCGAAGAAAACACGGCAGGATGAGTTTTTGGAGATGTTCCCAAATGTAAAAAAACGTAAAGATATACTTACGATCTGCCCTGACGATGTTGATGTTGATTATAACGCATGTGAATCATATCCAGCATGCGAGGAATGTAGAAGAGATTACTGGCTTCAGGAGGTGGAAGAGTGATTGAGTATACACTGTTCACAATTATACCGTATGCCTGACTGGTACGAGGAAGTAACAAAACTTCCAAAAGGCTGTAAATGGAGTGACGGAACAAAAGTTCATACAGGCAAACGCCGTGCAAGTGAAACCTATTATTTTCTTATTGTAGATAATGACATTTGTAAGCGTCAAACCACAGCACATTGAAGTCAACACTGGTTATAGCCTACAATAGCCATAAGGTTAACACTGGCG
>CAKQUI010000003.1 GCA_934277495.1 uncultured Clostridia bacterium | reverse complement strand
AGCTTTCCGGATATATCTTCGAATATCCTGCTGCTATCACCTGATAAGTCCCCTGTCCGCCCTTGTATATCGTATCGAACCTGAAGGTCCTGTGTTTCTGGTAGAACTCCTTGTCATCGTACTTCAGCAGGTCTTTGAACATCGTACCGTTCTTCATATGGTGTCCGTATACAAGGAAATTGGACGTCGGCACGAATATATCGCTGAGAGCATCCATAAAAGGCGTGCCCGATGCCGTATATTCCTTGTCGAAGTTCCTGTGCAGGTAAAACTCCGGATCGTCCTGAGTCTGCATCACCGGATAATCTATCCTGGTGCCGTCGACAGTCACCCATCCGATGAGATCCTTGTTTTTCAGATAAAGGTCGGCGTACTTGCCTATGACAGTACCTTTGTCCGTCACAAGATCCTCCCTCGTATCGGATCTCAGCTCGCCTACCTTATCCAGAGCATTCTGCTCTCTGAGGCCCTTCAGGACATAATCCAGTATGACGCCGGCTGAACCGACGAACACGATGAGGCATATCATCAGCAGTATCTTCCTGCCAAGCCCCATTGGCTGTCTCTTCGGCTTTCTTTTTTTTGACATAATACCTCTTTCCCATCATAACGGCCGGCAGAGTTATGCCAGGTCTGCCGTACCGTAGAGTTTCACTCCGTTCCTGCTGAGAACACCTATGGCACCATTTATATCGTCTACTTTCATTACGATGATGGCTTTTTCTTCGTCTGCAGAATCAGAAGTTATAGTCGAGTAAAGATATTTCACAGCTATGCCTGCGTCTGAGAGGAAGCCCAGCACATGGTCCAGTCCGCCCGGCTTGTCTTCGATCTCCACTGCGATGACTTCTGTGACGCTGGCGATGAATCCGTGCTGTTTCAGCACGCCTGTAGCCTCCTCAGGGTCAGGCACGATGAATCTAAGTATGCCGAAATCAACTGTTTCAGCTATGTTGCAGGCTCTGAAGTCTATTCCCTTCTCAGCCAGTATGTGTGTCAGTTCTGCTAATCTTCCGGTAGTGTTTTCTACATATACCGATACCTGTTTCAATAACATATCTACGTACCTCCTCGCCTACAGATTTCTCGTATCTTCGACTCTTACAGCCTTGCCTTCGCTTCTCGGCAGTGTTCCTGCACTGAGGAATCTCACTTTGCATCCGATACCCAGCATATCTCTGAGGGCGTGGTCGAGTCTGCCTCTCAGACCTTCTACGAAAGCGATATCGTCTATTTCCAGATTTTCTGCCAGTTCTACTGCCAGTTCGAATGTGTCTGTGTTGTTTTCTCTGCCTACATAGAGCTTGTAGTTCATCGTAAGTTCACTGAACTCTGCAATTACAGTCTCTATCTGTGAAGGGAATACATTGACGCCTCTGATGATGAGCATATCGTCTGTACGTCCGAATACACGGCTCATCCTTACAGTCGTTCTGCCGCATCCGCACTTTTCTCTCATCAGGTAGCAGATGTCTCTTGTCCTGTAACGGATCATCGGCATACCTTCCTTGCCGAGGGTAGTGATGACCAGCTCGCCCTTTTCGCCGTCAGGTACAGGCTGCAGTGTATCAGGATCTATGACCTCTACATAGAAATAGTCTTCCTGAACGTGCATACCTGCGTTCTCGTCGCAGCTCATGGACACTCCAGGTCCCATGATCTCTGAAAGACCGTAGATGTCGTGAGCCTTGATGCCCAGGGACTTTTCGATCTCGTCTCTCATAGCCTGTGTCCACGGTTCTGCACCGAACACGCCAGCCTTGAGGTGAAGATCATCCTTCGTATATCCGAACTTCTTCACGCCTTCTGCCAGAGTCAGTGCATATGACGGTGTACAGCAGAGGATAGTACTCTTCATATCGTGCATGAAAGTGACCTGTTTCTGAGTGTTGCCTGAACTCATCGGGATAACTGTAGCACCGATGGTCTCTGCACCGATATGAGCTCCCAGTCCGCCTGTGAAAAGTCCGTATCCGTACGAAACGTGAACGACTGAGTCCTTGTCAGCTCCTGCCATGCTGAGGCCTCTCGCAACACATTCGCCCCACATATCCAGATCATTCCTCGTATATCCTACGATCTTAGGCTTGCCTGTGGTCCCTGATGATGCGTGTACTCTCACGATGTCTTTCATAGGCATTGCAAAGAGTCCTGTAGGGTAATTCGCAGCGATATCCTCTTTTGTCACGAACGGCAGTTTTGTTATGTCGTCCAGTGACTGGATATCTTCAGGCATCACGCCTGCTTCGTCCATCTTTTTACGGTAGTGTTCTACATTGTCGTAAGCATGTTTTACTGTTGCCTTGAGTTTCTTGAGCTGCAGGACCCGCATGGTGCTGCGGTCCGCACATTCCATTTCTTTGTTCCAAATCATTTTCTGCAACGGATTCCTTTCTTCTTTTATCGTATCGATTCTTTCTCAATCGCCCCTGTTATATCTTTCAAAAGTTACGCTTTGCGGCCTTTCGCAAATGCGTCCTTGTTCAGATCTATGAATTTAGGCTTGACGTTCTTTTCGATCACGTCTATCCATGAAGCCTCATCGAAAGGCAGGTCGTTTGACGCTGCTCCCAGGAGCACCACGTTCACTGCCTTGCTGCTGCCGCACTCCTCTGCTATGGAAAGAGCGTCGAAGGCTTTGACTGAACCGGCCTTTTCGCTGAGTTTACTGATGATGTCTTCAGGATACTCTGCATCTCCCATGATGACAGGCATCGGGAGTATCTGCTGTGTATTGACATACATACTGCCGCCTTTTTTCAGATAAGGGAGCCATCTGAATGCTTCCAGCTCTTCGAAAGCTATGATGACGTCAGCATCGCCCTTTTCGATGATAGGCGAACTTACTGTACCTTCGCTGATCTTCACATGAGTCACTACGCTGCCGCCTCTCTGAGCCATGCCGTGGACCTCAGAAAGCTTCACGTCGTAACCCTTTTCCAGTGCCAGATTGCCCAGCAGCACGCTTGCAAGGAGGGTTCCCTGACCACCTACTCCTACGATGAGTATATTAGTCGATTTCATTTATCTGTCCTCCTTCCCGGTGATGCTGATACATCCGAAATGACATATCTTCTCGCAGAGACCGCATCCTACGCATCGTTCTCTTACGATATACGGTTTGCCGTCCTTCAGCTCTATAGCAGGACATCCTATATCCATGCAGAGCCTGCAGTTTTTACATTTGTCGCTGACAGCATACGGTATGTTCGGCTGTTTCACGATAAGTGCGCACGGTCTCTTTGTTATGATAACGGAAAGTTCATCTCTCTCTGTTTCTTCTTTTACGATCTTTTCCAGATCCTTAACTTCGAACGGGTCTATCTCGACTACATGCTTCACTCCGCACGCTTTGCAAAGTGTAGCGATGTCGATGGCAGGCGCTTCCTGTCCCTTGGCATTCTTTCCTGTGGACGGATTGTTCTGGTGTCCTGTCATGCCTGTGATCCTGTTGTCGAGGATTATGACAGTGCCCTTCGCTCCGTTGTAGTTCATGTTCACAAGACCTGTGATACCTGAATGGAAGAATGTCGAATCGCCTAATACCGCTACGACGTCCTTGCTGCTGCCTGTGGCTTTTTCGAAACCATGAGCCATGGTTATGGAAGCTCCCATGCAGAGACATGCATCTATAGTGGACATCGGCGGCAGCGCTGACAGTGTGTAGCATCCGATATCGCCCAGTACAGTCTTCTTGAGCTTGTGGAGCACGTGGAAAAGACCTCTGTGCGGACATCCTGCACAAAGGAGCGGCGGTCTGCCGGGAGCCGACGCTGCTTCTGCTTCGAGCGCCTGGTCTGCAGGACAGACTTCATCATCGCAGACAGGTCTGCCGAAAGCTTCTTTTATCATATTTGCTGTGTATTCGCCCTGGATAGTGAACATATCCTTGCCGCCTGCGACCTGGATACCCATAGCTCTTATCTGCTCTTCGAAGAACGGATCTCCCTCCTCGATGACATAGAGCTTGTCGACTTTTGATGCAAAGTCTTTTATGAGGCCTTTCGGCATCGGATTGATCATTCCCATCTTGAGCACGCTTACATCAGGCAGCGCCTCTCTGACATACTGGTAGCATATGCCGCTGGTGATGATACCGATGGATGTGTCGGCCATCTCTACTGTATTCAGCGGTGATGTTGCAGAATCAGCTTCCAGCTGCGCCAGTCTCTTTTCCTGAGCGATATGGAGCTTTCTTGCCATTGCAGGCATAGCTACATATTTCTGGACGTTCTTCTTGTACGGGATCCTTTCACGCTCGATCCTTTCGCCCATCTCGACTATGCCTCTTGAGTGGGAAACTCTCGTATTTGAACGCATCAGCACGACTGTGTCGTACTTCTCGCTTATCTCGTAAGCCAGTTTCATGTAATCTTTACATTCCTGTGATGTGGACGGTTCCAGCACAGGCACTCCTGCGCTCCTGCCGTAGTATCTGGAATCCTGCTCGTTCTGGCTGGAGTGGCATCCGTTGTCATCTGCCACCAGCACTACAGCTCCACCTGTCACGCCAGTGTAAGCTGCTGTAAAGAACGGGTCTGCTGCGACATTCAGACCTACATGCTTCATACATGAAAGGGAACGCACTCCTCCTATGGATGCTCCCATAGCCACCTCTACACCGACTTTTTCGTTAGGCGCCCATTCGACGTGTATCTCATCGAAACGGGCAGCCGTCTCAGTGACCTCCGTACTCGGTGTCCCCGGATACGACGAAATCACTTTCACTCCTGCTTCCCAGGCACCTCTTGCAAACGCTTCGTTGCCCAGCATTATTTTTTTCGCCATAATAATTACTTCTCCCTCTTATGAGTTTTGCCTTATCATTTATCGTATCATCTGCATGATGTATACTGCTTTTATTCTGTGGTGCTCAGTACCTCTTTGTTCTTCTCCACCTGGCTGACCTTCATCCTGCTGGCGTCTTCAGGATCCACCTTTTCGTTGAGCGCCAGTATATTAGGGCCCAGGTAAACGGTCTTGAGCGCCTTGCCGTCAAGAGATATCTTGCTGTATTCTGTAAAGTTCTCGCCTTTGATATAGTAGTCTTCGCCTATCTGCACGACTTCATTTATCTTGATAGGCTTCACGCCCATCTGCAGGTCTGTCTTTTTGAAAGGCTTTTTACCGCCGTATATATAGTTCTTTCCATAGAGCATGTCATAGGAAAGTACTTCGAGATTTTCGAGATAATTTGCGCTGCCGCTGTAGTTCTGATGGTATTTAGGCATAACGCCAGGCGACATGCCAAGACGCTTCAGCACCTCAGCGTTGAGCTGGTATGTGGATATGTTCATATCCTCTTTCTCCATACCGAAATTGTTCCAGATGATGTACTCCGTCTGGTACAGAGAACCGTTCTTCATGTCGTCTTCCGTCATATCCAGTGCAGGCAGATGGTCTCCGTACATCACAAGCACAACATCTTCATCGTAGCTGGACAATGTGTCTGTCAGCTCCTTGACGAAAAGATCCATCTCATATACCTGGTTGGCGTAGTATTCATACTGCCATTTCTGCGTTTCGTTTTCGGCCTTCGTCACCTCTACAGCCGGATGCTCCAGCACCTGCTCCGTAGGATACTTGCCGTGTCCCTGCACAGATATCGTGTAGATGTAGTCCGAGCCTTTGGTGCTGTTCAGCGCATCCAGTATCTGCTCCGTAAGTATGCCGTCCTTTGCCCAGTTTTTCGGAGTCTTCACGACATTGTTCATGTATTCCAGACATGTGAACGTATCGAAACCGATGTTGGCGAATACTTTGTTTCTGTAGTAGAATGCACCTCTGTGATTGTGTATGGCGTGGGTCGAATATCCCATAGTCTTCATGTCGTACGGCGCAGCTTCGCAGACCGTATTCTTCAGCACGCTCTTGTACGGATACTCTCCCGGACCGAAGAACTTGACGCTCATGCCCGTCATAACTTCGAACTCGACGTTGGCAGTACCTGCACCGACAGCCGGTACCGTCAGATATCCGGAGGAATATTCTTTCATCAGTTTCCTGTAGTTCGGTACAGGGTCTTTTGAAAACTTCACGTTCTTGACTTCTGTAGGGTCTATGAAAGATTCCAGCTGAAGATATATTATGTTCGGTTTTTTCTTTACGTCTGTATCATCGTCTTTTTCAGGAGTGTATACCTTATCCTTGCCGAGCTCTCCCTTGCTGAATATGTTCTCGACTTTCTCTGCAGAGTAGTCCTTTGGCTTGATGATGCCTGTTCTTACCCATGTGACAAGGAAGCTGTACGGAACTCCGTTGTCCCTGTAGGCGTACGCCAGATTACCGAAGAAAGTGTCCAGTGTGCCGACTTTCATAGCTCCGTATATCAGACTGAAAGTGCCTACCCACAGTATCATGACCACAGCGATGGCTCTCCTGTATCTGACCTTCTCCATCATCTTAGGCAGTTTCCTGAAAAGCATGATGATGCCGAAGATGACGGCAGCAGCCACCACAACAGCTATTATCATGGTCTTGACTGAAAAATAGTTGCTGACCAGTGAAAGTCCGTCCCCAAGGTTGCTGATGTCCTTTACGGTGAAGGGCGTCATCCGGTTCAACAGTATCACGCCGTTTATCACTCCCAGCAGGAGCCACAGCATCGAAAACATGCACGTTGCAAATATCCGCCGCCGGAAGAACATCGCCAGCGATATCACTGCAAAGATGATGAACACATTGCAGAAATAAACTACAGGATGTCCGAAAAGGAATTTCACTGTAAGCACCAGAGAATGTCTCGCCAGCAGTTCGATGACGAAATTTATTACTATAGCCAGTAAAAAAAGTATCGTTATATAGTGTCTTATATATTTTGTATAAAAATTCTTGAGTTTTTCCATAACTATGAATCTCCCGGATCAGAGTCTGGCAGTCACTTCGTTCGCAATGGCTGCAAACTCCTTTATATCTAAAGTTTCTGCACGTCTTACTGGATCTATCCCTGCGCTCTCCAGGACGTCTCTTACCGCATCCTTCGAAAGGCCTCTGACTCCTGTGAGGGAGTTGAGAAGTGTTTTTCTGCGCTGTCCGAATCCGGCTTTTATACATGCAAAAAATATTTTTTCGTCTGTAAGTTCGACTGGTTTTTCTTTTCTAAGCGTGAGCTTCAGGACAGAAGAATCCACCTTCGGCCTCGGTACAAAGACCTCCTTGGGCACCTTTGCAACCTGCTGGACAGTGCAGTAGTACTGCACCGCCACCGAAAGCGCTCCGTATGTTTTGTTTCCCGGCGAAGCCTTTATCCTGTCCGCCACTTCCTTCTGCATCATTATGGTGATGCTGCTGGCTCTGACGCCGCTTTCGAGGATCTTCATGATTATCGGCGTCGTGATGTAGTAAGGCAGATTGCCTATTATCATGACGTCTCCTGTGAACAGCCCTTCGCTGCGCCGTTCTTCTATCAGTGCATTGAGGTCTGTCTTCAGGATGTCCTGATTGACTATGTCTACATTATTATGTCCTGCCAGCGTCTCGCCCAGTATGGGTATCAGCTTGCTGTCTATCTCTATGGCAGTGACATGTCCTGCTCTGTCTGCCGCTTCATCTGTCAGCACACCTATCCCTGGTCCTATCTCTATGACCAGATCTTCAGGACCTGCTCCCGATCCGTCAACGATACGCTCTATGACTGATCTGTCTGTTATGAAGTTCTGTCCCAGACTTTTGGAAAGTCTGAAGTTGTATCTTTCTTTTATGTCGGCGATGGTCGCCGGTGAATGAAGTTTCATCTATATCTCCCGGAGAGCCTTTGCAAGCTCCTCCTCTGTAATGTTGAATTTGTTGAGTCTTTTGAGGAAAGTCCCTGTGTTGGCGTATCCGATGCCCAGGAGCCTGCCTGCTTTCTTGCGTCTTGCGGCAGAATCCTGCTGTCCCGTCAGTCCCGTCGCCATCATATCCTCCATGGTGAACCCGCTGCTGCTTTCTTCAGCGGAGCAGTGCGCTTTGCCAAGGGCCTCTCTGATGGCCTCCGGCGATGCGTTCTCGATGCCTATGTCGCCTGACTTCTCGGCAAGATCCCTGTCCAGGAACGCCTGGCCTGCGTCAGGATATTTCTTAAGTATCCTGCGCCGTATCTGCTCTCCGGCATGATCCGGATCTGTGAATATTATGATGCCTTTCTCGTGGTAGGCTTTGTCTATAAGGTTCCAGGTCTGAGCTGTGATGCCGTATCCATGTGTCTCTATGGTGACGGCGTCGACGCTGCGGTTTATCGCTGTCGTGTCGTCTCTGCCTTCTACTACTATTATTTCTTTTATCTTCATTTTTTGTTATGCTGTCCCTGTATCAGTCGCTTTCTTTCTGCTTGCTGTCTTTGCTGCCTGCGCCTCCTGAGTCCTTTGTCAGGTAGTCATCGAAAAGGTATATCGACTCTCCCGGCTTGACAAGCCTCAGCTGGCTCCTGGCCTGTTCTTCCAGGTTCGATTTGTCTTTTATTTCCTTGAGCTGCTGTTCGAGTTCTTTTTTCTGTGCCTTGAGTTCAGTCTGCTTCTGTGCTGCTTCTCTTTTTTCGATGTTCAGACTGACCACATTGTATATGAAATGTGCAGTCAGCACTACAAAAACTACACTAACAACAGCTACCACTATGGTGCGGTTTTTGTTCCGCCTTTTTCTGGTAACTGTCTTGCCCCCTGCTTTGGTTCCGGCGCTGCGTTTTGCCTTTTTCGCTTCTCTGGCTCGCTCCGCCTGACGTTTTTCCTGTCTTTTTTTCCTCGCTTCTTCCATGTCGATGACACGGCTGCTGTTACGGAATTCTGTACTGCGTCTGTTTCTACCCATGCTGCAATTATACCACAGCAGATTTTTTTCCACAATAACAGCCCCGCCAAAAACGCTGCGATTCCATGAAAAGTTATGCTTCCAAAGGAGCTGTAATAAAGAAACAGTGACAGTATTGTGAAGGCGCATATCCAGAACAGTATTTCTATGGATATCAGGACTGTAAGCCGCCTGATGATGCCTCTGCCGGGCATGTCTTCCGGAGCTTTTCTGCCCGCTCTGACACTGCTGCCTACTCTGCGGCTGATATATGTCTGCAGCAGGTTCTTGAGCTGCCATGCGCTCTCAGTCATGACTCCTGCCGCTGCCATAACCGTTATGTCCCGTGCCTGCTCCGTTATTATCTGTGCCACTTCCATAGCTATTTCATTATCCTGGCCAGCAGGCTCTTTTCACCTTTTTCTCTGACCCTGACATACATCAGAGAGTCGATGACGCCGGTTATCTCTGCTTCGCCGCTGCGCAGATCCAGCATATGTATGTGCAGTCTGCTGCCTCTGATGATCATCATGCCGTTTTTCAGCCTGGCGTGTATCTCGTTTTCATCGAAACTGTCGATGTCTGCGATATCTGTCATACTCAGTTTCTGCCTGCCTTCTATCGTGACTCTGTGGCTGTCCGGAACGCCTGTGCTGCTGTGCTGCGCTGTCTGCGATATGTTCCTGTTTTTTTCCATAAGACCCTTGCCGGTAAAAATCCGGCATCCTCCTTCGGTATATCATACGAATAAAGCCCGAAGGTTATGACACACAAAAACCGGCCGCCGGCGTCCTGATGATATCCTGACGCCTGGTGACCGGTCCATAGGAATATTATTTTTCTATGGCAGATAATCCAGCGGATTGTGCGCTACGCCGTTTATCCTGATCTCAAAGTGGATATGAGGTCCTGTGCTTCGCCCTGTACTGCCGGATTCAGCTATATGCTGTCCCTTGTAGACTTTGTCGCCTACCTTGACCAGTACGCTGCTGTTGTGTCCGTATCTTGTGACCATACCGTTCTGATGATCTATCTCAACGAGATATCCGTATGCTCCGGAATATCCTGCAACAGTCACGGTACCTCCGTCGGACGCCAGTACATCTGTACCTGTAGGACATCCCAGATCTATACCTTCATGGGATCTGCCCCATCTGGAACCGAAGTTCGAAGTCAGCGTATATCCGCTCTTGGCAGGCCATGCGAATTTACCTGAACCCACAGTCGACGGACGTTTCTTCGTTCCCACAAGGATTATCTCCTTGACAGGGTCTTTCTTGACAGTGGTAACGAGCTTGTCGCGCTCTATGACTTCGCCGTTCACAGTAGTTATCCTGGCAGTGATCTCATTGAGACCGTCCTTGCCCTTCTGCTTCGTCTCCTTGTCGCCTTTGTATATCTCATTGGTTTTCTTTTTCTCGACTTCGTGCTGGATCACTTTGTCATATGTGACCAGCTCGGTGATCTTCACCGTCAGCACCGGTGCATTCTGTTTTATTGTCAGCGTGCTGCCGACTTCCAGCTTTTTCGGATCCACGCCCTCGTTGTCCTTCAGCAGCTCCTCTTCTGTCATTGAGTAGAGCTTGGCTATATCTGCAAGGGTCTCGCCCACGACTACCTTATGTACAGAGTCTTTCTCTCCGCTGGTGCAGAGTCTTTCCACCATGGATTCCTCGGAGATGACATCCTGCAGCGGTGTATTGCTCTTCCTGATGTCCACCTTCTCTATGAAAACGGCTTCTTCGATCTCTGAGATCTTGTAGTCGCTTGTGTATCTGTCCTTTATATCCTGCAGGACTGCCGCAGCCTTTTCTTTGCTCTCTACAGCTCCCATCTTCCTGCCGTTGATGTATATGCCGTATGCCTTGACATTGACGTCTCCCATGTATGTCAGTCGCTTGAGCACTTCATCCGAGGAATCCGGAGTTATGCTCTTGCCTATCACCGGCACACGCTTGAAAGTTATATCGTCTTTGGCGTTTATGACGACATCGAGATTCTTGTCCTCTGTCAGGGCACTCTGCACCAGATCCGTTATCTGGAGCACTGTATCCTTTTCTTTGACATAACCAAGATGTCTGCCGTTGTATGAATACTCGTACGCTGTACAGTAGTTCAGCACTCCGGCTATACCTACTGCTATAGTCAGCAGCACGGAAAATGACACCAGCAGCATTTTCTTGTGTTCGTCGCAGAAGTCCTTGAACCTGCGCATCCTTTTGCCCAGTGGACTTTTTTCGTAGCGTATCTTCCTGATATGGGAAAGCCTTGCTGCAGCTTCTCTTGCCTTTTCACGACGTTCTTCACGCTCCTGCTGCAAAGCTGCCTGCTCCTCAGGAGTCTGTGCCTTTCTCTCCTCTCTGGCCCTGAGACCCAGAAAATCCTTGAGCGACACTTTCGGGAGTTTGTTGAGCTTCGTCTGTATCTCGACGCCTTTGACCTTTACGATCCCGCCTCCCAGCTCTGCATCGGCTTCATGCTTTTTTTTTAAGGCCGCCTTGCGCTCCTTTAATGCCGCTTTCTCTGCATGTTTTTTTTCCCTGCGTTCTTTTTCAGCCTTTTTTACGGCCGCTTTTTCGGCGTTCTTGCGCTCTCTTGCTGCACGGGCACGCTCTTTTTCTGCAAGGTGCCTGGCTTCTGCTGCCAGTTTACGCTCACGTTTCACTATCTCACGCTCTTTTTTGAGCAGTTCTTTTTCTCCTACTGAACTTTTGAGGGCTGCGATCTTGCGTTTCTGCGCCTGAAGGATCTCGCCCACTTCATCCAGCTCAGCCTGTATCGCTGCATCATCCGGCGCTGCCGGTCTGCTGCCTGGAGCCTGGGCCTGCTGCGCAGTGCTGCCGGCGTCCTGTCTTTCTCCGGAATTCCTGACAGCGTCCATTTTGCGCTTTATATCACGGGCAGTCTCTGCATCACGCAGATAGTTGTCCCGTTCTTCCTGCTTTTCTTTGAATTCGGTGCCCATGGCGTCGATCGTCTGCTTCATCACCACATCTCTGGCACGCTTCTCCGCCTCGAGAGCTTCTTTTCTCTTGCGTTCGGCTTCTTTTTCGATGAGGGCTGCACGACGCTGTGCCTCCAGGACCTTCTGTTCCTGCTGCCTGAGCTGCAGTTCACGCTCAAGAGCCTGTTCACGCTTCCTGCGCTCCTCTCTGGCGTCTTTCCTTGCCTGTTCGACGATAGCCTTGTGGGCTGCACGAAGCTCCTCTGACTCCTGAAGACCTGCTGCAGACCTGTCTCCGGCACCGGTGATGCGCTCCTCGGCGTTCTTCAGGGAGTTCACACTTTCTCTGAGCTCTCTGATCTCTCCGAACATCCTGCGGGCGTCGTCGCTCTGCATGAAGACCTCTTTCTGATCACGCACTATGCCCTGTATGCGCTCTGCATCGCTGACAACGCTTTCAGTGCTGTCAGAAGGTGCAGCCGCCGCAGTATCAGCCGGCTGTACATCCGCTGCAGATCCCGCCGCACCGGCCGGCGTTTTGTCATTATCTTCAGCCGGTGTCCCGACTTCCGGTTTTATGTCGTCTTCCGGTCGTATGCCAGCTGAATTTTTTCTTTTGTTACTTCTCCAAAGCATTGACATCTTTCTCCTGTTTCAAGAATACCAGTGTCCTTACATTCAGGACATGTGTATCTAACATCCATATAGTCCAGCTCGAATCCGTTGTCTGTCATAAGGAATGCCTTTTCTGTGCTGAGGGATTCGACCTTCTGTTTTATCGTATCAGTAGCCTGCTTCCTGTCCACCCTGTTGGAAATGATGATCTTGGAAAGCTCTGCACTGTATCCGTTGATTTCTTTGTCTATTTCTCTTATGCGGGGGACTCTGTCATATACTTCTTCTCTGCGCTGCTCCGCTTCCTGGGTCTCTGTCTGCCTCAGGAAAGCGTAGTAGTTCATTATGTCCCCGGTGGTCAGTTCCTTTCGGCGGCCGACCTTGCCGCTCTGCTGCTCCTCATACCAGTTTATGAGGACTTTGTTGACGTAGTTTATGTTCGGATTCGATATGCCCGACGTCTTGCTGCATGCCGACAGGACTTTCTCAAGGGAGAATCCCATCGAGTCGAACCATGAATCCATGATGCGGCGCTCCTCCTCTGTGGCGTGTCTGGAAAATCCCAGTGCCTGGAACACTCTGCTGTAAAGGTGCTGCTTTTTTTCGAGACCGCTGAGATACTTCTCCACAGTCTCCACATCACGCATACCTTCAGCCGCCCAGTTGTTCACCACGGCGCCTATGTATTTGATGTTTTTCTTTTTCCTGCGTATGCAGTATTCGTATCCGTAAACTATTATCTCCGGTGTGGCGTTGTAGTCGTTTATCCATGACAGGATCTCCATCATCTCCGTGCCGCTGATGACACGGCCTGCGATCTTCTCTATCTCGCTGAACATGTTCTGGATATCCTTGTCCGCCATATACGACTGCACGTTCTGATCGGATACCGCCTGCCTCCGGGGCTCTTTCTCCCCGTAAAGCTGCTCTCTCAGAACCTTGAACTCCACATCGTAGCTGAACTTGTCGTCAGGATCACGGCGCACCTTCCTGATGGCGCCCATCTTCTCCCAGTGGTTCCACGCCTTCAGCACGTCCTCATGCTCCATCGACAGGTTCCTTGCTATATCCTCGTTGGTCAGGTCCACACCAAGCTCCGCATACATCAGTGCGAAAAGATACACTTTGACGAAGTCTCCCGGTGCGCCTGCCATGTATTCATTTATGAAAATATTCTCCACGCCCGTATCGAGCAGGAAATAATCTCTTGTCTTTTCTTTGCTAAAACCCATTAGTCCTCCGGTCACATACTGTCGCCGGTGCTGTCAACGAATCTGGTCAGTTTCTTGAGCCATGCCAGCTTGACAGTCCCTGTCGGACCACTCCTGTGCTTGGCCACTATGACTTCGCATTCCCCCGGGGATTCAGTATCTTCGTTGTAATATTCATCCCTGTAAAGGAATATGACTATGTCGGCGTCCTGTTCGATGGATCCCGACTCTCTCAGGTCAGACAGCATAGGCCTGTGATCTGTTCTTGTCTCCGGCGCTCTGGAAAGCTGCGAAAGCACTATGACCGGGCAGTCCAGCTCTCTTGCCAGGAGCTTGAGGTTCCTGGAGATCACCGATACCTCCTGAGTCCTGGAGTCCGACCTGCCTTCCGGCGTCATCAGCTGGAGATAGTCCACAACTACAAGATCAAGGCCTTCTTCCGCCTTGAGCCTCCTGCATTTGCTCTTCATCTCCATTATCGTGATGCCTGCTGTATCGTCTATATTTATCTTCGCATTGGAAAGCACATCCATAGCGATGTTGATGTCGTCCCAGTCACGCCTTTCCAGCCTGCCGGTCTTGAGGCTCTGCATGTCCACCTTGGACTCCATGGAAAGGAGCTTCTGCCCCAGCTGCTCCTTAGACATCTCAAGGCTGAACACCATCACCGACGCCTTGCCTTTGACTGCAGCGTTCAATGCCAGCGAAAGTGCAAAGGACGTCTTTCCCATGGCAGGCCTTGCCGCCAGTATGATGAGATCCGACTTCTGCAGTCCCGATGTCATGGTATCCAGATATCTGAAACCTGTGGTGAGACCTGTGAGCCCGCCTTCCATCTGCGACGCCTTGTCTATTATCTCTATGTTGCTGATAAGCACGTCTCTGATATGCGTATACTGACCCTTCTGTCGCTGCTGCGATATCTCGAATACACTGCTTTCTGCGTACTCAAGCATCTGGGAAGCATCCATGCCTCCGTCATAACCCTTCACCACGATATCGTCCGCCGCCTCTATGAGCCTGCGGACCGACGCCTTTTCTGCGACTATCCTGGCGTAATCCTGGGCGTTGGACGTCGTAGGCGTGCCTGATGAAAGCGATGCGATATACGCTCTGCCTCCCACCATGTTGAGGCTGTTTCTCTTCTTGAGCTCCTCCGCCACTGTCAGTGCGTCGACAGGCACGTTCCTCCTGTTGAGATCCAGCATTGCCTCGAATATCTCTCTGTGGTTCTTGTCATAGAAATCTTCAGGTTTGACCACCTCTATGACATCAAAAAGTGCATCCTTTGAGAGCAGCGACGCTCCCAGCACCGACTCCTCAGCCTCCACGCTGTGGGGAGGTATCCTTTCTTCTGTACTCATTCCTTCACCCCTCATGCCAAACTATATCGTAACGTTTACTTTCAGTTCAGCTGAAACTCCTGTGAAAAGCTTCACTGTAACAGTCGACTCTCCCGCCTGCTTTATCGGCGATGACATGTCTATCTTCTTCTTGTCTATCTTTATCTTTTCCTGATCGAAAAGCGCATCTGCGATATCCTTTGATGTGATGGAACCGAAAAGCTTGCCTGATTCTCCGCCCTTTGACTTTATCACCAGCGTCGTCTTTTCGAGCTGCTCTGCGACTTTCTCAGCCTGAGCCTTCTGCTCGGCTCTGCGCTGTGCTTCTATTGCTTTCTGGCTCTCAAGGCTCCTGATGTTGCCGTCTGTAGCCTCTTTAGCCAGACCCTTCGGCAGCAGCATGTTCCTCGCATAGCCGTCGCTTACCTTGACTACCTCTCCGGCCTTGCCGGTACCCTTTACATCTTTAGTCAGTATCACTATCATTATTTTACCCTCCTATTGTGAAGTTCCTGAGAATATATACGATTTATGATGACCTGTTCATACTTTTGTCCAGCATCTCCTTGATGCTGCGAAGTATCTCTTCAGGTTTTTCTTTTACCTGCGCTCCGGCAGTATTGAAATGTCCGCCGCCTCCGAACTGCTCCATCACAAGCTGCACGTTGATGTCGCCCAGCGAGCGGGCGCTCACCACGGTCCTGCCGTTTTCGTCCTGGCCTGCCACAAAGCTGGCCTTGACGCCTTTGACTGACAACAGCTCATCTGCCACCTGTGAGTTTACGATCTGTGCATTGGGGTCGTGTCCCGGACATATGGACATGGCTATGCCGTCTGAAAATATCTGCGCATTGGCTACACAGAAAGCTCTTGTCCTGAAACTGTCTGCATCGGACTGGAAATAGCTGCGGACCTTTTCCAGGTCGGCCCCGGCACGTCTGAGCCAGGACGCAGCTTCGAAAGTCCTGACGCCTGCCTTGACTGCAAATCTGTTGGTATCCACCATGATGCCTGCCAGCAGTGCGTCCGCCTCCATCTTGGTCAGCACCTTCTTGTCGCAGGCGTACTGGACGATCTCCGTCACAAGCTCCGACGCCGACGACGCATAGGACTGCATATATGACAGCAGCTGATCCGGCAGAGCGTCTTCCGCCCGTCTGTGATGGTCTATCACCGCTGTCCTGTTTACTTTTTTTATGAGATCAAGGCACGCCACAAGTCCCGGTCTGTGTGTATCTACAACCACAACAAGCGACGTCTCATCTGCAAGACCGAGAGCCTTCTCGCTGGACACGAATTCATAGTCCCCTGTGGCTCTGGCGTCTTCTGCGATACTTGTCAGGGCTTCGTTGTATGAGTCCAGCACTATATACGACTCCTTGCCCATGCTGGCTGCTACTCTGTGTATGCCCAGCGCCGCACCGAAACAGTCCATATCGGGGTTCTTGTGACCCATTATGAAAACTTTTGAGGACTGGCTCATGAGAGTCTTCAGTCCGTGGGCGATTACTCTTGATTTGCCTTTATAGCCGCGCTCCACGCCCTGGGTCCTGCCGCCGTAATATTCGAAATTCCTCACGTTCTTTACAACAGCCTGGTCTCCGCCCCGGCCCAGCGCCAGATCCAGCGCATCCTGAGCATAAAGGTCGCTTTCCGCAGGGTTCTTGCCTCCGAGCCCTATACCTATACTCAGAGTCACCGGAAAATCCGCCTCCGTTTCTATCTCACGGGCTTCGTCAAGTATCGAAAACCTGCTTTTGACAAGCTGCTGGAAACTTTTCTGAGTCATGACCATCTCGTAGAGGTGATCCTTGCTTCTTGTGACCACTGCGCCGAGTCTGCTGCCCCAGCTTCTGATGAGTTTGTCTATCTCTGTGGATATCATCATCTCCCTGTCCTCTCCGGCACTGGAAGTGAGCTCGTCGAAATTATCCACGTTTATCACAGCTGCACATACTTTTTCATCATTGTAAAGATCCTTCAGCGTCTCATATGAAGTCACATCGACGAAATAAAGCAGCACGGCTTCGGTGTCGCCTTCACCTATATGCCCCGTGACGACTTTGAAATTCCTGTCGTTGCGCTTCAGATAAAGCACTGTATGTTCCTCTGACGCAGTCATTATCTCCGGCAGTTTTATCCCTGTCAGTGCGAATATGTCCGCTCCGACTATACCGTCATACTTGAAGACTTCGTCTATCCTGCCGCTGGCACGTGTCACCTTGCCCTGAGCGTTGATTATACACATAGGCATCGGCGAATAGTGCGCCAGGAGTTTTTCTACTCTTCCAACGTACATAAAAATATCTCCGTAAACATATCATTTCTTCACTGCTCTTGCGGATATTCTTTTTTTGAGACCTATGATAAGGTCGAACATACCGATGAGAACAAGAAGCATCATACATATATTATTGCTGAAAGCAAGTATCACCACTATCACAGCCACCGCCTTCGGTATCCGTTTGATGTGCGCAAACATGAAAATTACAGAGATCCCCTGCAGTATGAATGCGAAATTGAACAGATAGTTCACGTTGGCATACACCGCCGTGCCGAAGAGGCTGTCGGTCAGGGATATGCCCCATGCTGCGAAATACATCAGGAATATACCTGAAAAAGCTGCCGGCGGCAGGGAAAACTCCCTGAATCCCGGCATTTTAGCCACCTTGCCACGATTCCACGGCATATTGCTTATGATGATATATTCAATGTATGCCACGACAGCTGCAGCTGTCATCACATATGCCGGCATCCTCAGCGCAAGTCCTTCGTAGACCTGGCTCAGCAGGGCCGTCCTGTCGCCGGTATTCATCTTGTCCAGTCCCGGAAAACTGTCCCAAACAGGATTGACGGCGACTTCTTTCGCCACAACCTTTATTATCTCCTGTATATGTGCGAACATGCCGTTTCCTGCCAGGAAATACACCATCAGCACAACCGCTGCTGCTACAGATACACTGAGCGCTGCTGAAAAAACATTGCGCATAGGTGACATCAAGCCGTTTCTCATGCCTCTTGGCATGACTATCAGCGGTATTATGAGCGTTATTATAAATATCACTAAAAGGTACATCAGTCTGCCTTGTGCCTCCCTTCATTCGTAACGTTCATTATAACATAATTCGCAGTAATATAACAGTTTTTTTGAAACCACGGAAGAAGAGAACACTCCGCTGCCGGCCGCCAGCCCTTCAAAAACGTGCAAAACTCAAGGCTGATGCTGTCTTGTCCGCTCAGCCCTGAGTCTGATCACATATGCTGTTTTGCTTTGACTTTGACTAAGGACGTGTATGGTCCGCAGGCTTTCTTTCCGCTCACTGTCCTGTAAATCTGCTGACTATCTCACCTTCACTGTCCTGACTTTTGAATACGGGCTGTATACAGTTTTACCGCCTGCGGTCCTGTATGCACGGACTTTGTAGCTGTACTTCCTGCCTTTTTTCAGGCCTTTGTGGACTACTGCCTTGACGTTCGCTTTTCTTGTGATCCTCATTTTGTATCTGCTGCTGCCGGGTTCACGGACATACACCCTGTATCCGGTAGCTCCGCTGACTTTAGACCAGCTTATCCTGACGCTTCTTTTCCCTGCTTTTGCAGCCTTTGCAGAAGGCTTTTTCAGCTTCGCCTTTATGGTGAATTTCAGGGATTTCTCACCTGTATAGTTTCCCCTGAAGCTGACTTTCACAGTGTATGTACCGCAGTTTTTCCTGCCTGCAGGATATTTTACAGTATAGTCGCTGTCTTTCCCAAGTCGTCTGCCGCTGCTGTCGCAGACTGTCACAGACGGAGTCTTTGCTTTACCGTCGCAGATGTACGTCGTTTCTGAAAGTTCCGCTCCTGAGATCTCCGGTATCTCCTTCTCGTATATCACTTCACTGCAGACCTCGCATACCTGGGTCTTCCTGCCTGCTCTTGTCAGCGACGCTTTCTCTGTCGTCATCTTATAATCATCGCCTCCGACAGATATGCCGTTTGCTCTGGCGTAGGCTTCCCCCTCTGAGCCGCAGGTGCAGCAGACCACAAGATCCGGTGAGCAGTTTTCGAAAACGCCTCTCCCTATACTTACCAGGCCATCCGGCAGGGTAACAGACTTCAGCGATCTGCATTTACTGAACACGTAGTTTTCCATCGTTTCTACGTTATCAGGCACCTTTACCTCACTGAGACCTGTGCAGTTTTCAAAGCAGCCGAACCCCAGTTTAGTCAGACCCTCCGGCAGCGTTACTTCATCGAGACTGCTGCATTCATCGAACGCATATGAACCTATGGTTTTCACGGTTTCCGGTATCGTGATCTCTTCAAGGCTCGTACAACCACTGAAAAGATACGCTGGTATCCTTTCGATCCTGCTGGAAAGCTTTGCTGACCGCAGCGACTTGCAGCCGGAAAAAACACTATCCTTTATATTCACAGCACTGTCCGGAAGTGTTATCTCAGTCAGACTGCTGCACCTGCAGAATGCATCCCATTCCAGCGTCGCAAGCCCTTCAGGCAGGTTTATGCCTTCCAGCGATGTACAGTCATAGAATGCATGAGCTCCTATATACTCAAGCGAATCGCCGGGCAGTACTTCCGAAAGGCTGCCGCATCCGTTAAAAGCATTAATGCCGATGCGCTCAAGAGGTCCATACGCCCTGAAGCTCACAAGGCTCCTGCAGGTTTTGAAAGTGTCCGCTTCTACAGCTGTCACTTTGCCGGGGAGAGCTATCTTCTCCAGAGTGCGGCAGTTCTCAAAGGCGGACGCACCTATAGCCGTCAGCGACTGAGGCAGCTTCACTTCCCTGAGTTTAAGGCAGTTCATGAAAACACTTTTGCCTATGGTCTTCACGCCTTCCGGCACTACTGCCTTTTCGATCTTTTTCATACTGTAAAAAGCCTCATCGCTTATACCTGTAACTTTATATCCACCCAGCTGTCCAGGTATCTGCAGCTGAGTGCTGCTGCCCGTGTATCCTGTTATGACGGCTTCTCCGTTTTTATCCACAGTATATGTATACTCATCTGGAGCCGACACATCGGTTTCTGCGGCTGCTGTCTGAGTCGTATCAAGACCTGCGATTACAGCTGTGCATATCATGATGAGCAAAGCTGCCGCCAGTCTGTATATGCCTGTTTTTCTGCTGGAAATCATGCTGTTACCTCTCTTTTCGTTGTGATGCTGCTCCCCGTATATACATCTTCTCCGTGGATCGTTTTATCTTGTCTGTACACAAAAACCGCACTGATGCCAGTGCGGTCGTGATGTTCTGATAAATATACAGGACTATTCTGCTGTGTAAGGCAGGAGAGCTACGATCCTTGCTCTCTTGATAGCTCTTGTTACCTCTCTCTGATGGATGGCACATGTTCCTGTTATTCTCTTAGGCAGGATCTTGCCTCTCTCAGTAACGTACTTCTTGAGCTTGTCAACGTCCTTGTAATCTATAGTTTCTGTCTTGTCTGCGCAGAACTGGCATACTTTTTTTCTTCTCATGCCGCCGCGTCTTCTGTTATTTTCCATGATTCCTCTCCTTTCTTCAGGATTATGCGAATTTCTTTAGAATGGTATATCATCATCCTGGATAGCCTGAAATCCTTCAGGTATCTCGTCATCGCCGCCTCCGAATCCTCCACGGTCCTGTGGTGGAGCCTGCTGATAGCTGTTCTGGTAGGATCCGCCGCCCTGGCTTTCGTTTCTGCCCTGACCGCCTCCAAGAAATTCGACGTTATTGGCAACAACATCTGTAGTATATACAGTCTGTCCGTCTTTGTTGACGTAGCTGCCTGTCTGTATCCTTCCCTGAACTGCCGCCTGTCTGCCCTTGGCAAGATAGCGGTCGCAGTTTTCCGCCTGTCTGCCGAACACAGTGACTCTGATAAAATCAGTCTGTCTCTCCTGGCCGGCTCTTGCCGGTCTGTCGATAGCCAGCGTGAACGTAGTCACAGCCATCTGGTTGGCTCCGGTGGTGTATCTCATTTCAGGGTCTCTTGTCAGTCTCCCGATCAATACAACGTTATTCATAACACACCCCGCTCTTATTTCTCATCTTTGTTTACGATCATGTGTCTCATAACATTGTCAGAGATCTTGAGTCTTCTGTCGAGTTCCTTAGGTAATGTAGGCTGAGCCTTGAACTCGATGACAACGTAGTATCCTTCAGCTTTTTTCTGGATAGGATATGCGAGCTTTCTCATTCCCCATACGTCTACATTGCCGACTTCGCCTTCTGCTGCGATGATGCCCTTTACAGTTTCTACTGTAGCATCTTTCTTGTCTTCTTCCAATGCAGGATCAAGGATGAGCATTACTTCATAATTAATCATGTTTTCACCTCCCTGTGGACTTTAGTGGCGATAGCCTGAGCTATCGCAAGGACTGCATGCAAAATCACATGCCTTTATATTATACAATATTTTTTATTTTTTTCAAGTGTTTTCGTGATATCTCCGGCTGTTTTATTTTATCATTCAGGGAATTTCAGTCCGCCCAGGACTGTCTTCATCATTTCATCGTCTATGATGATGTTCCAGCCGTAGCTGCCGTTGTCCTCCAGGGGCACGTATATCACTTTTTCAGATGGTTCTTTTTCTGCGGCTTTCTCTATCTGGTCAACGTACAGACTGAAGCATTTCTCGCTGAGCCACGCCTTGTCTGCAACTTTGTCCTTGTAAAGGTTGTCTGTCAGATACTTGTAGGACGCTTTGTCGTAATTTTTCCTGACTCTGGTGAAATCGTTGCAGGTAATGGTCACCTTCGCCACTGCCAGGTCGTCTTTTTCTGCGATATCGTCTATGCTGTAGCTGAAATTCCGGAACAGCGACCTGTACATGCGGTCTACTGTCTTTTCTTTGCCTTTGACGTTTATCAGCGTGTTTATATATGAGTTGTCCATGTATCGTTCGGTGACTTTGCTGTCTCCTGTGCTGAGACCGTCAAAGAAATCCTTCACCGCTGAATCAGGCGTGGTTTCCACCATGCTGACGACGCTGAGCTGCATGACCAGCGGTATTATGATCCCCAGGACCGTTTTTATTATCCATCCCATTGCCTGCGACCCTGCCTTTCTCTCCGGGACTTGTAATTTCCGGCTATATTTTTTATAATATCAATGATATATAAAACCGGAACATTTTTCAATATATACAGGAATAAAATACCATGAAAAACAGAAATACTAGAACTTATTCATTCAATGGCAAACCGAGGTTCATCTCATGGCAGGTGATACTGCTGACTGTGCTGGTTCTGGCGGGATCTGCTGCAGGGTTCGCATACGGCATACAGGTCGAGACCGATATGATAAACAGCTCCGCTGCAAAGGCCAGCAGCAGACTGCTGCAGAAAAGTCTGGATTCAGCCGAGGAGGTGGATCTTTCCACGTCCCTGAGAAAATCCACAGTGAACAAAGTCTACGATGCGGAGGCGATACCTGCATACAGCAACGAGCAGATACGCAGCATGGACGTCAGCAAACCAAGCGGCGTCACGGTGTCGGACCTGAAGCTGGTCACCAGGGACAACCTTGTGGGGCTCGAAGATGCGTTCCTCAAAGCAGAGAAGGACTACGGTGTCAACTGCCTCTTCGTCATGGCGATAGCGTCGCTGGAAAGCGCCAACGGCACCATGTGTTTCAGACCAAACAACATGTTCGGCTTCGGAAACAGCGGTTTCTCATCGAAGGCTGAGTGTATAGACGTCGTGTCGAAGGCGCTGGCTCAGAATTATCTCAGCCCCGGCGGCAGCCTCTACAGCGGCAAGACCATTTCCGACGTCAACAAAAGATACGCCGCCAGCTCCACATGGGACGACAAGGTGGCGAGAAATATGACGAACTACTATTCAGTGATAAGCACACATCACAATCAGGCCCTGGACAGGCTGAAATGATATGTGATGTGCCCCTCCCGGATACTGTGAAAAGACCACTGACTGTGTTTCATGCACATTGTCAGTGGTCTTTTTATATAAGTATATCGTATTTTCGTTATCAGTGCTATTTCCAGAGTTTATCCGGATATTCGCCTTTGTCTTTCTTTGACTGGAGGATGTTCTTCACGTCTTCCTTTCAGGCCGTTACTTATTTTGCACTATCATATACCTGCTCAAGCGAGTTGTATAATCCTGATTTTTCGTCAGTTATTTTATAAGTTACATCCTTTTGATTTACATGAATTTCTTTTTTATCATTCACCGTAAACGTAACATATTCCTGTCCATCTGATACGGTCATTGTATACAAGGGTGAAATTATTTCCATTCCCGGTTCATATTTTGCACGTTTCAAATCCGACTTTTCTATCTCTTTTACAAGTTCATCGTATCCATCCGCCTCTTCAGTGATATCATGAACTACAGGATCTTTATCTTTTTCCATTTTTTCGATGGATTGAATTTTCCAGTTATCTGAAGAACCAAGATTCTTATCGATTTGTTTTATCAAACTTGTTCTGCCTGTCGCAAAAAAAGCCACTACTGCACCCAAAAGAATTATAGCTATTATGCAAATAATTTTTTTCTTCATTCTATTCTCCTACGGCTCTATTTTCATTAAATTATATCACATAATTAATTTTTTTCCACTTTTCCGTTAACAATTCAGTTGACAGTGACCATATTTCCCTTGATTTATGTTTTGCATTAATTCCACAGCGCTTTAAATTCCTGCTTTTATTGTCATAATATCTTGTTTTCATGCTTTTATTACTTTTAAGTTTCTTTGAATATGTAGACTTTTTAAAGCCTATGCCCACTGGATGGAATTCATAAAATACATCTGCCTTTCCTTTTTCATCTGTAAGTACGATTTTTTTATGCTTCTTTGATTTATTAGTATAGTAAAAAATATTTCTTGTTGTATATTTTGCCTGATACACATATGAAGAGTACGACTTTTCACTATATTTCACGCTGTCGTCATCTACCATAGTCTCTACTATGCTAAAAGGAATCATAAGGTTCCCTGCTGCATAATCTACAATTAGTTTCACAGTACCATTCATCCAATACTTCAAATGGTCCCCTACTTTTTTCCCTCGCTTTTCTATTCTCACATTCTTTGCTTTTGATATCGTATAATAATATGTTTTACCCCCATATGATCCATATTTCGATGCCGCCGAAACTGATAACGGACTAAAAACTAACATCATTATCATCGCAAAGATCAAACATTTTCTATAACCCTTCATTTTTCTCCTCCAAATCTATAATTATTTACATATAGTCTACCCCCCACCCCTCATCAAAACTGTCAAGTCTTTTTTAACAAAACTATTAATATTTTAGAACACACTTAAATTTGCAAAATACATCTTCAAAATCATATCTTCACTCTACCAACTATCGTTCAAGCAAAACCAATAAAAAAGGACTTTTCATCAACATATCATTTGTTAATGAAAAGCCCTTTTAATTATCAGTGCTATTTCCAGAGTTTATCCGGATATTCACCTTTGTCTTTCTTTGACTGGAGTATGTTCTTCACGTCTTCCTTGTCTGCCTGGTATGTCACTCCGCACCATTTGTCGTGTGTAGGGAGGACTTTCACTGTGGCTCTGCCTTCTTTGATGAGGCGGTCTGTCACTTCCGGCAGCAGGTATTCGCCTTTCAGCGGATTTTCCGGGATCACTGTCCTGAAAAACTCAGGCAGTCCGTCTTCCAGCTCTTTCATCAGTCCTGCCGGGTATCCCCAGAAATTCATGGATACCACCGTATCGTCCGGCAGCTTCACCCATGTCTTTCCGTCGTCTTCTGTATAGCATATACCTTCAGGGCGCATCATGATCTGCTTGCGCTCCGTCACCTGCTCCAGATATCCTTCATCGCTTATCTGGCATACGCCCCTGGCAACGTGTCCGTTTTCTGTCACGGTGTTTTCAAGCTTGTATCCTATCATAGCGCAGTCGTACACGTCACCGTCTGCCGCGCTGCAGAGATAGTCATACATCTGTGTGAATCCGCCGGGTCCGTAGTAGTCGTCGGCGTTGATGACTGCAAAAGGTCCGTTTATGATGTTCCTTGCAGCCAGCACAGCATGGGATGTACCCCATGGTTTTTCCCTGCCTTCAGGGATCTTCACACCTTCAGGGATATCGTCCAGCGCCTGGTATGCATATTCTATCTCCATGAATCTGCCGGCTCTCTCGTCGACGAGTTCACGGAAAATATCACGATGTTCTTCTCTTATGATGAAAACTGCCTTCGTAAAGCCTGCCATCATAGCGTCGTAAAGAGAGAAATCGAGGATTATCTCTCCTGCTTCTGTCATTTTATCCACCTGCTTGAGTCCGCCGTATCTGGAACCCATTCCTGCAGCCATTATCACGAGTACTGGTTTTTCTTTTACTGTCATTTTACTTCCCCTTACATTGTTCTGTTCTTGTTCTGTCAGCTGCCGTATCTGCAGCTGTTTTAACATTGTAACACATATCCGGGATTTTTGCGATACTCTGATATATCATAGTTGTATGTCTGCAAGATGACGTGATACAATCTTATCATACGAAAATGCTTGATGCCGCATGGCTGGCGGCGGAATGGAGTCTTTATATGAAAAACATAAAATTTACATTCGTGACAGGTTTCTTCGGAGCGCCTGTCCGTGAGGCAGCGGAAAGACTGGCGGCGGATACAGATGCGCTGCTTGTTTCCCTGGATGAAGAAATAGAAAAAGAAGACGGCAGGTCTGTGCTGAGGATCTGCATGCTGATGGGAGAGCATGAGTACCGAAACAAGGAATTCGAGATGCTGCAGAAGATCACCAGCGGCGAAGGGCTTTCCACTGACAGCAATACGGTGGTAGTCCTGTGCAGCGATGGGGTCCTCCATGACGAGATGTCTGCGGATATAATAAAAAATCACGACCTGGTGATAGTCGGTCGTGATATGAGCTGCGACGAGCTTTGGACCTGTGCGTGCAGCATTACTGCATCATACCATGCGTTCATGACGCTGCCGGATGAAAATGCACGCCGCAAAGCTTTTGACGAGCTTTACGAAAGACAGAAGCTGCTGTTCAGCACTCACTGATCTCACGATGCTGCAGTCCTGCAGATCAGGCTCAGAATATCAGCGTCAGCAGTTTCAGCGATCCTATGACTGTGAACAGCGACATCACTGTGCTGAAAAACAGAGCACGGCTGGCGACGCCAAGGTCCTGACCTTCCTGCTCCGCCAGCATGGATACGGTGGCAGCTGTCGGGAAACACGCTCCCAGCACCACTACTGCCTTTATAAGATCGCTCACCGGCAGGAAATATACGATAAGCAGTGTCAGTACCGGCAGGATCACCAGCTTCATAACACCGGATTCGATGACGAGCCTGTCTCTGATGATGTCTGTGAATCTGTATTTTGCCAGTGACGATCCGATGAATATCATCGCCATCGGCGTGGACACGTTGCCTATATAGAGCAGGTAGTCGCTCACCGGCACAGGTATCTTTCCACCTGCGAAGCTTATGATGAATCCGATGATGAGCGCCAGTATGTTGGGGTTCACCAGCAGTTTCAGCAGCGCTTTGGCAAGGCTGGACACTGTGGCCCGCCTGCGCTGTTCATCGTTGCGGCGCAGCACCTTCATGCCGTAGGTGAATGTGAATATGTTCATCGCTGCATTGTGAGCCAGCATGAACAGCAGGCCGGTCTCCCCGAAGAATATCAGCGTGACAGGGAACCCCATGAACCCGTCGTTGGGCGCTGCCATGGCGAATTCAGCCACGTTGGAGCTTTCCATGGGGAATTTTCTTATCTTTGCATACCCTGTGCATACGAACCCGTATACATAAAAGCATACAAGGCTCAGCACAAAGGCCGTCATGAACTCCACCACAGTCCTGCCGCCCAGATCCAGACTGCCTATGTTGTAGACTATCAGGCATGGATATGCGAAATACACGATCAGCTTGTTCATGCTGTGGTTCATGTTGTCATCTATGAAATTTATTTTCCTCAGGAACCATCCTGTGAAAAGTATCGCAAACAGAACGAAATATTTGCCGTACATGTTCTCTTACATCCTCTCTTGTGAAACAGGCTTTGCAGCAGCCCCGGCTCCGCTGCAGTTCAGGCTTCTCTGCATGACCTCACAGAAAAGGTTTACATACCTGCAGGCAGGCTGTAAACCCTGTGAAACTTTTTATCTTCATACTGCCCCGGAGGCAGCAGTCTTTAGCTGTAGTAAAGGTTGTTCGTGACATATTCCGGATCGCATGTCACGTCTATATCCAACGCTTTCAGCGTAGTCTCGTCCTTGTCGCTGAGTATGGCTGTGCAGTGCGCTCTGCATCCTCTCAGCTCCTCCAGCTTGCTCAGCGCCATTTCTGCGGAAGGGTTTGTGGCTGCCGAGATCGTCAGCGCCATCAGTATCTCCTCACAGTTGAGGCTGGTCTTGTCTGAACGCAGCACCTCTGTCTTGAGTTCCTGTATCCTCGTCAGAATGTCCGGCGATATGAGATGCAGGTCGTCGGATATGCCTGAAAGGTACTTGATGGAGTTGAGTATGGCTGCTGCTGCCGCTACCATGCGTCTTGAACTCCTGCCGGTTATCATCTTGCCGTCTTCCATCTCTATGGCCATGACTACCACGTTGACGTATCTGCTGTTGCTGTCACGTTTCCTCTCGGCATAGGCTCTTGCCGGTATCACCACATGTCTGTCCTCCACGCTCAGGGAAAGATCATCCATCAGCAGCTTCACACGCTCAACGGTGCCGCTTTCTATCTTGCCTTTCTTGTAGTCGCAAAGAGCGATGATGTATCTTCTTATGATCTCCTGGCAGGCTGCTTCCTTCACGATATCGTCATTGATGATGCCGAAACCTGCTCTGTTGACTCCCATGTCTGTCGGCGATTTGTATTCAGACTCCTCACCTGTTATCTTTTCGATTATTCGTTTCACAACAGGGAAGACCTCCAGATCTCTGTTGTAGTTCACTGCTGTTTCGCCGTAGGCCTCCAGATGGAACGAGTCTATCATGTTGACGTCTCTGAGGTCTGCTGTCGCCGCTTCATACGCCACGTTCACCGGATGCTTGAGTGGTATGTTCCAGATAGGGAAAGTCTCGAACTTGGCGTATCTGACTTTCCTGCCCAGCTTGTATTCGTGGTACAGCTGCGAAAGACATGTAGCCAGCTTGCCGCTGCCGCCTCCCGGACCTGTGACGACTGCCAGAGGCTTTGTTACCTCTATGTACGGATTGGCGCCGTATCCTTCGTCGCTTACTATGGTGTCCACATCAGTAGGATATCCTTTGGTGAATCTGTGTCTGTATGTCTTTATACCTCTGCGTTCCAGCCTGTTTATGAACTTGTCCACTGCCGGGGAGTCGTCTTCGTATCTTGTGACTACCACGCTGTTGATAGACAGGTCATAGCGTCTGAATACATCTATGAGTCTGAGCACTTCGAGATCGTATGTGATACCGAAATCCTGCCTCGTCTTGTTAGTCGTTATATCTCCTGAATATATACATATTATGATCTCCGCCTGATCCTTCATCTTCTGAAGGAGCTTTATCTTTGCGTTCTCATCGAATCCCGGCAGCACTCTCATGGCGTGCTTGTCCTGGACCAGTTTGCCTCCGAACTCCAGATAAAGGCGCTCGCTGTTCCCCGACTGGATCCTTTCAAGGATATATTTCGACTGTTCCTCGATATATTTCTCTGCACTGAAACCTGTTTCTGACATTTTTACCTCCGACTTTGCTACTTTTATTTATTACAGATATGCTATGGCGCATGTTACTGTTGTCGCCAGCATCACACCTATTATCAGGTATACTACGATTTTTACTGCTTTTCTGCTCATCATCCTCGATCAACCTCCTTCATCACTACATCATCGTGATATTAAGTCTGTTCCTGCCTTCTGTCAGCCCCTTGAGGCTCACGCTGTAGTCTATGTCCAGCTGTCCCTTGCCTTCTTCTGACAGAGTGTTTTCAAGTTCATTGGTGAGAACTTCTATTTCGAGAGGGCCTACCGGCGTATCATACAGCCCTGTGTATCTCTTGCCTTTCTCGAAACTTATCTCGCTGCCAAGACCTGCGCCTTCGCCGTAACGCTTGAGCTGCACTGTGCCGTCTTTGAATCTCAGTCTGGTACGGCAGCCCGGTATCCCGGACAGCTCGCTCTCATCGTACAGCAGATAGAGCGATCCGCCCCGGCTGTAAAGCTTGGCTTCGGTGACGAACTCCATCGTGTCCTCACCTGCGTCCCGGCTTATCTGCTGACCTGTTATCTTTATCATTACTTCTTTCATGGCCGTCACTACTGCCTACATCCTGTCCAGGATATCCTGCAGTTCTTCCTTATCAAAATTATATTTTTTCAGGCAGAACTGGCACTGAAGCTCAGCTTTGCCGTCAGTTTCTATTATTTCCTCAAGATCTCTGCGTCCTATCGTGATCAGCACCTGCTCCAGACGCTCCCTGCTGCAGTCGCACTCCCAGTTTATGTCTCTTTCTTCGAGGATCTGCGGAGCGTACTCATCCGGTATGTCTCTGAAGAGCTCCTGAAGCACGTCTGAAACTATGCCGCTGTCAGTTTTGCCGCCTGACCTTGCATTCACTCTGCTTATGATAGTCGTCATAGGATCCATGCTGCCTATCATTTTTTCCAGCGCATCCACAGCTCCTTCTTCTGCGTCCGGCAGCATCTGTATTATCATGCCTCCCGCTGCACCTATGGAAAGGTCACGCTCCACTTTCACGCCCAGCGCCACGGACGAATTCTGCTGCTCCGATATGAAAAAGTACGCTGTCAGGTCGTCTGCTATCTCGCCTGATGCCAGTGCTATGGTGCCGACATAAGGCTCTTTGAGACCGAGATCCTTAATGACTGTCAGCTCGCCGACGCCCAGGGAGCCGCCTACATCCAGCTTGCCCTTTTCTGTCAGCGGAAGATCGACGCCAGGATTTGCGATGTACCCCTTGACGTTCCCTGTGCCGTACGCCGTTGCCAGGATCTGTTTCGCCGGTCCGTCGCCTTTGAAGACCAGCGTGAGTTTTTCTTCCGGTCCTTTCAGCATGATACCCATAAGGCCTGCTGCTGTCAGGACTCTTCCCAGGCCTGCCGATGCCAGCGGCGTAGTGCCGTGGATATCTGCTGCCTGCTGCACCAGGTCTGTAGTCACTGTACAGTATACTCTGAATGACCTGCTTTTATCTATAGCAATTATCGCTTTGCTCATCAGTCGTGTTTTCCTTTCTGAACTCTTACCTTGTATTTTACATACATATCCGATTTTATCACATTTATGGTGAAAATGTTCAATTTTTTATAATATAAACACATATTTTCAACACGCAAACGACAAAAAGCCTTAGTATATTAAACTCAAGCAAAACACTTCAATATCGACCGGCGGCGAAGGCGCCGGATACGAGGGCTGATATCCCCGGAGTTGATTATTGATTATCTATCAGAAACGAGGTAATGATAACATGGATGATTACAGGAAAAACAACGAAAACAGCAATACTTCCGGATACGAACCCAATTTCATACTGAAAGACGCTGTCGGGGACGACCCCGCAGACAACTCATCGGAGCCTGCAGACACATTCGATACCACCGCCTCTGATGCAGCCGGCTCAGGAGCATATGAACAGGCAGGTCCATACGGCGACTTCAGCAGTCAGGATACGGACAGCGATTTCGGCGAGCCGATATACGGCACTGCCGGACAGCAGGGATCATATCAGGACAGTGCATCTCAGGAACAGACGGGAGCGTTCAGAGATCCGAGAGTGAATTTCAGGAAAGGCGATTCCTGTTCCTGGAACAATGCTGATGGTCTTGGCAGAGTGAAGCGCACCAGGAAGGAGCGTCACAGGAAACCATCGAAGCCTGTCACCATCACACGCAGATCGCTGGCACTGCTGGTGATCCTCTGTGTAGTCGTATCAGGTGTGTTCGGCGTCGGAGGGGCAGCTCTTGGCAGCACGCTCTTCGGAGGCGGTTCATCCGGCTCAGGCAGCAGCAGTTCAGGCAGCGTCAAGACTACAGGCTACAATCTTGAAGATGCTACAGGCAGCAAACTGACTGTACAGGAGATAACTGCCAAAGCCAAAAGCAGCGTTGTCGAGATAAAAACAGAAAGCGTATCGTCAGATTCATGGATGCAGCAGTATGTCACAGAGGGTGCCGGAAGCGGCGTCATCATATCCAAGGACGGATATATCGTGACGAACAACCACGTCATAGACGGCGCCAGCAAAATAACGGTAACGACAGCTGACGAGAAGGAATACGAAGCCAAGCTGGTGGGCACAGACTCCAACTCAGACGTGGCCGTTATAAAGATAAAGGCAAGCAGCCTCACTCCTGCCACATACGGCAACAGTGACCAGCTCAAAGTCGGTGATATGGCTGTAGCTATCGGAAACCCTCTCGGAGAGCTGGGCGGCACGGTAACAGCAGGTATCATCAGCGCTCTTGACCGAGAGCTTTCAATAGACGGCAAGACTATGACGCTGCTCCAGACAGACAGCTCCATCAACCCCGGCAACTCCGGCGGCGGACTGTTCAACGGCGACGGTCAGCTCATAGGTATCGTGGTAGCCAAATCATCAGGTTCCGATGTCGAGGGTCTCGGATTCGCTATACCGATCAACAAAGCTGCAGACGTGGCTCAGCAGCTGATGGACAGCGGCTATGTCAAGGGACAGCCATACACAGGTATGTCCTATACAGAAGGCTCGCAGCAGAGCGACTATGACTCCTTCTTCAGCAACGGCAACTCCTCCTCTTCCAAGAACGTGTATATCGCTTCGGTAGACAGTTCAAAGGCCAAACTGGCAGGATTCAAGGCAGGAGACATGGTATTCGCAGTGGACGGCAAGCAGATAACATCTTTCGATGATCTGTCATCGATAATAACATCCCACAAAGTCGGCGACAAGGTGACATATACCATCGTCCGCAACGGACAGACAAAAGAGATAAAGCTGACGCTTCAAGAAAAGAAAGCGTCCAGTAAATAAACAGCACACAGCAGGCGTGAAAACGCCTGCGAAAACAACCGGCATAAGCAGCCGGATGACATAAAACAATGATCTGCAAAGCACATTTGAAAACAGCACCGGGTCTTATCACTTCTGTGATCTGAAACGGTGCTGTTTTTGTCGTGTGAAGCTGCACCCGAATCACCGATATGTTCAGGTGCGGAATAAACGGTGCTGTCATGTGATAATGAGACCAGCTACAGAGATCTTATGCCTGCCACTCTCCAGAACTCATCTGCCTTTTCAAACGAAAACTCAAGGTCGGAAGAAAAGTGTGCGATCAGATCCTTTCCATCATAATCATATGAAGTACCATTCCATGACAAAAAGCTTTCCAGGAATATATTGTGATCTACATTGAAATTTTCAAGGCAGTCTGCCGCAGTATTGGCAAACTCCGAAATACCAAGAGGCTCTGATATTATTTCAGGCACCCCTGAAAATGCAACGAATATAGAATGATCTTTTCCGGAAGCCCTGTAATAGCAATATGGCTTTTCGGATATCCCGCATGCCACAGTCGCTATATTATGTCCATTGAAAACATCATCCAGCGGGAACTGTTCGATCGTAAGAGGCTCAAGTCCCCATTCGCTGCCTTTCTCATACATATCATATGCCAGACTAAGAAAGCGTTCATCAAGACCGTTCACATTCTTATATCCCCATTGCCAGGTATCGCTGAGCTGAGATTCTGATCCAATGAACTGTATCGGATAAGAATCCTTGCCGAAAGATATCGTTCCGTTTTTCAAATCGAGATACCAGTCCTGGTCTTTTACAACATGGACGCTGCAGGCATCCTGCATAGCTGCGACTTTGCCAAGGCAGGCAGAATAAACCTGCCACCAGCTGCTCCTGTCGATATCGTGTCTGATGTCAAAAACCGAGCGACTGAAACGTCCTGCTGCAGCTGTCTCCTTATTCACAGTGTCATTATTCTTCTTGCGTCTGCTAAATAAACTCATATATATTCTCCTGTTATTTTACGATAGTCTTCAATTCTGCTTTCAATGCTGCGATATCTTTTTCAAGCTGCTGCTAATTTTGTCTTTGCAAAATACTGATCATGTCGCAGACAGCATCGACTGCTTTGCTCTGCTTATTTTCCATACACAGAAAATATCCATCCAGCCCTCTGTGTATTATTATCGAATAAGTATTTTCACCATTGTCAGATTGCAGGCTGTCAACGATCAGTTCAAAAAAATCCTGAGACTGCTTTCTCGAATATTTAAAAACCTGTTCAAACAAATCGATTATCCCTCGTTCAACATCATTATTAGATATGTTTTCATATTTGCCCTGACGAACTCCCTCCGATACGCCAAAGCAGTACACTGCAAGGACCTGACGTTCTAACTCTGAAATCTCTTCAAAACCAGTACTGTTTGCTCTGCAGTATGACTCAACGATCTCATCAGCCATCTTTATTATATCGCTTGAAAAACCTACTTTGCTCTTTTTGAATAACATTATTTTCTCCTATCACATAACTTTAAACATATTGAATCAGCAACTATCGCCATAAACGTGCATTAATTTAAAACACCAAATATTTCATCAAGAAACTCCATCATGAGTTCTTTTCGCTTCGAGTCCAGATAATGACTACTCAGATCATCGTAATAAAAGTTATATATTTTTTCTTTTATACTTTCCGCAATCAATTCCAGAGAATCCATAGTATCCACTGTCGCTACAGCAGATAACCATGACATTACATCAATTTTATTCTGCTCTATAAGATAGAAGTCATCTTCTTCTCTTATTTCTTCGATGACATTCAAAAGCTCTTTCAGGATCGATCCCAGTCTGTCTTTCTGTGTATCCGATACGCTTCTCATACTTTTCCTGCCTTTTTAATCAATAAATCATAAAAATTCCTTTTTCTTCAGCTATCTTGTATCCACATGGAAGATATCCTGCAAGATATATGCTCGTCATTTTAGTGTGAAAATCTGATACGAATCCTGTCCCAGAATACCACTGATATTTAAAAATCTTCCATAGATTGAACCTGACATCTATCATAACACGTTCCGGTAACAGATTATGCTCAACGGATTCTTTTATTTTTTCTGAAATTGGTTTGATATATTTTTCCTCAATTTCGTCACAAACCGTATTCCAGTCATATTTTCTGTCCAAACGGTTTTTAACAAGGAAAACGTCTAAATCTCCTGCTGCATCAAGACATATATTTTCCCATGCAATAGAATTTATACTGCGAACAGCTTCCTCCTTGTTTTTCATAAAACCGACTTCAAAATCCAATGGAATATCCTCGTATTCCCCACAACGGCTCAGCCAGCTGCAGAGCACCTGTATCGCTTTCCTTACAGGCGATCCACGGAACATACATCGTCAGTCACGACCATGAATACACACCTCCGGCACGCCCCTGCCCTGCGCAGTCATGTTTGCAATATACCCGGCATTTTGCGGTATATATTGCGAACGCAGAGTTGATATATTGCGAACTGCGGTGTATAATCCATGATATAAGCTGATCTGCAAAAACAGGAACGGAGATGACAGATATGAAAACATGCAAGGAAAAGGCTGCAGAATGGGGACTCTCAGGACGTACAGTCAATGATATGTGCAAAAAGGGGAAGATCAAAGGAGCTTTCAAAGAGAAAGGGAGATGGCGGATACCTGACGATGCAGAGCGCCCTGATGACCTCCGCCGTTCATCAGGAAGTTATGCCCGTGAACATGCGAGGGCTGAAAAGAAAGCGCTTCCTGTAGGCATCTCAGATTATATACGTGCACAATCCGGATATTATTATGTCGACAAAACGCTTATGATAAAGGAATTCCTTGATCATAAGCCGATGGTTTCTCTGTTTACAAGGCCACGCAGGTTCGGCAAGACACTGAACATGGATATGCTCAGAGTTTTTTTTGAAATATCCGATGATGATACAGGCCGTTTTTTCTATGACAAAGCCATATGGGAATGCGGCAGCGAATACCGTTCCCATCAGGGCAGATATCCGGTGATATTCCTGTCGTTCAAAGACGTTAAATTCAGCACCTGGAACGATACCCTTGATAAAATACGGAGTCTTCTGCAGGCGGAGTATGACAGACACCGTGAGCTTTACGACAGCGATCGTATCGCAGATTACGAAAAAGCTTATTTTACGAGAATGACCGAGGGTACTGCAACGGAAGTCGAACTGACGTCTGCACTTGAAAATCTTTCAAAAATGCTGAACGAACATTATGGCGTAGCTCCGGTCATCATAATAGATGAATACGATACACCTGTGCAGGAAGGGTACTCCCGGGATTTCTACGATGAGATAATAAGTTTCATGAGGATATTTTTTTCAGGTGCATTCAAAGACAACCGGAACATTTCCTATGGATTCCTCACCGGTATACTGAGGATAGCACAGGAAAGTATTTTCAGTGGGCTCAACAATCTTGTCGTGGACTCTGTAATGGATGACGGATATGATGAATTTTTCGGGTTTACGTGCCATGAAGTGGATGAAATGCTGGAATACTACGGCGTCCGGAACAAAGCCGAGGAACTGAAAGAATGGTATGACGGCTACATTTTCGGAAACAGGGAGATATACAATCCATGGTCAGTCATAAACTACATTTCAAAGGGCTGCATCCCGCAGGCATACTGGGTGAACACAGGAAAGAACGAGATACTGGAAGATGTTCTGAGGACTGCTACAGATGAAGTGACAAGGAAACTTTACGCACTCCTGCAGGGAGAACGTGTCATCGCAAGGATAGATCAGAACGTCGTATACCGTTCCCTTGCCGAGGACCCCGCCAACATATACAGCCTGCTGCTCATGGCAGGGTATCTGAAAACACCAACAAAAGAGATCCAGGCAGACGGCTCGTACCTTTGCGAAGTCATGATACCGAACAGAGAGATATCAGCGGTCTATAAGTCTGAGATACTGACACATCTGCTGGAAACAGGCGCCGTCACAAGAACAACTGCAGACAATATATCCGAAAGCCTTTATACAGGCGATCTTGCAAGACTTCAGAAAGCGATATGCGAGTATATGGAAAGGACCATCAGTTTTTATGATGCAGGCGCCGAAGGTTTTTATCACGGGCTTGTACTGGGACTGATCTCTATGATGGACAATCAGTATAAAATAAAGTCCAACCGGGAATCAGGAAACGGAAGATATGATATCAGTATGTTTCCAAGAAAGAAGAAATATCCGGGAATAATAATCGAGTTGAAATGGAAAGCCGGTCTGAGTCAGGAATCGCTTGACGACCTGGCTGAAACTGCTTTGCAGCAGATAGAGAACAAAAAATATGACACGGAGCTCCGGAAAGAAGGCGCTCAGAATATACTGAAACTCGGGATCGCCTTTTCCGGAAAGAAAGTAAAGCTCAGATCCGCTTTCAGACAGTATCAGGATCAAGCCGTCACAGACACGACATCAACGATATGATCCGGACCTGAGTCTATGCTCTGCCCCGCTTTCCGGAAAACACTACGGCCCTCCTGCACTCATCACGAAAAGATGCCGTCTGCTATGAGCAGCAGGAGGTTGTTGTTGTAGAGGTCTTTTGCATAGTGGGAGTCTGCCAGCTGGGATGTGATGAATGACGAAGTATCTGCTCCTGCGAGGTTCACCACAGGCACCAGCAGCGCCAGCAGCACGAACACGACTATGAGCCCTTTCAGCACTCCGGCTGCAGTGCCGAAAAGCCTGTCCATGAAACCTATCGCCTTTACACGTCTCAGCGCCGATACCGGCAGCATTATCAGCTTTATCGCAAGCCATACTCCCAGCATCACAGCCGCAAACGCCAGCACCGAAGTTATCATGCTGGTGAACATCCCCGACATCACACTGGAAACTCCGTTGCCCGCTGTGCTTATCCCTCCCGATATTATATCAGGCAGACTGCTGCAGGCGTCCCCGGCACTCTGGACAGACTCTGACAGTCTGCCGCTAACAGACTCCGAGACCATATTCCCTACAGAACCGTTCCTGAAGAACTCCGCCACCGGCTTTGTCAGAAACATGGCCGCTGCGATGGAGCCCACCCACGCCAGTATACGCACCGACATATAAAGGAGCCCTTTACGGAACCCTCTCAAGGCCGACAGCAGTATCAATATAACTATAACTGAATCGAATATCATGTTCTTTATACCCCCTGATCATATGAATAGCTGTAATCTTTTTCTCATATATTACTAAAAAAAAGTGTAATAAACAAGGAGGCTTTGTATGGATCATATAAAACATAACAATGATACCGTGGTCCTGGGCGAGGAAAACCGCAGGTTCGCCATGCGGGCAGACTGCAGGATGTGCGGCTGTCTGAAAACAGGTTCCGGCAGCCGCAGCAGCATAATCGCTGTAGCTGCGGACAATATCCGGTTTTTCCCCAGAGGTGAATATGTATACAAGCTGCTGCTGGCAGGCACCGCCAGTGAAAAATGTCAGTACCACATGATAGGCAATATTTCTCTGACCGCAGACGGATGCGCCGAAGGCAGTTTCAGCATAAATCCGAAAGATCTGGACGGCAGCGGCATCAAGCTCACGGATTTTAACGCTGCTGTCATAGCTGCAGCTTCCACCGTGAATCAGAAAGAGCCGCTACACACAGTCCTCAGAGGCAGCCTCGAACCGCTGCGAAGGCAGCTGTCACCTGCCACTGCTCCAGCTGTCTCTCCTGCCGGCATGTATTCCCACGGCTCCGGAAGGGACAGCAGCAGTTTCCCCAAAGACGACGGCGTGCTCGAAAAGTGCCGCATCATCGTCGAAGAAAGCAGTCCTTTCCCGGAGGTGATCCCCTTCGACCGTGATATCGCAGGAGCATCATGGAAAAAGATCACAGATCCCAGTCTTTTCCCGCTTGCATCCCCCGGCAGCGCCGGCCCCGTGACAGAATACGGACATTTCCTGTTCGGCTGCTGCAGCTCTCATTACCTCGTCGGCGTCCCCGGCAGATTCCTGCCTGACGAGCAGCCGGACGCAGGGAAGACCGGCTTCATCTACTGGCAGCCTATCGCCGGCATGCCTGAGGAATCCCGCGACGCCACTATCCCCCTGGAGGAACGCAGGAAAGATATCTACGGCTACTGGCTTGCCGCCATCAGCAGATCCACCGGTCATATCGAAGAAATGTCCTTGATAGAAAACTGAAAATATGATAACATTGTAAGGTATATGGAAAGATATATGAAAGCAGCTCTCGAAGAGGCGAAAAAGGCTGCTGCAATGGGCGAAGTACCCATCGGTGCAGTAATAGTGAAAGACGGCGAGATAGTAGGCAGAGGTCACAACGAAACAGAGACCGCCAAGGATCCCACCGCACATGCTGAGATGATAGCCATAAGACAGGCAGCCAGGAATCTCGGCGGCTGGAGGCTCACAGGATGCACCATGTTCGTCACTACAGAACCATGCAGCATGTGCGCAGGCGCCATCGTATGGTCGAGGATCAGAAAGCTTTTCATCGGCACCATGGACCCCAAGTCAGGTGCCTGCGGCTCGGTCTTCAACATACCCCAGGAGAGCAGACTCAATCACTTCGTTGAAATAGAAACAGGACTCATGCAGGAAGAATGCAGCAGTCTCATGAAGGATTTTTTTAAAAAACTAAGAAAAAGGAAGCTGGAGGAAAAACAGTAATGAAAAGAACAGGCGTAATAGTTTGCCTTATAATCATGGCAGTATCCATGTTGGCTCCTGCATGTTTTGCAGCGAACACAGACAATGCCGCATCAGGAACTTCAAATTTCAAGATCGAATCATCTACACCTGACGACGGTGCAAAAGGCGTATCAGTAGAAAATCTCAGTGTCAAGATATACTTCGACACAGCAATGCTTCCGAAATCAGACAGCGTCAGAAAATCCAACCTGAAGCAGTTCTCACTCACAGACAGCAAAGGCAAGAAGCTCCCGATCAAAGTCTACTACAGCCATAAGGAAGAAGGTCTTATGATGGTCGTATCGGACAATGTGGACAACGATGTGGAGATAAAGGGCAATACAAACTACAAGCTCACTATAGGCAGCGGCCTGCAGGCGACAGACGGCACGAAGTTCGGCAAGACTGAGACTATCTCATTCAAGACACTGGACAAATCAAAGTCGTCGACAGTCTACATGATAATGATGGCAGTGATGATCGTCGGCATGATATTCTTCACAAGCCGCAGTGCCAAGAAAGAAGCCGAAAAGCAGAAACATGAAACTAAAAAAAGCGAAACGGTGAACCCTTACAAAGAAGCTAAGAAAACAGGCAAATCCGTTGAAGAGATCGTCCGCAAGGATGAAGCAAGAAAAGCAAAAGAAGCTGAAAAGAGAGAAAAACAGCGCAGAGCCGATGAGAAGCTTGAGGAAGAGCTCCTCGAAAAAGAAGCTGCAGCCTCATCGAATTCAAGAGTTTCAAAACCGAGACCGATCAGCGCAGCCGGCAGCACATACAAAGTCAAAGTAAAGAAAACGCAGTATTCCAATAAAGGTACTACACACCCGAAGAACGGTAAAAAGAAAAATTCGGGCAAGAAAAAGAAATAGTTCCGGGATACATCAGCTGAAAAGATAATACAGGCGGGCCGATGCGCCCGCCTTTTTCTATGACACAGCACAGGAGGTATCATGAAACAGATAGAAC
>CAKQUI010000002.1 GCA_934277495.1 uncultured Clostridia bacterium | reverse complement strand
GATCTATAAATTCATAAGTAAAAACATACTGAAATGGATAGACATATTCTTCGGAGTCTGCTACAGGAAGATATATTCGCTGTTTCTGAAGACCGAAAAGAACAAGGCGGTATTCTTCGTTTACCAGGGACAGTATACCTGCAATGCCAAGTACATAACAGAGGAGCTGGTGAAACGTAAAAAAGAAAATCCGGAACTTGATATCGTATGGCTGGTAAACAAGAAGATCATCGAAAACAGGGAAGATACGGATATACCTGATGAGGTGAGACTTGTAAGAAAAGGTTCTGCAGACGGGGTGTATGAGCTTATGACGGCAGGAGTATGGGTGGACAATGCACTCAACTGTCTGTGGAAGATCATCCCTAAAAAGAAGGACCAGACATATTTCAACACATGGCATGGCTCTCTGGGTATAAAGAGACTGGATACTTATAATCCTCCGTACTGGAGATTCATAGCAAGGCTAAGCCGGAAGCGGATAAACTACATGATCACCAACAGTGATTTCGAAAATAATGTGTTCGAAGAGTCCTACTGGCAGGGTACGCCAAAGATCATGCTGGGACATGCCAGAAATGATATGTTCTTCGATGAAGGATGTATGCAGGAACTCAAGAAAAAAGTCTGTCAATATTACGGGATAGATGAGGATACACGCATAATGCTGTATGCACCTACTTTCAGGAGCGACAAGGACACACAGCCTTTTGATATAGACTACGGCAGACTTTATGAGGCACTGAAAGAGAAATATCCCGGCAAGTGGAAACTGATGCTGAGATATCATTTCCACAACAGGAAGAAAAATGATTTCGATGAAGCGGACTACATCATAAACGCTACTGAATATCCTGACATACAGGAGCTGATGGCTGCAGCGGATATAGGTATCACAGATTATTCCAGCTGGATATATGATTTCATGCTGACAGGAAGACCATGTTTCATATATGCATCGGATCTCAAGGAGTACAATGAGGACCGTGGCTTCTACTACAAGCTGGAAACCACGCCGTTCATGATAGCAGAAAATACAAAAGAGCTGTGCAGCAACATAAAGAACTTCGACGACGGCGTGTACAGCAGCAGACTGAAGGATTTTCTGAAAGAGAAAGGCTGCATGGAAGACGGGCATGCTGCCGGTCGTATCGTTGATTTCATGATGGAATATATGAAATGATCTTCGTGGTGAGATATCACCCGGACGAAAGGCCGGTATATCATGGATGCAGCTGTTTTTTCAATGATTTTAAGAGGTATTTAACGTGAGTACGATAAAAACGATTTTTACTGAACATCTGACATACAGAAGACAGATCTTCAAACTTGCAAAATCAGATCTTATGAAGACGTACAGAGGCTCCGCTCTGGGGTGGGCATGGGCGTTCATCAAGCCGATAGTGACTCTGTTCGTATTCTGGTTCGCATTCAGCGTTGGTCTGAGGCATGGCAAGGATGTGGACGGATATCCGTTTTTTCTGTGGCTGGTGGCAGGATTCCTGCCATGGTTCTATATGAGCGAAATGATAACCGGCGGTGCAGGCTGCATCAGGAAAAACAAGCATCTTGTGACAAAGATGAAGTTCCCGGTATCTGTCATACCTACTTATACGAGCCTGTCAAAGCTGACAGTGCATATCATCCTGCTGATAACAACGATAATAATTTTCACGCTGTTTGGATACAGACCTGATATATATTATCTGCAGATACCTGTATATATGCTGATGATGTTCGTGTTTTTCACATTCTGGGCGCTGTTTTCAGGTATGCTTTCTGCAATAAGCAAGGACTTCCTGAATCTTGTAAAATCCTTCACCCAGGCTCTGTTCTGGATGTCAGGCATAGTATATAATGTCAGCGGCATAAAAGTCCCGTGGATAAGAAAGATCCTGGAATACAATCCTGTGACTATAATTGCAAACGGGTACAGACATGTGTTCATAGACAAGACATGGTTTTTCGATTCGCTCCATGAGATCAGATGCTATCTCATCGTGCTGGCTGTGATGATAATACTGGCAGTATGGGCGTACAGGAAACTCTACAGGGATATTGCAGATGTGCTTTAGAAAGGGATATCATGAAAGAGAAAGAAACAGTCATATCCTTTAAGGATGTTACCAAGACATACAAATTATACAGAAGCGACAAGGCAAGGTTTTTAGGGCTTTTTACAAAGAAAGTCCCATATAAAGAAAACAAGGCTGTGGATCATGTTTCCTTCGACATCAAAAAAGGCGAGGGCGTGGCGCTGTTTGGCAGGAACGGTGCAGGCAAATCCACAATCATGAAGATGATAACAGAGGTCACGTTCCCCAGCGAAGGTAGCATCGAAGTAAATGGCCGTGTCAGTGCGCTGCTGGAGCTCACTGCAGGATTCGACGGCGAATGTACAGGCCGTGAGAATATCTACCTCAAATGCAATCTGATGGGTATGAGCGACAGGCAGGTCAGAGAAGTGGAAGACATTATAGTCGATTTTGCAGAACTTGGCGACTATATAGACCAGCCTGTAAGGACATATTCCAGCGGTATGAAGGCAAGACTGGGATTTTCCATAAATGTCAATGTGGATCCTGAGATACTTATCGTGGACGAAGCGCTGAGCGTAGGCGACAAGGCTTTCAGAAAGAAATGCACAAACAAGGTCCAGGAGATCATGGCAGACGGCAATGTCACATTCCTGTTCGTCACACATTCCACATCCATGGCAAGGGACTTCTGTCAGAGAGGTATCGTCCTTAAAAAAGGCAGGAAAATATACGACGGCGATATAGAAGGCGCCATCGAGCTTTATGAGAAATAATGATTCAGTGAGGTGAATTATGAAGAGAGTACTTACCTACGGGACATACGATCTGCTGCATTACGGTCACATAAGACTTCTGAAAAGAGCAAAGGAACTGGGTGATTATCTTATTGTAGCGATATCTACAGACGAGTTCAATGCGATAAAAGGCAAGAAAGCATATCACGACTACGAGACCAGAAAAGAAATGCTGGAAGCCGTGCGTTATGTGGATCTTGTGATACCAGAGAAGACATGGGAACAGAAGATAGACGATGTGAAGGAATATCATGTGGATGTTGTCGTAATGGGCAGCGACTGGGCTGGAAACGAGAAGTTCGAACAGCTCAGGGATTACTGCGAAGTGATCTATCTTGACAGGACAGAAGGTGTTTCCACATCAAAAATAAAAAAAGAACTCAATCTTCAGGCACCTGAGGACAATGTCAATCAGATACCTGAAGAAAAACATGATTAGATTTTTTTCCTGCTGAATATGAAATCAACGATATCCTGCGTTTCGTGATGGCTTCCTGAATACACATATTTGTTCAGGAACTTCTCCACATCTTCGGGACGGCAGATATCGTTTTTTATTGCCTGGAATGTTTCTGCAGCTGTGCTGCAGACAGGACCGGGCATTTCTTTTCTGTAGTCCATGTATATATCTCTGGTGCCCATATAGTGATCGTAATCGTATGTGTAGAGATAAAGAGGGAGCTTTCTGATAGCTGCTTCGTATATGATGCATGAGTAGTCGCTGATAATATAGTCTGCGATGAACAGCATATCGAAGGATGAAAAATCATGGTCGACGATGGCGTGTTCATGGGTAAGATCCAGCTCAGCCAGTGGATGAGCCTTTATTATCAGGTCATAGCTATCGTAGTCCACTGCATCGGCAAGAGCTGCAGCAGCGGCTCTGAAGCTTTCAGGCTCGTCTTTTCTGAATGTAGGTACATACAGTATGTTTTTCTTCTCGCTGAGCTGAGGGTATTTTTCAAGTATCTTCTGCCTTGTCTTTTCTGCTCTCGCTTCGTCTTTAAGTGCTTCCACTCTTGGCAGAGGCAGAGTGACTATCTTTTCAAGAGGATAGTTGAATCCGTCTGCAAGATGAGGCTTGTATGCCTCCGATGCAGCCAGGATGTAGTCGTATCCTCTGTGCATCTTCATGATATGAGCAAGCTTCGATGATGAACCCTCAGGCATGTCCAGAATGCTGTATCCGAATTTCTTCATGGTCCCTACAGAATGCCACATCTGTATCACCAGCAGATTTTTTTTGTGGTCCAGGATACTGACAAGGATGGAGTATGAATCCAGCACGATGACTTCGGAAGTCGCCAGATGGTACATCTGACGGAGCATATGAAAGCAGTATCCAAGTTTAGACATGATACCCCCTTCGATCTTCCGGCAAAGTATGACACATTCATAATCCGGATGGAGTTCGGTTATCTTTTCTGCAAGCATACTGATATCAAGAGACGGTTCGTTGCTCTGACGGCTGATGAACGTCACTTTTTTTGAAGCTGGCAGAAGTTTGAAGAACCAGTATATAAATGACAAGATCTTAACGGCTGCATTCAGTAAAACGTACATATATGACCTCCTGTGATAACTTGGATTATACCAAGAATATGTTGTAATTTCAACGAATTCTTGATATAATATAACGATAATATCTACAGAGAGGACATAGTATGGATTTTTACGAAACAAATGATTTCGAAGTAGTTGACCTGCAGTGGGAACGTATTTTCCTCAGGTTCGATATAAAGACAGAATACCAGGGAGCAATGCAGTTCGGCATCCTTCTCATCGACAGAGAAACTGTCAATAAGAAAGAAGTGAAAAAGTACGGTGAGAAGGTCGTAAAGAGCACCGAGGTAAGGAGGCTTATCCCCATAGAGCCGTATCAGACAGAAAACGGCATATACAGGTTCAAAGTGAATATGTCGGCAGCAGACGGCAGGGAATTTCTCGACAACGCCATCTGGAAGATCGGCATCGTCACCGACAGAGGCTTTTCCATAGCAGGCACATCTGTTGATCTGGCGTACCAGCTGGAGGATCGGGCAAGGATATTCAGGTACGGACGGGACAGATACGCATACAATGTTTCTTTTTCTGTTACCTATTTCAACGAAAAGAATCTTGAACTCAACATCAACAGCAGATTCATGATCGAAAATAAAACATGGAAAAGGCGCAGATACATCCAGGAAGCATTTACATTCAAAGGCAAGCTCAACCGTACCTACAAGTACATGGTGATATGGATGATAAGAGCTTTCTACCATGTTATGGCGGCTCTGACGCCTAAGGACGGCAGCAGGATACTGTTCATGTCGGAGACAAAGGACTATATCTGGGGCAATCTCAAATATATCGACAACCGTATCAAAGAAAGAGGTCTTGATAAAGACTTCAGACTGACATACTCCTGCAGGAAAGCGGCGGGCGAGCACAATTCTGCACTGAGCTGGGTAAAGACAGTTTTTCGTATTGCAAGACAGGACTATATATTCGTGGACGACTATGCCCCGCTTTTTGGTTTCTTCAGGCTCAGTCCGAAAACAAAGCTGATACAGGTATGGCATGCCGGTGAAGGTTTCAAGTCTGTAGGATACAGCAGATTCGGCAGAGACGGATCACCGTTCCCGTCGATGTCATGTCACAAGGCGTACGACTATGCGCTGACAGGAGCAGAGAAACTGGTGGAAGTATACGAAGAAGTTTTCGGTATCGAGAAGAGCGCATTCCTGCCGACGGGTATGCCGAGGCTGGATGATTTCCTCGACAGCGACAGGATAAACAGTTTCCGCAAGGAGTTTTATGACAGATACCCGAAACTGGCAGGCAGGAAGATCATACTCTTCGCACCGACATTCAGAGGTACAGGTCAGAAGGATGCATATTACGACTATGATCAGCTGGATCTTCAGCGTATGCATGACTTCTGCGGCAGCGACTACGCTGTGCTTTTCAAGATGCATCCGTTCATCGACGAGCGTATAGCGATACCAAAGGACTATCAGGACTCGCTGATGGATTTTTCGGAGTATCCCGATATCAACGAGCTGTACTATATCACTGATGTGCTGATAACAGACTATTCCTCGAACTATTACGAGTATGCACTGATGAAAAAGCCGGTGCTGTTTTTCACATATGACAGGCAGATATATGAGGTGACAAGAGGCGTCCACAGGAGCGTCAGAGACAATGCACCGGGAAAAGTCTGCGATACTTTCGATGAGCTTATGTCTGCACTGGAAAACAGCGATTTTGAGACAGATAAACTGGACAGGTTCGTCGAGGAGAATTTCGGAGAGTATGACGGACATGCATGCGACAGAGTCATAGACAGGATACTGCTCGCAGACAAGGAGGTTTGATAATGAGCAAGAATATAGCGATAATATTCGCAGGCGGCAGTGGCGCCAGGATGGGTGCAGGACTGCCGAAGCAGTTCATTGAAGTGAACGGCAAGCCTATCATAATCCATACACTGGAGATATTCGAGGAACATCCTCAGATAGACAGCATATATATAGCCTGCAAGCCGGACTATATAAACAAACTGAAAAAGTATGTACAGAGATTTTTCATAACGAAAGTGGCGGATATCGTTCCGGGAGGGACTACAGGTCAGGATTCCATATATCAGGCACTGAGCGCTGCTGCAAAAGAAAATCCGGAGGACTCAATCGTGCTGATACATGACGGCGTCAGACCGTGCGTGCAGAGCGAAGTCATCACAAGCGCACTTGAGTGTGTGGAGAAGAACGGTTCAGCCATAACATGTACTCCGTTGTTCGAAACGCCGATAATGAGCAGTGACGGCATCACGATAGATGATGTGCCCCGCAGGAGCCAGTGCTATACAGCTCAGGCACCTCAGTGCTTCCACCTTGGTGATGTGATGGAAGCCCACGGCAAAATGCGTGAAACCAACCCTGAGTACAAGGATATCGTGGATACATGCACATTGATGCGGAGTCTCGGCAAAACCGTTTCCATAGTTGAAGGTAACAGAGGCAACATCAAAGTCACTACGCCGGAAGATCTCTACACATTCAGAGCGATGATAGAGTATAAAGAGACAGAGCAGGTATTCGGATTTGCCGACAGAGAAGTAGTCGGCAGACTGAAAAAGACAGAAAGGTAGGTACAAAATGAGCATAATACTCAAAGAAGACATAAACAATATACTGGCTGCAGATCTGCAGTGGGAGAAATTCAAAGGAGCATCAGTGCTCATAACAGGAGCTACAGGCATGCTGGGCGGATATGTGCTGAGGACGCTGGTGGAACTCAACAGGAGCAGAGACTACGGCATGACACTGTATATCCTGATACGTCATCCGGAGAAGCTTGACGAAAGCCTCAGAGACGAGGTGACTGTCATCTGTCAGAGCGTTGCAGAACCAGTGGGATCAGATGCGAAGTTCGACTACGTGATACACACAGCAAGTCCTGCGAGCCCGCTGATAATGAAAAACGACCCTGTAGGCACTATTGCAGCAAATACTCTGGGCACATTCTACACACTGCAGGCCGCACAGAGAAGCAATGCGAAAGGATATCTCTATATCTCATCAAGAGAGATCTACGGACAGCCATACGAAGGACAGAAAGTGTTCAGCGAAAACACATACGGATTCGTAGATCCGCTTGAACCGAGATCCTGCTATCCTGAAGGCAAGAAAGCCGCAGAGACTATGTGCGCATGCTTCAGACAGCAGTACGGACTGAATACGAAGATAGCGAGACTGGCGCATACATTCGGTCCCGGCATGAGTATAGACGACGGACGTGTACAGGCAGACTTCCTCAGGAATGTGGTGAACCATGAGGATATCGTACTGAAAAGCGAAGGCACTGCCATCAGGACATACACATATGTCAGCGATGCAGTAAAGGCGCTGTTCTATATACTGCTGGATTCAGATGATATCGTGTACAACATTTCATCAGAGGCAGACACAGTGTCCATAAGAGACCTTGCACAGACACTGGTAGACGCTTTCCCGGAGAGGAAACTCAAGCTTGTGTTCGACATACCTGAAGCAGACAAAAATTCAGGCTGCGCACCGTTCACACTTGGTATACTTGGCAGCGACAAGATAAAGGCGCTGGGATGGAAACCTGACTACAGGCTGGATGAAGGACTCAAGAGGACAGTGATGTATCTGGAGGGAAAATAGGCGATGGATATAAAAGCCGTACTGAATAATATACGAAAAAAAGGCATACGAGGCACACTGGAGCTCAGGAAACGCAGGAAAAACGAAAGAGAAAACAAAGCCGTACTGCGTGAGGCACTGGACAGGATACTCATAGAGACGAGAGATGATGAGCTGTTTCTCGGGATCAAAGAATACTATGAGAAAATATATATCCCGGCTTTGTATAAGGATATGTCATATATCGATGCTGACCGCAGCAAAGTAGTGTTCCTGGCAGGAAAAGGTCATGAAAACAAAGCTTCGGAAACATACAGCCATATAAAAAATCAAAAAGGCATAAAAGCAGAATACTTCCAGCTGGACAGCGACGTGTACCTCAGCGAACCTTACGGCAGCAGAGTCAGCAACGCTGTAATATCAGCAGCAGGAGCAGGTACCATAGTGATATGCGGGGATATTGCTTTTGCAGATGATATCGTGTACAGGAAAGAGACGACTGTTATAGACGACATGTACAGAGCCGGACACAGCGGCAGCGATGCGGAACTGATCGCCGGACTGGCTGTTCCGGTGACAGATGCATCATCAGGTGAAAGACCTTCGGTCGTTTTTCCTGACGGCATGAAAAAGAAAGATTTCATAGAAGCTGAACATATGAAGCTTTTCCCGAAGGAACTGAACGGACCACTCAAAAAATACTATATCAAGAGATTCCTTCCGGCTGTGTACGAGCATTTCAGGAAGGATCCTGTAGAAGAAAACAAAGTGATAATACTGCAGCAGAGGTCGAGCCTCAATTCCAGCTGCAAGTCGATATACCATTCACTGAAAGACGATCCGTACTTCAATGTGATTTTCCATGAACTCAGGAGCAAAAAAGTATCTGCAGTCAGATATTATCAGAATGCAGCCCTTTTCGTGGCTGATTTTGCCACTGCCCGAGCTGTGATAACACATGAGCAGAGCGAGATACTGGGATCCATCGACATAAGACCTGAAAGCCTGTTCATACAGCTGTGGCACGGACTGCCGCTCAAAAAACTGAGGCTGAGCATTGCAGGTATGCCAGGATACAAATCCCTTAAAGGTTTTGAAGAATATCCTGAAAGCAACTACGATATCGTGACTATCGCAGCTCCGGAGTGGAGACCTGTATTCGAGGAATTCATGGGGCTCGAAAAGGATACGCCGGTGATACAGTCTCTCGGTATACCAAGGACCGACCAGTTCTACGACAAGGAGTATATAGACAGATGCTATGAAAAACTCCACAGCAGGATACCTGCGTCGACAGAAAAGAAAGTGATACTGTATGCTCCTACATACAGAGGACTTGAACCGAACCGTGTGGCTCCTGATGAAATAGATATAGGGATGTTTGCTGAAAAGCTCAGCGATGACTATATCCTGATAATAAAACATCATCAGACACTCAGCACATGGCCGGAGATACCGCAGCAGTACAGAGACAGCTTTGCATATGATATGACAAAGGGCAGCGGTATGGATATCAACGAGCTGATGACAGTTTCAGATATATGCATAACGGACTATTCTTCACTTGTGTTCGATTTTGCCATATACGAGAGGCCGGTAGTGTTCTTCGCATATGACGAGGACGAATACTGCGACGAACGTGGATTCTACTATACTGTAGGAGAGCTGGGAGCAGGCCCTGTATGCAGGACCAACCGTGAAGTGGTGGACTACATCGCAGACATAGATAACAGATTCGATGCTGGAGACATGAAAAAGTTCAAGGAGCGGTTCATACGTGACTGCGACGGTCATGCCACCGAGCGTATCATAAAGATAATAAAGGAGAAATGATGAAAGGAATAGTTCTGGCAGGCGGCAAGGGTACACGTCTGTACCCTATGACGAAGGCAGTATCGAAGCAGCTGCTGCCGATATATGACAAGCCGCTGATATATTATCCTGTATCGGTGCTGCTCCTTGCAGGGATCAGGGAAATACTGATAATCTCGACGCCGGAGGACATCGACGTTTACAGGAGACTGCTGGGAGACGGCAGCAGCATAGGCGTCAGCTTCAGCTACAAGGTGCAGGACACTCCGAGAGGACTTGCCGACGCATTCATACTTGGCGAGGATTTCATAGGAGATGACAAAGTATGTCTTGTACTGGGCGACAATGTGTTCTACGGTCAGTATCTGACAGACACGCTGATGGCAGCGAAGCAGCAGGAAAAGGGAGCTACGGTCTTCGGATATCCGGTGAAAGACGCATCAGCGTTCGGAGTCGTGGAGTTCGATGAAAACAAGAATGTGGTATCCATCGAGGAAAAACCGGAGCATCCGAAATCCAACTACGCTGTTCCGGGACTTTACTTCTACGACAACGACGTCATAGAGATCGCAAAGAACGTGAAACCGTCAGCGAGAGGCGAACTTGAGATAACTTCGGTCAACAATGAATATCTCAGACGTGGAGATCTGAAGGTAGTGCTGATGGGCAGAGGCATGGCATGGCTCGACACAGGCACTCCCGAAGGCATGCTGAAAGCTTCAGAATTCGTCGAAGCAGTGCAGTCGAGACAGGGTTTTTATATCGCATGTCTGGAAGAGATCGCATGGCGCCGTGGATTCATAGATGATAAGCAGCTCGAGAAGGTAGGCAGTGAGCTTAAAATGACAGACTACGGAAGATATATATTATCACTGCTTGGAAACAAGAGGTAACAGTAATGAAAATATTAGTGACAGGAGCAGCCGGATTCATAGGCAGCAATTTTGTCTTTTATATGCTGGACAGGCATCCGGAGCATGAGATCGTGGCGCTGGATGCGCTGACATATGCAGGAAACCTGGAAACACTGGAACCTGTGATGGAAAATGAAAGATTCACATTCGTGAAGGCTGATATAGCAGACAGGAAAACGATATTCTCACTGTTTGAGCAGGAGAATTTCGACACAGTGGTGAACTTTGCAGCTGAATCCCATGTTGACAGATCCATCGAAGATCCGGGTGTGTTCCTGAATACGAATATCATAGGCACACAGGTGCTGATGGATGCATCGAGAGAATACGCAGTTAAGCGGTTTCATCAGGTAGGTACCGATGAAGTATATGGAGACCTGCCGCTGGACAGGCCGGATCTGTTCTTTACAGAAGAAACGCCTGTGACAGCCTCAAGTCCTTATTCAGCATCCAAGGCATCGGCAGACCTTCTGGCAATGGCATACCACAGGACATACGGTCTTCCGGTGACGATATCAAGGTGCTCCAACAACTACGGACCTTATCAGTTCCCGGAAAAGCTGATACCGCTGATGATATCGAGGGCGCTGAAGGATGAGACACTGCCTGTGTACGGTACCGGCGAGAATGTCAGAGACTGGCTCTATGTGGAGGATCACTGCAGAGCTATAGACATGATCCTGGAAAACGGCAGGACAGGGGAAGTCTACAATATAGGCGGTCACAATGAACGCAGCAATCTCGACGTGGTAAGGACGATACTGAAGCACCTTGGCAAGCCTGAGAGCCTCATAACCTTCGTAGGTGACAGGAAAGGCCACGATCTGAGATACGCCATCGAACCGGCAAAGATCCATAATGAGCTGGGATGGCTGCCGTCAGTGGGATTCGATGACGGCATAAAGATGACTATAGACTGGTATCTCGAAAACCGCCAGTGGTGGGAACGCATAGTTTCCGGAGAATACCAGGATTACTATAAAAAGATGTATGGGGGAAGATGATATGTTTTTATCAGCAGCTGCTCCGGCAGCCCTTGATAATAAAAAGGACCTGAGAAGGCAGATAATGATATACACCTTTCTGTTCATAGTGACAGCAGCAGGTGTATATCTTGCTTTTTTGGTATGCGGAAGGACTTTTATAACAGAAGGTGACGGCAAGACACAGCAGTATCCGTTCTACGTCATGGTAAAACGCATGATAGCAGGGCTGATAGACGGTGACGGATTCCAGTTCTGGAGATGGGAGATCGGCCTGGGTGCAGACGGATTCGTGACATTCGTAGGCAAGCTGATGAATCCGCTGACATATATCACCATCGCATTCCCGGAAAAGTACATAGATGTGGGATACAGCCTGATGGTGGTGGCCACACAGTATATGGCAGGGCTGAGCTTCCTGCTTTTTGGCAGAGAAGTCAGGCTGGGCCGTTATCAGCAGATCGTCGGAGGGCTTTCATATGCTTTCTGCGGATGGCTGATATTCGTTTCCACTCAGCAGGGGATGCTGGACGTAGGTCCTGCAGTACTGCCACTTCTGATGCTTGGTACAGAAAAGATCCTGAAGGGAAAATCGCCGCTGCTGTTCATACTGTCTGTAGCGTATATGCTGCTGTGCAATTTCCTGCTGTCGTATATAGCGGCGATACTGGTTATACTTTTCTTTGCAGTGAGGTATTTCAGTATATGCAGCGGGCGAAGCACAATGGATTTCATAAAAATGGCAGCAGCTTTCACAGGATACGGTATCACAGGTATGCTCATCGGCGGGATAGGTCTTGTGTTCAATGTGTTCAAGATGTCAGGTGCAAATACGAGTTCTACAGTAGACACGCCGCTGCTTTACACGCTGGAGGGATATTTCAGGATACCATCGGGATTTTTCTCGCTGCAGCAGACAGTAGACACATATTACAGCCAGATGTATATACCGGTGATATGTATAATACTGCTGCCGCTGATAGTGAAAAACATCAGGAAAAGCACGCCGGCGCTGCTGAGTATCATACTGTTCGCAGCTGCACTGCTGCCGGTCACAGGAAGGATCTTCAATGGATTCAGCTACAGTACTCCAAGATGGTATTACGGCGAGATCTTTTTCGTCGTATGGGCTGCCATGGAGCTTCTGAAGCCGGAGACTTTCAGATCACGCAAAACACTGAAGATGCTGGCTGTATGGATACTGGCTCTGGGGGTGTGGAATATCGGCGTCTGTCATTTTGTGCTGGACATACTGACAAAGGACGCAGCAGGCGCCTGCATAGTCGGCCTTGGATTCGGGCTGCTTGTCATAGCACTTTACTATATCCGTGGATACAGGCTGCCGGACAGGAAACTGCACGGCATATCATATAGACGTATCATGGACATGGTGATAGTCATAATACTTATCGGCAGCATCATCGGCACAGCCAACATGAAATTTTATCCAGGAACAAGCGACTATCTGTTTGAAGAGTCAAAGCCTGGTGAAGTATATGGGAAGCTGCAGAAATCGACACAGCGAGTGGTGCAGCAGCTGCAGGATGAAGATGGCAGCTTTTTCAGGACAGACCAGGTGGACGGCATGAGCGACACAAGGGGCGTCCGTGTCAAGACCAACGAAGGTATGTACTTCGGGAACAGGTCGATACAGACATATATATCCACCATGAGCAGTATGTGGCACAAGTTCAACAGGACCATGGGCAACAACGCCGGATATTTCGACAGGACAACAAGTTATTCCAATGACAACAGAGCAGGACTCGATCTGCTGACAGGTGTGAAATATTTCCTGGGTGATGATGCTGCAAAGGTGCCGGGAGCCTCAGAATATGCTCCGTACGGATTCTCGAAGGCCGGCAGCATAGATGGCATCGATATACTGAAGAACAAGTACAGCATAGGTCTTGGGACGCTTTACAGTCAGTACATCACAGAGTCGGAACTTGAAAAATATCCATATCTTGAAAGAGAGCAGGTGATGCTGCAGGCGGCAGTAGTGCCTGACGATCAGGCAGACAAAATCAAAGGTGCGAAACACGCCGGTAAAGACGATCTGAAAACCGATGTCAGGGAGATCGATTACAGCATATCAGATGTCAGGAATATCGATATGGATAAAGAAGGCAGTATGACTGTGCATAACAACGACGGCAGTATCATCATAGATCTGCCTGAGACGAAGAATTCACAGATAGTGGTATCATTCGACAACCTCGTAAGGGAAAAGTCAGGCTACAGGCGCAACCTTCAGCTGAACAGCGGAGAATTAAGTGGAGGCAGACTCAGAAAGTTACTGAAGGAAGTTTCATATGAAGAGGACGAAAAGTTTGACATAACTGTTTACAAAGGTGGATACATACAGTACGATGACAAGGCTGAGCGGAAAGCGCAGTACAGGAAGAACGCCAGGAACAGGAAAGGCAAATACCAGGGCTTCGGAGATGTGACTGATTTCAATATCAACTTCGGATATTACGACAGTATAAGCGGCAAGATAAGGATAGACATCAACAGATCCGGAGACTATACTTTCGACTCTCTGAAGATATACGCTGTACCGATGGATATATACGATGAGAGTGCATCAGAGCTGCAGGAAAACAGTCTCGATGTGACTTCCTTCGAAAACGATAAGATCGTAGCGACTGCAGAAGCGAAGCAGGATTCGGTCATGTATCTTTCCATACTGGACGATCCGGGCTGGAGCATATATGTAGACGGCGAGAAAGCCGAAAAGACAAACGATGTCAATATCGCATTCACAGGTGCTGAAATAAAGAAAGGCACCCATGACATCGAGCTGAGATACCGTTCCGGAAGGCTTTATCTGGGTCTTGCCATGACAGCAGCAGGTATCGTCGCAGCAGCAGTGATATGCATCATCAGAAAGAAACGGCGTTCGTGCTGATCGTACAGAAAATAAAGCTCCCCGGCAGCGGTACATCTGTCTGACCGGGGATATTGATTTTGATGTATAGTTGTAATATAATCAGTGTATAAGTTTCAATAGATCCTGTAATAATTTTAGTCAGAAAAGAGAGGGGAAGTTTATGCAGAAGTTTTTAAAGATGTTTATGGTGACCGGCATCGTGTTTATGATGGCGTTCACCGTGATCCCGGTGAATTTTGCCGGAAACCAGGTGTCGGCTGCGTCTGATAACGTCGTAAAGACAAAGACGTACAGCAAGAGTGCAGGCAAGTACAGCATCAAAGCAAAGCAGGCAAAGCTTGGCGGACGCACGATGAATGTATACCTGCCGAAGGTAAAGAGCCTTAAAAAGGCGAAAGTCAGCAAGGTAAAGATCGCAGCGAAGATGTACAGCGGTAAAAGCGTGACTGCTTCAAAGAGCAGGACAGTGAAGATCTCGAAGATCTCGTCGAAGAAGAAACTTGTTACTATGAGTCTTCCGGCTTTAGGCAAGTACACTGTTGAAGCCAGGTTCTACAACAAAAAAGGCAAGAAGATCAAGACAGTCACGATGAAGAACACAGGACTTATCGCAAAGGAATACAATATCGCTGTTGTCAACGGCAGCTACGGTCCGCTCCTGCTGTCACTGTCACTGTGGGATGTCACAAAGAACAACAAGGGTGAAGCCATTCCTACAGCGCTGGCATATTCGAGATCGGGTTCATACGACTGGAACAGCATGCCTCCGAATGTATACTCGAATCCTAAGGCAAAGAGCCCTAAAACAGGGAATCTTGCATACAAAGTCGACAGGATGAGTGATTATGTAGCGGATCTTCGTTCACTTAACAAGAATTCAAAGTTCCATTTCTATTTTGCAGACAACTATGTGTCAGGCATACTTGAACTGGCATGCGGCAACGGCATAAAAGAAAAAAATTATGACGTTACACTGTTGTCAGACGGCAGCGGTACAGCAGCATACTTCAACGGAGTATATGGTAAATCCAATGCAGCTCATATATATGACACCATGAGTGCAGAGTGGAACGTGATCAAAAAGGCATACAGCGAAGGCCACAGGATATCCACAAATTCGCTGAAATATCATAACTACGGTCTTGCGAGATACGCATATGTGGCAGTGAACGAATCCAGCAATGTGAAGTGGTGGGTAGGCTCCACAGCAGCATTTGCCAGTGAGGATACTGATTTCCTGAATGCTGCAAAATCAAAGATGGAAGTAAAGAACATGAACAACATGCTTGAAGCCCTCAAGGCAAACGGCAATGAGAAGGGATTCAAGAAATGGTGCCACTTTGACGACAGCATGTTCGCAGAAGCCAGCAAAAATCACAAGAAAGTAATGGTGCTGATGGGAAGCCGTGTTACAAGAGAAACGGACTTCGAAGAGTTCACGAAATTCGTCAAGAACTATTACGGCGACGGCTACGAGTACTACTACAAGGGTCATCCGGGAACTCCTACGAAACTGTATCCTGAAAAACAGCAGCAGCTGAAGAACGCAGGAGTCCACGATGTTGATTCATCGATACCGGCAGAGCTGATACTGTACTTCTATCCTGACGTATACTGTTCAGGTATGTCAAACAGCACGCTGAACTACAGTTACAAGGACGGCAGGACATGCGCATACTTCGGAGCAAGGAAAGCAGCAGCTCTCAAGAAGAATGATGAAGGTGCAACAGTAGTCATCGCTGCAGAGAAGTTCCAGATGTTCTTCACAAAGATAGATGCTACATATGACGGTGAGCTTGAGTACAACAAGGATCACAAATGTTATCTTGTAGAATTCAACGGCAGCGATAAATACGATTATGCCATCTATGATTATAATGATGACAAGATCACGTATCATGAGATCAAGTCAGGCTCAGAAAAAGCAATCGAAAATAAAGCTGCTGTGATACAGGAAAAAGCACAGCGGAATGATGTGAAATCTGATTCAGATGAAACTGTAACAGACAGTGCAGCAGATGCTGTAAACAGCGAGCAGGCAGCAGAATAAATTCATATGACCATGACTATATGACACAGGATCCTGAAAGAAAAAAATGCAGATACGGAATATCATGTTCCGGTCTGCAGTTTTTGCATGTGTGGCAAGGTACAGTGTAATGTTTTCTCCGGACTTTACGTTGATAAAGCCTATCGTCTTTTGTCTTTTGCTGATATCCTGTGCATATCGGAGGATATGCTTTTGAGCAGATTTCCTCCTGTCATAACAGCTACTGACAGTACCAGTACGAATATGAGGAACAGCGGCAGATATGCGGCACCTTCCCAGCCGTATTTCTGTCCCATCCATACGACAGAGATCTGTGAGAGGTATACCGGCAGCGAGAGCCTGCCGAGGAAAAAGCATATGCGGCTGTCGAATATACTGCCAGCATGCGATATGCCTGCACCCGATACAGTCACGAGTACGAACAGCAGCGCCAGAGCATAGACTTCATACTGCGAAGGCACTGTTATCACTGCAAATATGAATGTAAAGAAGAAAGCAGCCGCTTCAGCTGCAGGCAGCCATTTTCTGATACTGCTGCGTGAGTCGAGCCGGCTGAGTTTTTCTGACAGCTCATATGCAGTGCCTCCAAGCAGGAGCTCTATGACTGCACGGAGCGTAGCCTTGAAGCAGAAACCCATCCATACAGATACGCCTGTCAGTGCATTTGTCGTATACATAAGATAGCCGATGGCAAAAACAGCAAATACCGGTGCGATGTATGTATATACAGCTTCATAGTATCTGAGTGCGAAAGGATATATGACGCACATAGCCAGCAGCATACATGAGATATACCATTCCACATGATTCGGGTTGGTGAGGCTGATACCGCTCATCTGCACCAGCAGGAAATTAGGTATGCTGTCGATGAGACATACTACAGCATGTTTCCAGTCGAATCCCTTGAACATCACATAAGTCGCAAAGCTGAACACGAATGCGATGACATGGTAGGGGAATATTGAGGAATATTTGCCTGCGATGAATCTGATCCAGTGGGCAGGTTTCGATACGATGCGTCCCTTTTCCTCCATCATGGAATTTCTTTTTTTCTTTATTGACTTTGCCATGAAAAATCCTGACAGCAGGAAGAAGAATTCGACTCCTATGGAGCCATGAGGGAAAAGAGCAAGGTGAAAACCGTCCTTCAGAGACGGTTCACCCATAAAATATTTTTCGAAATGGAACAGCAGCACGTATATCGCAAAGATAAAGCGATAAAGCTCGATTCTGCCGTTTCGTTTTTTTCTGTTGAGTGTCATTTTATATGGAACGCTCCTTCTGCATAGTGATGATCATCTGACTTCGATATCTATATTGTCCAGCGCTTTGTGGAGCTTGTCCACAGCTTCATCAAGTGTACGGCCCTTTGTTATCACATGTCCTATGCGGTGAGGTCCTACTCTGAAGGCAGACACTTCATCTCCCGGCTCATAGTCGAACTGAACTTCTGCGATATCAGGGTCTGCAGGGTTGCTGTCGGTCTGGGAGATTATCTTTCCATCTTTGTCACTGCGCAGCAGCATGCTGGCGTTTGGCGTGATATCTCCGCTGCAGCTGAAATCCATATCTTCACCGAGAGCCACACGCAGTATCTTTTCATAATAGTCATAGCCGTAGTAAATGGATACCAGTTCCGCCAGACACGTGGCGCCGGAACGTCCGCCGATCTCAAGGACGTAGGTTTTGCCATCCTTCATTATGAAATCTGCGTTGATAGCACAGTTGTCGAGCCCCATAGCTCTGATGGCAGCGGTGAGCTGCTTTTCTGCGTCAGCCAGCGTCTCCTCCGGCAGCTCGTAAGGTGCGAAGTGACCTATCGGCACGCCGGTATCGCCTTTGAACACATAGTCTCCGTGAGGAAGTATGAACTGTACCTTGCCGCCGGCAACGAAGCTCTGGGCTCCGAATTCTTCGCCTTCGATGAATTCCTCCACGATGAAGTAATCCGATCTTGTGTTGGCACGGACTTCTGCAGCAGCGTCGTCAAAGGCGTCAGCTGAATCCACACGCACGATACCACGGCTTCCTGAGGAATCCACTGATTTAAAAATGAGCGGGAAGGAAAGTCCTGTGATATAGCCTTCGATATCATTTGCATCGAGAGGCACTTTGCGGAACCTGGCAGTGCGGACACCGTTTTCTTCGTATTTTTCTTTCATCAGCAGCTTGTTTGCAGCTATCTGGGCTGCCTCGTATGAAAGACCGCTGAGCCCCAGCTCGTCGCATACTCTGCCTATGGTGATGACTGCCACGTCTGTACCTGCAGTGACTATGCCGTCGATCTTTTCTTCGCGGGATATCCTGAGTATAGCCTCATGATCCGTGGTGTTTTCATAGTACACTTTGTCAGCGTACTGGAATCCCGGGTAGTTTCCGGGGATGCTGGCGACTATCGTATAAAGTCCCAGTCTCTTTGCTGTCTTTATCAGAGGGACCTGATATATCCCGGCCCCCAGTATAAGTATCTTTTTCATATACATCCTCCCTGATGAATAAATATCTGTTAGTTTTCTTCTGCCGCCGGCACTGTTTCTGCTGTACCGGTATTTTCAGTGTCTGTGTCATCCAGCCCGGCAAGATCAGATATCTGATGAAGGTCTGTCTGCCCGGTGTATGTCCGGCGCACCACATACTGCGGATTGTTGCTCATGCCCAGGAACATCCTGCCGATGTATTCTCCGATAAGTCCCATGAACAGCAGGTTGATACCGGAGAAGAAACAGATGGTGACCATCATGGACGGCCAGCCTATGGCCATGGCAGGGTCCACGAGCTTTCGTATGAATATTATTATGGCGCTGAGTATCGCTATCACAGAGAATATCCCTCCTGCAAGTGATGCAAGCCGCAGCGGCACTACAGAAAATCCTATGATGTTTGACCAGAGGCTCACCAGTTTTTTGAAAGTGTAGTTGGATGTGCCTACTTCACGTTTGAAATGTTTCACAGGCACGCTGCTGATATTCCTGGTGGTCCTGAGGAAAAGCCCCTGCAGGTGAGTGTAGCGGCTCTTGTACTGCACAGCATAATCTCTGACGAATTTCCTTATGATCCAGAAGCTGGAGGTTTTCATGTCCTTGGGCTTTCCGATCAGTATCCTGACGGACAGGTAGTTGATGTAGCTGCCGAAGTTCCTGAAAAGACTGTGTTTCTTTTCAGGATAGTAGCCGTAGACTATATCGTATCCTTTGTCGAATTCATCGAACATCACCGGCAGCTGGGAGGGATGCGTCTGCATATCATCGTCCATGGCGATAAGAACATCCCCTGAGGCGTGGTTCAGACCTGCCATCACAGCATTGTGCTGTCCGGCGTTTTTGGCAAGCTCTACAGCTGTGACACAGGCGTAGTCATCTGCCAGCGCCTCCAGCTCCCTTGCCGTTGCTCCGTCGTCGGGGCTTGAATCGTCCACCAGGATGAACTCGCAGGGAGTTCGCTCCATTCTTTCCATCTGATACATGGTGAGTTCGACGACTTTTCGTATCGTGGCGGAAGATTTGTAGCATGGTATTATAATGGAATAAAGCATTTCGTATGCATGTCTCCTTTGTTATCTTTTGTAGAATCCTGAGATGACTTCACAGGTCCGTATGATGTCGTCTTCGCTGAGACCGTAGTACATAGGCAGTCTCAGAAGACGCTGGCTCTCGGAGGTGGTATATCTGTCCTCGCCGCTGAATCTGCCGTATTTCTTTCCGGCAGGCGAGCCGTGCAGCGGTATATAGTGGAATGCAGACGCGATTTCCTGTTCTTTGAGACAGTTTATCAGCGAAGAGCGCTCCTCGATGTCGCTGCATTTGATATAGAACATATGAGCGTTGTGCCTGCAGCCTTCCGGTATCACAGGAAGCTGTATATATCCTGACTTTTCAAGATCTTTGAGGCATCTGCGGTAGACTTTCCAGGATCTCATCCTGTCATCGTATATCCTGTCTGCCTCTTCGAGCTGTGCGCAAAGATATGCAGCGTTCAGCTCGCTGGGAAGGTAGGAGGAGCCTGCCTCCACCCATGTATATTTGTCTATCTGTCCTCTGAAGAATTTGCTGCGGTTGGTGCCTTTTTCACGGATTATCTCCGCAGGCTCTATGTCTTTGTCATGCTTCAGCAGCAGACATCCGCCTTCTCCCATGGTATAGTTCTTGGTGTCATGGAAACTGTAGCAGCCCATGTCTCCGATGGTGCCAAGGGCCTGTCCCCTGTATTCGCACATCATCCCCTGGGCGGCGTCTTCGATGACTGTAAGATCGTGCTTTGCAGCGATATCCATTATCCTGTCCATCTCGCAGGCCACACCGGCGTAGTGAACAGGGACTATGGCTTTTGTCCTGTCTGTTATGGCGTCTTCGATGAGTGTTTCGTCTATATTCATGGTGTCGGGGCGTATATCCACAAAAACAGCAGTGGCACCTCTCAGAACGAATGCGTCTGCAGTTGACACGAATGTATAGGAAGGCATTATCACTTCGTCTCCAGGTCCTATCCCGGAAAGCAGTGCAGCCATTTCAGTGGCGTGGGTGCATGATGTGGTGAGCATTGCTTTTGCTGTGCCGGTTTTTTCTTCGATCCAGCTGCTGCAAAGCTTCGTGAACCTGCCGTCGCCGCTGAGTTTCTGATCGTCTATTGCCTGTCTGATATATTCCAGTTCATTGCCTGTTGAAGGCGGTATATTGAATTTTATCATAAGAAAACTTCCTCGTTTATTAGAATCCATTATTATTTCATTGTAATCTTTTTGAAAAGAATAATCAAGGGCGTAGAGCTATTATGGTGCAGATGCGAAAGTATGTGCGTTTTATGAAAAAATGTGTGATTTTAGTGTTGACAAACAACAGTACAAGGGAGTATTATATTCACGAAATCTGAATAATTGGTCAGAGACGATTTGGAAGCCGGTCGGAGTCCGGCACTGTGTCTCAGCAACCGTGTGATCTACTGAAGGACATGCATGAAGCTGCAGCATGATAACGCAGCTGTGCAGCCACTGAAGCTTTAGAAGCTTTGGGAAGGCGTTCCTGAGGGCATGATGGTCGAGTCGGTATACGGCGTTTTCTGGCGTGAAGTTAGCTTTCTGAGGTGAAGCAGACGTTTTTTGTTTACATTTTTTCAATTTAATGAAAACTATGTGTTTTTGAAATAGAAAGAATATATACAAAAGGTGTGGAATACATATATGTATCGTAATGACAGACATCTCGGAAACGGGGTGTCTTATTTTTTTTAAGCAGCCTTTTCATCCGCAGGGCGGATAGAAAGTATCAGATACATGATATCTGCCCTGTTTTCCTTATGTATGGGGGTTTCATGATTCAGTGGGACCGGTACATACACAGTGGAAACGGTATTATTCAGAAAACGGAATATGTATATTATCTGCGCTGCTGTGAAGCAGGCAGAATAATAGGTGTATAAATGTTTTTTGCATGGCAGACCATCCGGATATGTCAGCACATCATTATTCTCGATTCAAATGAGGAAGGAGTGAGAGATTTTGAAAAACAAGTTATTGACATGGGTAACGACGCTGGTCGTGACCACGGTGATGGTACTTGGAAGCAGTGCATCGGTATTTGCCGATACGACTCAGGTATCCATCAAAGTGAACCCGAAGATCCTGGAACTGGAAAAGGGCGAGACTGAGACGATCACTGCAGCAGTGAGTCCGGCAGGTAGCAACGCCAGTGTTTCATGGGACTCTTCAAATGAAAAAGTAGCTAAAGTAGAAAGCGGCAAAGTGACAGCTGTCGGCAAGGGCATGGCTGCAGTTACAGCAACATGCGGAGACGCCGAGGCGACTTGCGTAGTCACTGTATATGAAGGCACTGCACCTGAAAAGATCACAGTGAAGGCTGCAGATGACAGCAAAGTCGTGATGGCAAATGGGTATTCATCAGATATGCCTGTATTTGCCACAGACGGCAGCAAGACTTCATTTTATCTTGAAGTCGGCAGCGTGACGCCGGAAACTGCAAGCAAGAAAGTAAAATGGAGCAGCAGCGACAGCAGCGTTACTATAAGCAGCAACGGTAAAGTTACAGTGCCTGCAGGTATCACGAGCACAAAATATGTCAAATTTACAGCTGCATCTGCTGTAAACAGCTCAGTTAAAGATGAATTTGGAGTATACATACTTCCTGCTCTGGGTACTAATGTACGTTATGCAGAGTACGGCAAGACATACATCCAGATACCTGAAAACGGTGTTATAAACAGGACAGGCAACTATGTCATACCGGATCCGTCACAGTACAGGGACTACAATATGACCAAAGTTTCATCAGAAGATGAGTCCGTACTGAAAATAGTCGAAAATTCATATATGTATCCTGTGAAGGCAGGTACCGGCAAGGTGACTGTACAGGACAAGTACAACTCATGGAACAAGGCTTCTGCTGATATCACTGTAAAGGGTTTCTTCATCAGGGATGCAGAAGGCACTCCGGAGGAGACATATGTGAATGAAGGTTCCACAGTACAGCTCAAGGCTGACACAGACGCAGAAGTGACTTCATGGACAAGCTCAGACGACAAAGTTGCAAAGATCGACGACAAGGGTCTTGTGACTGCAGTCAAGGCAGGTCTGGCAAAGATCACAGCAGAAACTGCAGAGGGCAAGGCGACATACAAAGTGAATGTAGCAGAAAAAGGCAAAGTATATCCTGAAAAGATGTATCTTGCGACAAGCCCTGCTGTATATACAGACGAGGACTGCAAGACTGTTGTAAAAACAGAATCAAATTATCTCAACAGCACAACGACGAGCAGCACTACTGCACATTACATGGGAGTGACAGACACTGCTGACCGCCAGTTCTATCTCAAAGAAAGCACAAGTGCTCAGAAAATTGGCGTTGGTATCGTATATGACAAGGAAAAAGTCAAGGCTGAGATACTGAAAGACGGTGAAAAAGCTCAGGCTATGGAGTCTGAAAAAACGACGAATGTAGCACTGGAGCCGGGAGACAGCACATTCACACTGAGAGTGACATCTCTGGAAGATGAAAAGAACTATACAGATTATGTATACAAAGTAAGAGCAGGCTATTCCAGCAACGAGAAGATATCTTCAATTGTGCTGAAGACATCTGAAAGAGCGATGGATTCCCTGAAAAAATACAAGCCTGCAGGAGCAACAAGCTCAAATGCAGAGGGAGCTTTATACAGAGTGAACTCTGACGGTACTGTAGATACAAAGACAAGACCGGGATTCAATTCAGCATGGTACGACTACAAAGCATATCTTTATGATGATGCGAAAGACGTCATAGTCACTGCAAAGACTTCTGACACAGTATCAGGCCATATCGCATACTCCACAGACGAAGGAAAGACATGGACTGAAGGCAGCAAGTCGGTGACTACCGATGCACTCAAGATCAGTGCAGACAAGGGTACTAAGATACAGCTCAAGAGCGTATCGGACAAGGCCTACAAAGCAGACAAGGCAGACGGCAAAGATCCGTTCGCAAACGAAGCCGTAAAAGTATACACCATAGATGTAGAAAAACTTCCATCGGATGTTTCCGACAAGACAGTGATCAAATCGGCAGCTTTCGACAAGAACTGCAAGGAGTGCACACCTAACTACAGAAAAGGCGCCAAAGCAATGGCAGCGCTGGTGGCACATGAAGCAGGTACAGCAACTGTGACTATCACAGCAGATAAGGATGTCACCCTTTACAATAACAGGACTGCCAGTGACGCATACAAGATGACCAAAGTAAAGGATGATGAAAACGGCGATGCTGTATACGAACTGACTATAGATACTCCGCTCAAGGATCAGGGCAACCAGATAACACAGTACATCCTTGCGACATATGCGGACAAGGACGGCAACGCTGTAGAAGACAGCTACACTTTATACCTGTTCAAGAAAGGTACAAAGAACGGTACGCTGAAAGGAACGCCGGACAAGATCACAGATTACCTTTGCATAGGCAGCCAGTACACTAACGGCGGCAACACAGGCTGGGGCATCTACGGTCTCTTCCCTGAAAAGATATTCATGGACGCAGGAAACTGGTATACATGCGTATCACTGGGCAACTTCGGCGGATACATGACACTTTATTATGACGAGCCGATAACAGATGATCCGAACAATGTTTACGGCGTTGATTTCACCGTATTCGGCAACTCCAACGGAGGACAGAGCTTCTCAGAGCCGGGCAACGTACTGGTATCAGAGGACGGCAAGACATGGTATTCCCTGGCAGGATCGGAACACTACGATGCTACAAGCAGATGGGACTACGAAGTAACATACAAGAAATCAGACAGCGATATAGCTGACTACTCGGACAACGACGGCAACGGCGGAAGCCTTGGTACAGGATGGGCTCCTTACCAGCTGCCGAAGAAGAACCTCTATCCTCTCTACAACTGGACTACTGAGGATCAGATAACAGTGAAAGGTACACGTCTGTACGGAGCAGGCGGCAGGAAAGGCGACGGTATAGAGGCAGGAAGCGCAGCAATGCCGGCCTTCGGATACTTCGACGTACAGAAGAACTCATCGACAGTTGCAGGCACAGGTGAAGACGTCAACCTTCTCACTACTCCTGTAGGAAATCCGTACATGAAAGATTATGACGGTTACGGAGACGGTTTCGACCTGAAGTGGGCAGTAGATGAAAATGGCGATCCTGTAGATGTGAAGGACAAGAAGTTCCACTATGTGAAGGTGCAGACAGCTTCCTTCATCAATGCAGGCGCTATCGGAGAAAAATCAGCTGAGATAAGCTCCATGGTAAGGACTACTCCTGAAAAGGAATCCATCGGAACTACAGCAGCTCCTGAGAAACTGACTGTTGCAGGCACAGACATAAAACTTTCGAAAGACAAGGACGTATACTATGTACAGGTCCCTGAAAAGGATGGATACAAAGTCAGCGTCAAGGCAGCAGATGATGATACCAACATCTACATCAACAATGAGAGAACATCAGAGAGATCTTTCGAAGGTCTTCCTGACAAAGGCATCATCCGTGTGATAGTACAGGAAGGAAAATCCAACCCTGTGATCTACTACATCCATACTTCAAAAGCAGGAGACAACGCAGCCGCAGATGTAGCAGCTATGATCGAATCAGCTGAAAGCGAAAGCGATCTGCTGGCAGCAAAGAAAGCATACGATGCACTGTCAGATGCCGACAAGGAAAATGTCTTCAATGCAGACAAGCTGAACAGCGAGATCAGCAAGCTGGATGTGAAGGCTGCCATCGAAGCCATAGATGCCATCGGTACTGTGGATGCATCAAGTAAAGACAAGCTGGATGCTGCAAGAAAGGCATACGACAAGCTTTCCGACAGCGAAAAGGAACAGGTGAGCAATTACCAGAAGCTGGTGAACGCTGAAATGAAGTATGAAAACCTGAACATCAAAGATGAGCTGGCAAAGACTAAGTTCGATGCAGTGAAGATAACACTTTCATACAGCAGCACATCATACAGCGGCAAAGCAAAGAAGCCTGAAGTGAAAGCTGCATACTACGGAAAGACTCTCAAAAAGGGTACAGACTACACTGTAGCATATTCAGCAAACAAGAACATAGGCACTGCAAAGGTGGCTGTGACAGGAAAAGGCGAATATGCAGGAACGAAAGTGAAGACTTTCAGGATCGTACCTGAGGGCACGACGATATCCAAAGTCACAAAGGGCAAAAAACAGTTCACAGTAAAGTGGAAGAAACAGAGCACTAAAACATCCGGATATCAGATCAGGTATGCGACAAGCAGCAAGATGAGCAAGGCAAAGACAGTGACAGTCAAAAAGAACACTGTAACGTCCAAAGCCGTGAAGAAGCTAAAGGCAAACAAAAAATACTATGTTCAGGTGAGGACATATGCAAAAGCCGGAAATGGTACATACTATTCAGACTGGTCAAAAGCAAAGTCAGTAAAGACCAGATAGTAAAAAATCAAGTTATACAATATATACATCCGCAGGAGCAGAAATGTTCCTGCGGATGAAATGAATGAAAGGCAAAGGGGAAGCCTGGGGAAGCATTTGAGGCGGCACGGGGATCATCATACAAAAAGGAAAAGGATGAAAAAAAGGATGAAAGGGAATAAAGCAATGAAACAGGAATTTCGAAAAAGAGGCTTTCCGGCTGTTCTTGCGGTGGTGCTGATACTGCTGATGATAATGAGTTCATGCGGCAGCAGCAAAGATGATCCTGTATCTATGCGGGATCAGGTCGCAAAGGCACTTTACAGCCAGTCAAAGGAAGCAAAGACAGGAGCCGTCGGAGGCGACTGGACGGTGATCGCCCTGTCGAAGAGCGGCATCGAAACTGAAAAAGACTATTACGACAGATACTATGACCGCGTATGCGAATACGTGAAAAAAATGAAAGGCGATCTGTCTTCAACAAAATATACAGAATATGCAAGGCTCAGCATAGCAGCGAGCTGCATAGGAAAGGATCCGACAGATGTAGCAGGGTATGATCTGATGAAGCCTGCGAAGGATCTTGACTTCGTAAAAAAACAGGGTATAAACGGACCTGCGTTCGCACTCATAGCGGCGAACATGGCAGGGTATGAGCCAGTGCTGGACAGTTCAGACAAGTATATCGACTATATACTGAGCCAGGAGATAAAGGGCGGCGGATTCGCTCTTGAAGGTCCGGAGGGCAGCCCGTATATAGATATAACGGCGATGACTGTGCAGGCACTGTCATATTACAAAGATGATGCAAAGGTGAAAAAAGTCATCGACAGAGCTGTGGACGTAATGGCGGATCTGCAGCAGGAAGGTGGAGGCTATGACAGCTCGGAAAGCATATCACAGACTATAATAGCGCTGACAGCTGCCGGTATCGACCCGCTGACAGACCAGCGCTTCATCACAGACGGCAGGACACTGGTGGATGCTCTTGCCGGATATATGACGGATGATGATATGTTCGCTCATGAGGAAGGTTCAGACAGCGATATGATGGCAACAGAGCAGGCGCTTTGTGCGCTGGATGCTGTCGCTCTGGCAGATGAAGGACGTATGCTTTATGAAGCTGCGGGGAACTAAGCGTCATCTTGTTTTCACACTTGTTATCCTGCTGGTACTGTCAGGTATAAGCTGGGCGGCTTTTTCACAGCAGCGCACGGAGCCTGAAAACAGGACAGCTCAGAAAACAGACAGTTCTCTGATGCTGACCGCCGAAGGAAACAGTCTAAAGGTTTCCGACAAAGTCAAAGACAGCACGAAGAAGGAAAACAAGACCAGAAAAGACGACAAAAAAGAAGATAAAAAAAATAAAAGCAGCAAAAAACAGGGGAAAAACGACAGCAGCAAGTCGAAGGGCAAAGGAAAGAAAAACAAAGGAAAGACTGACACCGTATATTTCACTACCACGATAAAAGACGGTGAAACAGTGACGACCAGGGATTATGATTTTTCCATAAAGCACAAGATCCCATCGCTGACTCCGAAAAAGACCATGATATTCGTGGACGGCAGGATGACCGACAGTATAAACGACGCCAGGACCGATTTCACGATACATCTCAGCGAAGGCGAAAATGCTGTCAGAGTCCAGGTGCTTTACGAGAGCAGCAGCGGCCAGGAGATATCCCCTTACAAGAACTATACGATAAATGTAGATACACGCCATCTCGTCATAAGGACGTCGCTGAAAGACGGCATGAAAGTCGATTCGGCATATCTCGGCTTCACCGCATCGGCAGCCTTCGGAGAAGATGACGTTGATGTGATCGTGGAACATGACGGCAGGGAACTTTCCAGGACAGACGGCTCATATGAGACTGAACTGGAAAAAGGCGAGAATGTCTTCACGATATCGGCAGAGTATGACTCGAAACACAAGCTGAAGGAAACCTGCAAAGTATATTACCAGCCTCCTAAGGGACTGCACATCGAGACCGACCTGAAGGACCAGACCGTAAAGGCAGTGAAGCCGGACTTCACCTTCAGGGCCGAAGCAGTGGGCGGCAGTGCGAAGACAGAGTTCACTGTGACACTCAATAACAAGCAGGTAAAAGGCGAAAACGGCGTATACGATGTACAGCTCGTCCCTCAGGGAGAGAAGGCGTACAATACCATCAGGCTGAAAGCCACCGACGGCAAAGAAGAGGATTCTGCCACATACAAGATAAAATATGTACCTGTCGCCACGCCGGAGACAGAGCCGTCACTGACGCATATCAATATCAGCGACGGTCAGACTGTGAAAAAGAAGAACCCTTACACACTGGAGCTTGCAGCGAAGGACTACAAAGGAAAGAAGATATACTATGACGGTGTGGAGGTATACCTCAACGGCAGCCACCAGATCGTCAGAGACACGAACCCGTATGTGACGTACAAGCTGAATTTCAGCGAAGGGAAAAATACGATCCGTATCATCATAACAGACGACGACGGCAGGGTGAAGGAGTTCACATATACTGTGAATTACGTCAGACCAGATGACAGCGAAAAGATCGGTACGGTCACAGTGAACATGGACGCCAATGTCATCGGACTGGGCAGCCTGGTATCAGGAGCCACGACAGATCTTCTGGCAGGTGACAATGCTGCGAAAGTCATCGTGAGAGTCCTGGAATCCAGAGGATTCGGATGTATCAGCTCAGGCAGCACCGACCAGGGATTCTATCTCAGCGGCATAAGCAGGAGCGGTATAGGAAAGAAAGCAAACATACCGGAGGCCCTCAAGGATGAGATAGACGACCACGGCATAACCTGGCAGGGCAGCCGTGACGATCCGCAGCGATCCATGAACAGTCTGGGTGAAAAGGACTACACCCAGGGCTCAGGATGGATAATCCTCGTGGACGGCAAGTTCATATCGGAGAGTGCGTCAGCTGTGGATCTGCACGACGGATCCATAGTAAAGGTGAGATACACTCTGGCATACGGGATGGATATAGGAGGCTCATATCAGGGCAGCACTTTCAAAAAGACATACTGATGTGAGGATGAAAAGGAGATATATACTGATGCATAAAGAAGTAATGCAGGTACTGAACGAGGTCAGGAAAGTCATCATAGGCAAGGATCTCATCATAGCCAAGGTGTTCATGGCAGTGCTGTCAAAAGGTCATGTGCTGCTGGAAGACGTACCGGGGGTGGGCAAGACCACACTGGTGCTGGCGTTCAGCAAGACCCTGGGACTGGATCACAGGAGAGTGCAGTTCACAGCAGACAGCGTGCCGTCGGATATCACCGGCTTTTCAGTATATGAGAAACATACAGGACAGTTCGTATACAAGCCTGGAGCAGCAATGACGAACCTGCTTCTGGCAGACGAGATAAACAGGACTTCCAGCAAGACACAGTCAGCGCTGCTGGAGGTGATGGAGGAGCGTCAGACCACAGTGGACGGCGTGACGAGAAAGCTTCCGGAGCCTTTCATCGTGCTGGCGACCCAGAACCCGACAGGCTCTGCAGGCACGCAGATGCTACCGGATTCGCAGCTGGACAGATTCATGGTAAAGCTGGCTATGGGCTACCCTGATCTCAAAAGTCAGATAAACATTCTCAAGGACAGACATCGCAGGGATCCTCTCAGCGAGATAAATCAGGTGACTGACAAGGAACGACTTATAAAGATGCAGGAAGAGACAGATGCGGTATATATCGCAGATCCTGTCTATGAATATATAGCAAGGCTGGCAGACGCCACGAGAAGGAATGAAATGATACAGCTGGGCGTGAGTCCCAGAGGAACACTGGCCCTGTGCAGGATGGCGAAGGCCTACGCTTTCGTCACAGGCAGGGATTTCGTGATACCGGAAGACGTCAGCGCTGTGTTCAGTGATGTCTGCGGTCACAGGATAATAGTGAGCCCGAAGGCGAGGATAGCAGAGCGCAGAGCTGAAGACATACTGGCTGAGATCCTGAAAATGGAGCCGGTGCCGCAGATAAGACAGGGACATACAGCTGCAGATACAGGTAAGAAACGATGAGAAGCAGCAGGATAGTATGGGTTGTGAGCCTGATACTGCTCCTTGCGAACTACATATTTTCGGATATATACAGCGGTCTGTGGCTCCTTGGAGCAGCTTTAATGATACCGTTTATATCAGTGATATATACGGCGGTATCCTGCAGGAGCATAGATGCGAAGATAACGATGCCGCACACATGCCGCAAGGGAGAAGCCGCAGAGGGCGTGCTTACAGTGCAGGGCAGAGGAAGGCTTCCGGTTTTCCGTGCAGATATCTGTATGACTGTCAGAAACGTCCTGACGGGTCAGGAGCAGGATATGACTTTCACTGCTTCCCTGACAGGCAGAGCCGGAAGGCAGATACACTTTTCGCTGACCGACACGTTGTGCGGATCGGTAAGGATGACTTTCCGGAATGTCAGGATATACGATATGTTCGGCATATTCAGGCAAGACATAAAGACTGACATGGAATACAGGCTCAGGATACTGCCTGATGTTTTTCCGGTCTCTCTGCGGATAATGCCGGGGCTGAGATCAGACAGCGAAAGCATCGAGTATTCGGCGTACAGGCCCGGAAACGACATAAGCGAAGTCTTCGGTATACGTGAATATCGTGAAGGAGACAGTATCAGGAACATACACTGGAAGCTGACAGGCAAGTGCGATGACATAATGGTCAGACTCCCGTCGCTGCCTGTGGAAAATTCGGTGATGCTGATGCTGGAGACCGGTATCGGCGAGGATGAAGAACACTCTCCTGAAGTTTACAGTGCCATAGCTGAAATATATATCACTCTCAGCGAGAACCTTGCAGACAGCGGCATATCCCACTGTATCGCATGGTACGACAGGCAGGAGGAGCGTATTTTCAGCTTCGACATATCATCAGAAGACGACATAAACAGCGTCATGGACAGGATACTGTCAGCAGGATGCAGCTATGATGATATATCGGCAGTGGAACATTATATCATCGAAAAGGGAATGATAGACAAGGCACATCTTGTATATGTGACGCCTCACCAGCCGAGGATACCGGCCGGGGGGCTGGCAGGTATATATGCGACGGCTATCGTATGCAGCGATGAAAGGAACGCAGCTTCAGGCATTACCGGCGACGGCATGCGTATAACAGCATGCACTCCGGATGACTGCAGACGCACGCTTCATGACATAAGTATATGATGAGGTAGCATTTATGATAGATAAAGGGAAAAGCACCATCGCTTTTTCATTGGAAAAAATAGAAAATACAGGCAGCAGACAAAAGGCAGCAGAGATATTTGCATATATGCTGATATCAGCAGCATATGCGGCTTCTTTTACAGGAAGTATATGCACGCTGACAGAAACAGACGCCGGATGGCTGATGATAACAGCGACGGCTGCAGCAGCTGCTGTGGTGCTGAACATAGTCTGGTGTCTCATCGGCAGGAAAGGCGTGATCGCAAGATGCGGATATGCGGCAGCGGTGATCCTGCTGGCGGCAGTAAGAGGAGCTTATGTCAGGAATGGGGCTGCGCTGATAGCAAACGGAGCTATCCATCAGACAGGTATCCTGAGACGGAAGATCTTCATGGATATCGCTGTATCATGCACAGGCAGCCAGAACGGCATATGCATAGCATGGGCGGCAGCGGTGATAACGGCAGCAGCAGTATTCATGACAGTGTTCATCGTAAGAGAAGGAAACAGGATAGCTGCAGCAGCTCTGTTTATCATAACAGCAGCAGCGAACATCATATGCGGCAGCACCTCTTCAGGAGTATGGCTGACCGTTATGGGAGCCTGCACCATTGCAGTTTTTGCCGGAGCTTTCATGAATGGCAGGAGGACAGCCGGCAGTACACTGATCTATGCAGTCCTTCTTATCGCACTTCTGTCTGCAGCAGGCACGGCGGCATTCAGCAGGACAGGCTTCGATGAAAACTACAGCAGGGCGGGTCTTGCCAGTGATGTGGCAGATGCTGTTTCACAGCGTATCTATAAAGCAAGATACGGTGATGATACGATGAGGTCCATGCCGGAAGGAGATTTCTCGGATCTGGGCAATCTCCAGTTCACAGGAGAGCCGATGCTGGAAATAAAAGCTGAAAAGTACGAGTCGCTTTATCTCAGGGGCTTTACAGGATGCGACTACAGCAGCAGCGGCTGGAAAGAGACAGACGGAAAGAAGCTTTACAGCAACGCAGATGATTTCTACTGGCTGCATGATGCAGGATCATTCGGACAGAACCAGCTGTCATATGCAGCTGTGAATATAGATAAAAAGGTATCGGAAGATACACTGACGATGAAAATAAAGAATGTCGGTGCAGACAGACGTTATTATTACACGCCGTATGAACTGACAGAACTTGAAACAGGGAACAAAGACAGTAAAAGCGTATCGGTGATGAACGATTCTGTGCTGGACGATGGCAGTTTCACAGCTTCCGGATACAGCGGGGAACATTCATATACCATCACCACACTGAAAAATCAGGTGAAGCGGTATCCGGTGATTGCAGCCATGCTTTCCAGGAAACTGGACAAAGGGCAGCTTGCTTCATATGCAGCAAAGGAGAGCAGATACAACAAATGGGTATATGATACATACACCAGCATACCGGCAAAGACACGGAGGCTGCTTGAGAACCATGCCGGCAGTATACCGGCAAAGCCTGAAGGGGCTGAACACGTCAGCTACAGGACAGCGAAAGAAAAGATACTGAACTTTCTCGGCAAGGAGCTGAAATATGATACAGACATTGCAGCACGCAGCGAGGATACGGATTTCATGCAGGATCTTTTCGAGATAAGCAGGTCGGGATATTCCGTGCATTACGCCACAGCAGCCACGCTGATGTTCAGATACTACGGCATACCGGCAAGGTATGTGGAAGGGTATCTGATAACTCCGGATGCAGCGAAGAAAGCCAATAAAGAAGGGAAGCTGACCATAACGGACAACGATTCCCACGCATGGGTGGAATATTATCAGGACGGTATAGGCTGGATACCTTTCGAAGTCACGCCTCCGTACCTGGATGTGATGGAGCAGCCTCAGCAGCTTTCTGCATCAGGAGGAAGCGGCAGCAGCGGGAGCAGCGGCAGCGCAGGTCAGTCTCTGGAAATGGAGAAGGACAACTATGAGCCGAAAGAACCTGAAAAGAAAAAAGACGACAGCAGAATGCCGCTGAAAAAGATCCTGATACCTGCGGCAGGTATACTGATACTGCTGCTGGCAGCACTGCTGATATGGCATCTGTCAGCGAGGTACCGCAGGCTTAAAAGACTCAGAGCGTCTTTTGAAGACGATGATCTGAAAAATGCAGTCACAGAGCTGTTTGCATATATACTGGATCTTCTGCAGGCACTTGGCGTAGTCCGGAGGAACTGTTCGCTGTATGACTACTGCAGCGATATAGAGGATACAGCAGGAAAAGAATACAGTCAGGACTACAGGAAAGCGGCAGGTATATACCAGAAAGCTGTATACAGCACCAGAGACATATCAGAAAAGGAACGGGATCATGTCAGAGATCACAAGGATGATATGCTGGAGCTGCTTAAAAAACAGAGCAGCCCGCTGAAACGGTTCAGACTCAAATGGATAAAAGGACTTTACTGAGAAGAAAGAAGAAAAAGGAGGACACCGGAATGACAGAAGGACGCAGACGTATACTGGCGTGGATAACTGCAGTGATGATGTGTATGACGCTCATCGGCAGCATGCCCCTGAAAGTCAGTGCCCAGCCTGACAGCAGCACTTCGGTAAGCCGTCAGAAAGTGCAGAACGGCACTGAAGTGACGGCAAAGGAAAAGCAGGCTGCCATAAAGACCATGGAGAACTCAGGCAGCTCAAAAGCAGCAGACACCACAGGATCAGGCAGCTCCAGCGTCACAGTTTATTTCACCCTCAGCGATGACGGCAAGTTCGTCACCGGCAAGGATGACAATGAGACACTGATGTGTCATGTACCTGTGACTGTGGACTATTTCGACCTCAAGGATTACGGTCTTGAAGACTTCTACAGATACAAAAGCAAACCTGCAGAGGAAGGCGGCGGATATGACGGTACAGAAGTCATAAAGCAGCCTACACTGCTGCATTTTTACATAAAGATGATAGAAACATATTATCTGGGCGGAGAGAAGCTGGATCTCAGCAAAAAATCCGATGGATATTACGACGGCGGAGATGCGCTGACAATAACAGGCAGCGCCACTTCCATGTACATGAAGAAGTTCTGGGGACATGACGAGAACCTGATGTACTACGTGAACCACAGCTACCCGCTGCAGGCGGAAGGCTGGGGTGCAACTGCCGACTACATCTTGCTGGAAGACAACATGGAGATCGACGTGGCGATGTTCACCGACTGGTCTTTCTATACATCGGGAGCTTTCGCAAGCTTTTCACCGACCATGAAAACGGTGAAAACAGGAGAAAACTTCACGCTGAAGATGACTGGCTCCAGTACCAATATGGATTCTGCCGGTGAGCCTCTCGTGATGAAAAACGAAGATATCGTATATGCCCAGAAAGACGACACATACGGAGGCAACAGCAACGACAACTGGGACAACTGGGACGGGAAGACCGACAGCTCAGGAAATGTGACACTGTCCTTCGATGATCCCGGTACATATTACGTGTCATCGACGCCGCTGTATGAGACATTCAAGAGTCAGAGCGAGGATCCTTGCGTGGCGCCTCCTGTGGCGGTGATCGAAGTCACAGGCGACAGTACAGAAGACGATACAGGCACCGAAAACCTGACAGTACTGTCGGAGCTCTCCTTCAGAGACAGTGCATCTTCATCAGCTGTGAAATACAGGATGTCGCCTGATTTCAAGGCGGATACGAAAGCATATACTGTCTATGTACCTGACAGCGGCGACAGCATATCCGTATGGGCAAAGATGACCAGCGAGGCAGGAGCTGTAAATGCAAAGAGCAGACTGAAGCTGGAATATACAGACAGGAACGGGAAACAGCAGCAGTCCACGAAAGTGATATCGGAATCATCAGGACAGGCGATACGTGGACTGATATCGTCGGGAGACAGCGATGCATCATGCAAAGTGACAGCCATATGCGGCAAATCGTCCCAGGAGTATGATATCAGTATCAAAAGAGTACCGACTCTTTCATCGCTGAGCGTAAAAGATGATAACGGCAATGTTTTCAAACTGACGCCGTCTTTCAGCAGCAGCGTCACGGATTACAGCGTCAGCATATCGGCGGACACGAAGTCGCTTACGGCATCAGCTGCAGCATCCTCCGACAAATATGACATAACAGCAGACGGAGCCTCAGATTTATCCGGCGGCAGGTTCAGTATACCTGTGGAGGAAGGCAGCCAGAAAGTGACTTTCACTGTCACCGGACAGAACGGTGAAAAGACAGCCTATGTGCTGGACATCGTGAAAAAGGCGAAGCCGGGATGCATCTTCAGCGGTCTTCTCAAAGACACTGTAGTGTGTGTGACAGATGATGAAGGCGGCGATGTACTGAAAGAAAAAGCATCGGCAGACGGAGCATCATTGAAAGCAGAAGGTCTGCTCGAAGGCAGTGAATACAGATACAGCATAACGAAAAAAGGTTATGTCAGCAAAAGCGGCACAATAACAGCAGGCGGCAAAGATATAACTATAGACGGAAAGCTCACAGCAGCCGAAGAAAATAAAGACATAAACAAGTCCATAAGCTCATCATGGCCTGATTTCAGAGGAAATGCTGCCAACAACGGGATCACGACAGCGAAGTCGCCGGTCAAGGCATCAGATGCACAGCTACTGTGGGCTGTGAAGAATGGCGAAGGCTGGTCGGGAGCACCAAGCTCACCGATCATCGTAGACGATGACATAGTATTTTCCACAAGCAACGAGATCGTCAGAGTGGACCGTGTCACAGGCGAAGTGAAAAAACGTGGAAAGATGGCGTACAAGTCAACATTCAGCCTTACTCCGCCGACATATGCAGACGGCATGATATTCATAGCACTGGCAGACGGCATGGTACAGGCTTTCAATGCTGACACTCTTGAGTCTCTGTGGGTATACAGAGATCCTTACAAGGGACAGCCGAACTCGCCGATAACATACAAGGACGGATACATATATACAGGCTTCTGGAATTCAGACATAAGGAACGCCAATTATGTGTGCCTGTCTGTGACGGATGAAGATCCGGGCAAAACTGATGAAGCGAAGACTGCTGCATGGACATATTCCCACAAGGGAGGATTCTACTGGGCAGGAGCCTGCGCCACAGATAATGCTGTAGTAGTCGGCTCCGATGACGGATCGGATACATCAGCATCAGGAACGCTCTTTGCTTTCGATCCTCAGACCGGCAGCGTCAAAGACAAAATAGACTATATCAGCGGTGATATAAGATCCACTGTGATATATGACAGCAGTACGCAGAGATACTGCTTCACCAGCAAAGGCGGCGTATTCTACACTGTGAAGATGAAGTCTGACGGGACTTTCGACAAGTCCAGCCTGACAAAGCTTCAGCTGCATCCTGTAGACAGCAGCGGCAGTATAGACAACTCGGCAGCAGGTCAGAGCAGTTCCACGCCGGTGATAAAAAACGGCAGAGCTTATGTAGGCGTAACAGGAGGAAAGAACCTCACTGCATATGCCGGTCACAATATAACTGTCATAGATATCGCAGCAAACAAGGTGGCATACTGCGTGCCGACCAGAGGTTATCCTCAGACCAGCGGTCTTCTGACTTCGGCATACGAGAGCGATGACGGATACAGCTATGTATATTTCATAGAAAACTATACGCCGGGTATCCTCCGTGTCATAAAGGACAAGCCGGGGCAGACGAAAGCCGAGACCGACCCTGTGAACAACGGCGGTATCATCGGTGAAGACAAGGAAGATGTGAACTACGCAGATACGCTTTTTACTCCGAGAGGCGAGCAGGCAGAATATGCTATATGCAGTCCGATCATAGATGAATACGGCACGATATATTTCAAGAACGATTCATCATATATGATGGCTCTCGGCAGCAAAGTCGAAAAGATAAAGATAACGAAGCAGCCGGACAAGACGAAATACGATTCCGGCGAGACTTTCGATCCGGCAGGCATGGAAGTCACTGCATATCTTGCAAACGACATGACAAGAGACGTCACGAAGTATGTCTCGTATTCGAAGGAACCTGTAACTGATACGACTCTTGAGATAGAAGTATCCTTCGACCATGTGATGTACAGCGACAAGGAAAAGAGATCAGATCCGCCTGCCGACTACATCACCATAAGCAGCGCAAGCCAGGCAGAGCGTGAAGCTGTCAGGGAAACTTCGAAGCTGATAGACGATATAGCATATGCAGAAAGCTTCGATGAGAAGAAAGCAGCAGCAGAAAAGGCAAGAGCTTCCTATGAAGCGCTGGGCAGCAAACTGCAGGATTATGTACAGAATACTGACAAGCTGACAAAGGCGGAGAATGAGATCGCCGATACTGAGCTTCGGACAGGAACACAGGAACCTGTCATAAAGGTATCCCAGTCAGCCTACAATGAGCATAAGCTCAGCTGGAACATCAACAGCAAGGCAGACGGTTATGAGATATACCGCTCGCAGACAGCCGGCGAACGAGGCAGTGTGATAAAGACAGTGAAAGACAGGAACACTCTTTCCATGACAGCGGGGACCACGCCGGGCACTACATATTACTATACAGTGCGGCCGTATATCCTTGCGGGAGGAGTTCCTGCCGGAGAGCTTTACTCGGAGCAGGTTTCAGGAAAGACTATGCTGCAGGCACCGACTCTGAAAGCAGCATCAGCGTCATACAGCAGTCTGAAGCTGACATGGAGCAAGGTTGCAGGGGCCCAGGGATATAAAATATACAGGTATTCGTCATCGACAAAGAAATATGGTCTGATAAAGACCATCACAAGGGGCGACACCGTGACATATACAAACAGCGGACTTACTACAGGCACGAAGTATTACTACAAAGTGTCGGCTGTCAGAGGAAGTGCAGAAAGCAGCCAGTCAGCCGGAGCTAATGCAGTACCGAAACTTTCCACTCCGTCGTCCTTCAAGGTGAAGGCGAAAAAGAAGTCAGCTGACGTATCATGGAAGAAGGTATCCGGGGCAAACGGATATGTGATATACCGCTCCATGAAGTCAAAAAGTGGATTCAAGGCTGTGAAGACCATAACGAAGGGCTCCACAGTGAAATATACGAACAAGTCGCTTAAAAAAGGTAAAACTTATTATTATAAAGTGCGGGCGTACAGGAAAGTCGGCAGTAAAAAAGTCTACAGTTCCGATACGAAAGTACTGAAAGCCAAAGCTAAGTAGGCGAAAGGAGAGAAGAATGAAAAAAAGAAAACTCGTTGCGCTGATGCTGACGCTGATGATGGCAGTCTCCATCTTCGGCGGCAGCACATCAGCGGTGTTTGCAGCAGGAGATGACAGCGGCAGTGCTGTCACACAGGCAGATACAGTCAAACTGACCCTGAAGGCGGATCCTTCAGATTCCATCGTAAGGGTAGAAAATGCTTCCGGCGAAAAAGTCGAAGCAGATGCTGATGGAACATATCCACTTTCATCGGGAGAGACTTATACATACACTGTTACAAAGACAGGCTATATAGGGCAGAGCGGCGAGCTCAGCCTTGACAAGGATACAGTCAAGGAAGTGAAGCTTGAAAAGGCTGCTGAAAACAGCAAGATAGACAAGAACATCAAGGCTGAATGGAAGAATTTCCGTAACAGCGATGTGAACATGGCTATCACAAATGCAAAGACGCCGATAACAGCAAAGTCCACTAACCTCAGATGGGCGAAGAAGTACGGCACAGGCTGGTCGGCAGCACCTTGTATCCAGATAATCGTAAAAGGCAAAGTCATGACGATAGTAGGAAGCAAGATATACCAGCTGGATCCTAAAACAGGTGAAGTAGAAAAGGAAGGACAGCTCGTAGGTTCCACTAACTGGGGATACACACCTATGACATATGCAGACGGCATGATCTTCTGCCCGCTGGCAGGCGGCACTATCCAGGCAGTGAACGCTGACACTCTTGAATCAGTATGGGTATACAAAGATCCTCTCGGCGGACAGTCGCTTTCGCCGATCACTTACAGCGACGGGTACATCTACACAGGTTTCTGGAATTCTGAAACAAAAGACGCCAACTATGTGTGCCTGTCAGTCACAGATGAAGATACAGAGAAGACTGATGAGTCGAAGCTTGCTACATGGAGATTCACTCACACAGGTGGATTTTACTGGGCAGGCTCGGTGGCAATCGGTGATACACTGGTATTCGGAACAGATGATGGTACTTCGAGCTACAACCAGGCATCAAAACTCTATTCAGTAAACAAATACACAGGTGAAGTCATAAGCGACTGCGATCTCACAGGAGACCAGAGATCAACTATCGCATACGACAAGGAATCAGGCAGAGTATACGGTACTACAAAAGCTGGTCACCTGTTCTCAGCTGCAATAGATGAAAAGACAGGAAAGCTGTCAGATCTCAAGGATGAGAACTACAATGCACAGTCAACAAGTACCCCTGTAGTTTACAAAGGCAAGGTATACTTTGCAACAGGTTCAGGAATATCAGCGACAGGCTCCAAGGGCAACCTGGTGGTTGCGGAAGCCGACACACTGAAAATGGACTACGCTGTAGGTCTCAAGGGTTATCCGCAGTCATCGGTACTGCTGTCAACAGCATACGAAGAATCCACCGGATATATCTACCTTTATTCCACATACAACATGACTCCGGGCGGTGTTTCCATGGTGAAGACAAAGCCTGACAACACCAAGGCAGAAGGTGCAGAGCTGACAGAGATATATGACGCAGACGGATATTCACAGTACTGCATCACAAGTCTTATCTGCGGCGAGGACGGCACTATATACTACAAGAACGATTCATGCAACATATTCGCTCTTGAAAACAACAATGCATACCTTGAAAGCATGGAGCTCACAGGCGGAGAACCTGAGCTTAACAAGGAATTCAAATCAGGGACGACATCATATGAGGCTGTGGTCGATTCCGGAACAAAGTCAGTAGACATCAGACTTGCAGCGGCAGAAGGTGCGAGCGTAACTGTGAACGATGAAAAGCTGACATCAGACACAGCAAAGGTAGATCTCAAAGCTGACGGAACGGCAGAGGCTGTGATCAAAGTAACCAATGGCGAGTACAGCAGGACATACACTATAAGCATCAGATCAAAATCCGACGATGCTGCTCTCAGTTCACTTCAGGTCAATGAATACAACGGTTACAGCAGCTTCCTGACGCTGAGCCCGACATTCACGCCTGACAAGGATGTGTATACTATGTACAACGCAGGTTCTTCAAGGACTTTCGAAAACCTCTGGCCTGATGCCAGACACAAGAGTGCCAGCGTAAAGGTCTATGCATTATACGGCATAGACGACAACCGTGTCAGCGACAAGAATACAAAAGAGATCAAAGTCACAGCCAGCAGTTCAGGGCATAACAGATACGCTATCTACTTCGGTTCAGGCAAAGATACTACAGCCGTAAGAGTGGAAGTGACTGCAGAAGACGGCAAGACTAAGAAAAACTACTACGTTACATACACTAAGCAGAGCGATGATACTGGCCTCTTCGAAGTGAGAAAAGCAGTAGCTGCAGACCAGCTGGGAAGTATGATATCGGATTCAGATTACGATCAGGATGAGCTTGATCAGGTGAACCTCATCATCAAGGACGCTAAGCGTCAGATGAAATCGGCAGAGGATGCGGATGACATCGACACTATAATCGCAAAAGCAAAGCAGGATATCAGCAAGATCGAAACAAAGGCTGACAAAGAAAAAGCTGCACAGGAAAAGGCCGACAAGGACAAGGCAGATGCCGACAGACAGGCTGAACTGGACAAGCTGAAGGAACAGCAGGAAAAAGACAAGGCAGAAAAAGAAGCTGCAAAAGCTCTGGAAACTGCAAAGAACAGCGCTCTTAAAGAACTGAAGGGCACGATAGCAGACACATCTGCATACAGACTTGCAGAACAGCTGAAGATCATGTCAATCATAGTGAACGGACAGTCTGATATAATAGCAGCTGAAGATGCAGACAGCGTTGCGAAGGTCCTGGAAGCTGCGAAGAAAGAACTGGCAGCAGTGAAGACAGATGAAGAGCTCAAGGCAGAAGAGTTTGCAGCAGCAGCGACTGCAGCGACAGTGAAAGCATCAGACTACAAGACAGCAAAGATCACATGGAAGGCTGTAGCGAACGCAGACGGCTATGAAGTATACAGATCTACTTCAAAGAACAGCGGATTCAAGAAGACAGCGTCAGTGACGAAGACATCGGCAGCCGACAGCAGCCTGAAGACAGGAAAAACTTACTACTACAAGGTAAGAGCATACGCTAAGATAAACGGAAACGATGTATACAGCAAATACTCAGCTGTAAGATCAGTGAAGACTTCCCTGGGCAAAACAGGAAAACTCAGCCTGAGGACAGGCAAAGCGAAAGTAACTGTGACATACGGCAAGGTGAAAGGTGCAAGCGGATATCAGATATACCGTTCCACTAAGAAGTCAGGCGGATTCAAGTGCGTCAAGACTATAAAGAGCGGCAGCACAGTGAAATTCGTGAACAAGAACCTCAAAAAAGGAAAGAACTACTACTACAAGGTAAGAGCTTACAGGACTGTAGACGGCAAGAAAGTATACGGCGCATACAGCTCTGTGAAAAAAGTAAGGGTGTACACAACGTACAATTACTGATACAGCAGGTAAAAGACCGGCATGAAATGAAAAGTCAGAAATCCCCGGCACAGATCCCGGATCAGTGCACGGGGATTTCTGTTTTACGGCAGAGCTGATAGCTGTATTTACTGTACGTGCCGAATATGACACATAAAGTCATAAAATCTTGACACATACTTGTGCAGGATAGTAATATTAAAACATCGGAATAAAATACATTCAGAAAGGATCTTGTGGAAGACGGTGGAAGGCCGGCACTGTGTCTCAGCAGCTGTGCTATCATTATGATAAAGCAGGTATACATATCCGGGATCTGAAGCAGATTTGTCTTCTGAGGTCAGGCAGTGTTTTATTATGCAGGAAATATCACCGAGGCAGGCTGCATGATCATGATGATCGAAACTGAGCCCGGTGTATATGGTCACACAGAACACCTTCGGAAGCTGCAGGTGTTTTTTTGTGCAGGAAACAGGAGAAAGTAAATGCAGAAAAAGTCAAAATGTAAAATACTCAATATGGTGATGGTAGCTCTGGTAGTTGTCATAGCAGCGTGCGGAGTGGTGACAGCAGGCTATCTGAAAGGCTGGTTCACAGACAGCAGCGACGTCAGAGCCGGAGAAGTCACAGGTATCGTGAATGTGGAACGCAGCGGAGTAGCGTATACACTGGATGAAGATACATCACTGAAATCCGGAGATATAATTGAAACAAAATCAGGCTCATCAGTCATTATCCTTAAAGGACACGACTCATATGCACTTTCAGAGAACTCCGAGATGGGATATTCACAGTCGGATGATGGGAAACTTTCCGTGACACTGTCCGAAGGCGAATCTTTCATAGCTCTGAAAAACAGCAGCGGATTCACCAGTCTCGAAGGCGGCGGATGCATCGTGGAGACTGACGGCAGCGTATTTGCAGCAGACGTCCGCAAGGGTTCGGTAAGCGTCAGAGTCTTCAGCGGCGAGGTGAAACTGACCAATGGCAAAAAAAGCAGCACTGCCGGCGCAGGCAGGGAGCTAACGGTAACCGGCGGCAAGATATCTTCAAACCGTCTTGAAGCATCATCGCTGAATGATTTCAACATAAAGCAGGCAAAGGCTGCAGGAAAGGATTTCGATCTGTGTTTCAGCAGCAAGGATCTTGACAAAGTCGTTGCCGACCGTGAGAAAGAGATAAAGACAGCAGAAAAAGAACGCAAGATCCACGAAGAAAAGGTGATAGCGGCAGGCGAGTCATCTTCTGAAGGAAGCTCTTCTTCCTCAGCCTCGTCAGGGTCATCCGGCAAGAGTGGAGACTCAGGTTCCTCTTCATCAGGCGGAAGCAGTGTGAAGACCTGCACGATCTCGATAAAATGCGGCACTATACTTAAAAACAAGAAAGACCTGACCAAAGGAAAAGAAAGATATGTGCCTGACAACGGAGTGATACTGGCAGCATCCACCGTCGAGTTCAAGGACGGCGAGAGCGTGTTCGATGTGCTGAAAAGGGCCTGCGATGCTACAGGCATACAGCTGGAATATGCGTATTCACCGGGTTACGGCACGAATTATATCGAAGGCATAAACAATCTCTACGAGTTCGACTGCGGCAGCCAGTCAGGATGGATATACAAGGTGAACGGCTGGGCTCCTAATTACGGATGCAGCAGTTATAAGCTCAAGGGCGGCGAATCAATCGTATGGGAATATACATGCAAAGGATACGGCAGCGATACATAAAGACAAGATGCAGATACGGCACAGACCGACGGCATCGTGAAGTCAGTGCAGGCGATATCCGCAGGCTGCGGATATCGTGACATGCGTACAGCAGAAAAACAAGGGGCGTCAGGCCATCAGGGAGGTTTTCCGGTTTTGAAAACAGGCATATACAGCAGGAGGATAAAAAAATATATCATATATATATCGTGCGTGATGATGATTATGTGCGGTGCAGTATCCCCAGTCCATGCGGACGAAGACGAGACGATACACATACATCTGACTGTAGAAAACGATATATGGGACAGCGGCAGCGGCGCACCATGGCAGGGCAGACTGATGGAGCGTGATATCGCAGCGACCCATGATGAGACCATCGAAGATATACTGAAAAAAGCTTTCAGTGATGAACATAAAGATATTTCTTTCAAAAGCAGCAGAGTCACAGCGGCGGCAGGTATATCAGACGGGGATGCAGGCAGCGGATGCCGGTGGAAACTGAGCATGAACGGTACTGATACAGAAATCAGCCCCGGCGATGTCCAGTCAGCAGGATATCTGTCAGACGGAGACCGGATAAGGCTGTATTATTCAGGTGTTGCAGATACATCTTCTGATGATACATCAGACCGTGAAGATAATGGAACCGAAAATGCAGCAGGAGGCATCAGCACAGGAAAAAACAGCGATGAAAAAGACGATGCAGCAGGCACCAGCGAGACAGTACAGAAGTACGAAAATGCAGATACAAATGATGACAGCACCGTGACAGACAGCGATGTTCAGGCAGACGGTGAGGATACAGCAGTGATCCCGGAACCGGAAGATGATGAAAGCTCACCAGAAGAAAATGAAGATGTGTCACTGCCAGAAACTTTATCAGCGGAGCAGATGAAGGCGGCGTCAGGCGTGTCAAATGATGTGAAGCAGGCTCACGATGATGCAGGAAAGGTGATATCTGAAGCCGGGATACCTTCAGTGGGTGATGTCGGCGGCGAATGGTCTGTGATAGGCCGTATCAGATCAGGACAAATCAGAGATATAGAGACAGACGGCTATTATCTCAACGCCGTCAACTATATAATGATGAGCGAAGGATCTTCAGACATATGTGAAACAGCACGGCTGATACTGGGACTAACAGCTGCAGGACGTGATGTGTCAGATGCAGGCGGCAGAGATCTTCTTAAAGATGTGTCAGATCTTGATGCGGTCCTTGAAGGCGGCGTCAGAAGTGCTGCGATGGTGCTTATTGCACTTGATTCAAAACAGTACAGTATACCGGATGCAGAACAGGGCAGAAAACAGACTTCCAGAGATGCACTCGTAAAATACCTCACAGGCGCAGCAGAAAACAGTGGCGGATGGACAGCGGACGGCAGTCCTGACGCCGGGATCACAGCCGTAGCGCTGCAGGCACTGGCGCCATATCACAAAAAAGACGCCTCAGTGAAAAAGACAGCAGACAAGGCGCTGGAATATCTCTCGAAAGTCCAGTGCAGCGACGGGACATTCGGTCCGGATAAGGATACAGGCTCGAGTGCTCAGGTCATAATAGCTCTGACATCTATTGGGATAGATCCGGCATCAGACAGCAGGTTCATAAAGGACGGCATGAGTGCTGTAGACGGCCTCATGAGCAGGTATATACCCGGCAGCGGATTCAGTGCAGCGGCAGGGGGAGGAGCGGATGCGTCAGCTACAGAGCAGGCCTACAATGCACTGACAGCATATGAGCTATTTGCAAAAGGAGAATCGCCATTATACGATATGGTCGATATCCCAACGGTCAGCGATAAAAAAGCTGCTGCAGAAGTCACAGATATGATCGCAGCTTTAGGCAGGATAACCCTGGATTCCGCAGATGACATCAGGGCAGCCCGGACAGCATACGATGCGTTGACAGACTGCGGCAGGAAGCTTGTATCGAATTATGATGTGCTTACAGCAGCTGAGAAAAAACTGGCCGCTCTCAAAAAAGAAAAAGACAAGAACAGCGGCAGCGGAAAAGACAAAAAGAAAACGTTAAGACAGAAGATAGAAAAGAGCATGTATGACTTCCGGCGAAAGCGTGTAATCAAATTTCTGAGGGCAGATTCGCACTCTGTGGATGAGGTGGCAGATTATGTGGTCAGGGAACTGGGGTATACCGAAGTAAGTCCATCGGATGAATCATACCAGACAGAATATTCCAATATGCGCGCATCGTTTCTGTTGCAATATCGTCCGGAACTGCTTGGAGATCTCACGGAGCCCCAAAGACCACAACAGTGGGATGAAAAAAGCGTGATGGAGTTTATGAAGCAGATCGAATTCAGAAACCGGAACAGGTTTTTACCCTGAAAAATCAACAGTAATAAAAATTGAAATACTTCATAAGCAGAAACACCACAGGATTTTGTTATATTGGACTTGTGAAGCAGTTTTGCAA
>CAKQUI010000001.1 GCA_934277495.1 uncultured Clostridia bacterium | reverse complement strand
CCGCTGTACTCTTCAAGGCTGCGGCAGTATTCCCTGTTTTTGATCTGTTCCACGGCACCTTCCGCAGAGTCATTCCATTTCAGCTCCACTACCAGTGCCGGTCTGTCTGCAAAACGCTTTCTCGGAACGAAAACCAGATCCGCGAAGTCTTTGCCTCCCGGAAGCTCCCGGTGCACCGTGTAAAAGTTCCTTGCAGCATAAAGCGCCAGCGAAACCGTATAGCTGAGAGCATTCTCATCATTGTACTGCAGGTGCGAAGTTTCGAAATGAGCTTTTCTTATCCCCTCTGCTACTCTTTCCGGATACCCTTTCCATATAGCGTTCAAAGTGTCCGCAGAATCCCGGAGTGCGGAAGAAACCTCGCCCCAGTCCGACACCGATACGACTGTGACATATTCCTCCCGGATCTCATTGTTTGGAATGAACACACACTTTTCTTCTGAATCATAACCCAGATAGCCCAGATGCACCAGCAGCGTCAGGACATCGTCCTCACTGTTGAATGTCACCATATCATTGGAAAATCCAGCAGTCCTCACCGGCACATGTTCACCCATCATCATGCTCAGTACGTCGTCTTTCAGCCCGTCGAAATTCATGTCTATATATACCTGCAGGGCTTCAAATGTCTCAGTCTGGTTCCAGTAGTTGCTTATATTGCCGAATCTCATACAGCTCACGACAGAACGTGGACTGTACACGGACGGAGCACCTTTGAATGAATAGCCGTCATACCAGTCCTTCACTTCGCCCAGATCCATACCATATCTGTCACACAGCTCGCTGACCTCCTGCTCCGTGAAGCCCACATACTCTGCCAGCGGCCCCGGGTCTATCATGGAAAATTCATCGAACATGTTAAGCGCCGAGTGGGTTCCGTATTTCTTTATAGGCAGAATCCCTGTCATATATGTCAGATGTATATATTCCTTGTCCTTTATGAAATCCCGGAGAAAGTCCAGATAGATCTCCTGAGACGCCTTGTCATTTTTGTATTCACGGAATATGCAGTCCCATTCGTCGATTATCACTACGAAAGGATGCCCTTCTGCAGCATATACATCCTGGATAGAATCTACCACATTCGTATCATCAAAAAATTCTACATCCGGATACAGACTTTTGAGATCTCTGATCACCAGTCTGCTGATACGGTCTATCAATCCATTTATATCTTTGCTTCTGCTCAGGAATTCCTGCATATTGAGGAAAATCACATCATACCGGTTCAGATGTTTTTCAAAGCTCTCATCCGCCGCTATCTCGAATCCCGAAAACATCTCACGGCTGTCGCATCCCCGTCCGTAATACGCCGCCAGCATGCCTGCAGCCAGTGACTTGCCGAAGCGCCTCGGACGGCTGACGCATATATTGTGCTGCATAGTATGCATCATCGAATTCGTGTATCTTATCAGCCCCGTCTTGTCCACATATATCTCTGAATTCACAGCTTCCCGGAACCTGCCGTTTCCCGGATTCACATAAATACCCATAGGTCCACCTCCTGTGCAGCAGTCTGCATGTCTTTAATATATTCTACCACGCTTTACTGGAAAATCAAAAGGAAACAAAAGGGTGGATCACCTGTTCTTCCTGCCATAATAAAAACCTCCAAACTGAGTAATGTTATCTTACATCAGTTTGAAGGTTTGAATATACATCGGGACTCTCCCGAGGTTTCAGTTTCTGGACAGTCTGCCGACTTCTGCTATCTTACTTCACCTTAGCCGACAGTGTTTTCGACCATGATGAGTAATATGTCTTTCCACTTACTGTCCTGTATGTCCTTATCTTCACATAGTAGGTCTTTCCTGTCTTCAGCTTCGTGAGTTTCTTCGTTGTGCTCTTTGCACTGCTTACCTTTACGGTCTTCGTTCCACTCTTGAAGGACTTCGCTGTGCTGTACTGCAGCTGGTACCCTGTAGTCTGTGTCGCCTGTTTTGTCCATTTTACTGTCAGCTGTTTCTTGCCTTTCGTCAGATTCGTCACTTTCGTTCCTTTAGGGTTTATGATGAATGTCCTGCTTATGCTGCCTGTGTAGTTTCCTGCTCCGGTTATCTGTACGGCTGCTCTTCCTACATTCACATTGTTCTTCCAGCTTACTGTATAATCAGTGCCGTATTCCAGCTCTTCTCCTGATACCTTTACTGTCGGTATCTGTTTCTGTGCCTTGCCTGTATATGTCCTGGCCGATATCCCTGATATTTCGGCATCCGCTATGCTGATCTTCTCTTCCTTGCCCTTCAGTGCTTCCTCAAGGGCTTTCTCTGCTGCCTCCTTCTCTTTCCTCAGCTGCTCTATCTTCGCTGCTGATTCTTCTTCTGTCTTCTTCAGATTCGCCTCTGCTTCTGCTTTCGCTTCCTCTGCTGCTTTAAGATCTTTTTCTGCTGTTTCTTTCGCTTCTTTTGTTTCTTTCAGCTCTTTTTCAAGCTCTGCTCTGTCTTTCTCTGCTTCTTCTGCTCTCTTCTCTGCTTCCGCTCTGGCTTCTGCACTTGCCTTCGAGTCTGCTTCCGCTGCCTCCTTCGCTGCTACAGCTTTTTCAAGCTCCGCTTCTGCTTCTGCGAGTTTGCTCTTCGTGTTCTTTTCCTGCAGTTCTGCTGCTTCTTTCGCTGCCTTCGCTGATCTCGCCTCTGCCTCTGCTGCTTCCTGTGCCGCTTTCGCTGCTTCTACCTGTGCTTCCGCATTCTCCTTTCCTGCCTTGTAGATCTCTGCCTGCTTCTCTGCTGTCTCCTTTTCTGTCTTTGCTGTCTGAAGCTCTGTCTCAAGTATCTTCTGTTTGTTCTCGGCTGCTTCCGCTTTCGCTTCTGCTTCTTTCTGTGATGCTTTTGCGACATCTGCTTCTGCTCTGGCTGCTTCTGCTTCCGCCTTTGCTTTCGCTGTCTCTGCCTCCGCTGTTGCCTTTGCTGCCTCTGCCGCTTCTTTCTCTGTTACAGCCTGTGCTTCTGCCTTCTTTGCTTCTTCAAGGTTTTTCTCTGCTTCCGCTCTCGCTTCTTCTGCTTTCTTCCTTGCTGCTTCCGCTTCTGTCGTTGCCTTCTCAGCTTCTGAAAGTTTTGCTTCTGCTTCTGCTTTCTCCTTCTTCAGTTTCTCGAGCTCTGCTTCTGCTTTCTCGAGTTTCGATTCCAGTGTCTCCGTTATGCTGAAGCTGGTCTCTGTCGTTCCTCTGAAGTTTCCTTTACCTGTTATCTTCACCGTTGCTGTTCCGGCTTCTTTGTTGTTCGCAAATTCGACATCATAGTCCTCGCTCTTCCTGAGCCGGATGCCGTTGTAGCTTATCTCAAGCTCAGGCTCTATCGCTTCTCCTGTCACTGTCTGATCGCTTATCTTCCCGATCTCTGCATTCGCTATGTTCGCCTGCGTTATCGTGAATTCTTTCTCTACTGTTCCTGCATAGTCACCTTTACCGGTTATCACTGCCTTTGCTGTTCCTGCGTTGATGTTGTTCTCGTATGCGACAGTGTAGTCGGTCCCTTCCTTGAGTCCGTCGATAGACACAGCCGGTTCTATCGCTTTGCCTTCGTATTCATAGCTGGTCCTTGCAAGATCTATCTCCTTTGTCTCAAGCTTTATGCTCGCATCTGAATCTATGCTCACTCTCACACTGTTCAGTTCTGTTGTGTCATAGTCTTCATCCAGCGTGTTCTCCGGTGCATAGCTTACTGTTACAGGATATGTCCCTTCTTCTGCATTTTCTTCCACATGCAGCGTCAGTGTGAACAGGTTACCTGTTTCCTTGCTTCCCTCTATCGAATTCCAGTTTACTCTCCAGCCTCCTTCTGCGTCGGTCGTGCTGACTGTTCCGCTCTGCGATATCGTTCCGCTGCTTACCTCCGGTGCTCCGTATTCATCATCATCTGCATAGAACACGTCTTTGTCACTTTCGATAAGGAAGTCATATCCTGTCAGTCCCGGGTTATCTTCCAGATCGACTTTCAGTCTTACGTCCTTTCCTGCGCTGGCTTTTACTTCATATTCTCCGATCTGTTCCCATTCTGATGATATGTTGTCATCTGCTTCTTCTTCATCCGGTTCTTTTTCGAAGTACACCACACATTCATCACTGAGGTTTTTTCCCTCCGCATATGTTGCCGCTGTTATGTCCATCGCTGCCCGAGCTTCGCCTTCTGCATTCTCTTCATCGAAGGTTATCGGTGCTGTGTATTCCTGCACGCTTCCCTTGCAGTTCTTCCCATCGCTTTCACGATATTCCTGTATCAGCTCTGCTGTAGGTGTCGTTCCGTCCGTCGTGTAATATATCGTTCCGTTTTCCTCTTCTGTCGTAAGCTCCAGGCTTCTTGCCTCTGTCTCTTCATCTATCACGAGCTTTGATGTCGGTGCCTTGGCCTGCTCTGTATATGCACTCAGTGCTCTGACGTCCACATCTTCTCTGACGTTCCACCAGTTCACGTCTGTGCTCCAACCTGTGAATGTACCTTTTCCTTCCGGTGCCGTATATTCAGGCGGAGTTGCTGCTGTTCCGTATGCTACCTCCTGTGTTTTTACCTCGCTTCCGTCAAGTCCTATGAACCTTACTGTATACTTTACCGGTTCGTACTCTGCTGTTATCACCATATTTCCGGTGACTTTCGTTCCCTCTGTAAGCTCACTTCCGTCCTCAAGCTTCCAGCCCTTGAATACATATCCTTCTGCTGCATCTGTGCTCTTTGGTATATCTATCACAGAGCCTGTTGCAAGGTTCTGTATCTCGAGCTCCTGATTGAGCCAGTCCACGAACACTACTGCGTTCTGCAGTGGTGCATATGCTGCCTCTATCTCATAGACTTTGATCTCTTTTCCATTTTCAGTTACGGTCGCAGTACAGTCTTCTGTCACATCCGTTGTTCTGTTTCTCCATCCGAGGAATACATATCCGTCTCTTTCCGGCTTCTTTATGCTGCCAAGATCCACATCCCCATGTTCCTTTACAGTCAGATCTTCTGCTATATATTCCTTCTGACCATCTTCTGTCAGATAATACAGTTTCACACGGTATTCTTCTTTCGGAGCTTCTATCACTCCTACGTTCACAAGTCCCGTTGTCCCCTGTACCGCAAGTGCGACTATGTAGTTTCCGGTCTCTCTGGTCGGTTCACTTCCTGCTCCCAGCATAAAGCTGAAATCATAGGCGTTACCGTCTTTTATCTCTGTCTGCCCCACATGTTTCATCTGATACTTGTTCGGATCTGTATTGTTCGCCTGATATACCATTATCGTTGCTTTCTTTCCGTTCAGATCCAGACCTGTATCCTTGAATACGTTATTGGTCTCGCTTGTGAACCTGTATGTTTTGCCCTTGACCTCTACTCCCGAAACACTTTCCGTTACCCTGTCTCTGTATCTGTACTGGGTCTTCTGCTCGACTTCTCTCATATTGCTCTTCGTGTATGCTGTCGTTCCCCATGCCGACCAGTTGTTCCACTTCCACAGTTTGCTTCTCGTACGTACTGTCGTCGGCCTGTAAAGGGTCCTTGTGGCTGATGAATGCGGCCATACCCATGTCTTTGCTGTTCCTGACGTGAAGGCATCTACTCTTGCTGCTCCTGCATAGTCTATCCTGTATATCGTCCCCAGCTTTGTCGATGTACCTGTGGATACCGTTTTCGGCAGGCCGTATGATCCGTCGCTGTCCTTTGCATATCCCGAGCTTTTGAGTGATTTGCTGCTGTATATCGTCAGCAGGTTGCTTGTCTTCTGACCGCTCTTGCTCGTTCCTGATGAGTTTGTGTAGTACCAGTCCTTCTTCCCGCTGACATATGCATATGATCTCTGTGCCGTCGTGGTCGTGTATGAGTTCACATCCTTGTGTCCGTCATATATATTCGTTGTTTTATCCGGTGCACTCATCCAGAAGTTGCCGTACCTGGTGCAGTTATCATCCTTGGTGCTCTGATATTTTTCTGTTTTGAAGTTGTAGTATTCTGTCCCTTCCTTCGTATATCCGCTCAGTGTATCCTGACCGCTGTACTTGTATGACTTATCTCTGTAACGGTATACCGTCCTTGTCTCTACCTGCCTGTCGTCTGTTCCATCATATTTTGTATCGCTCCATTCTGACCACTCCCCGTAGTCTGATCTGATAGTCACATCCGTCGATGCTGATGCAGAGTATGCGCAGCCTGTGCTCATGTCATTGTTTCTCTTCACTGCTGTGACTTCCAGTTTGTTCACATTCTTCACATCGTCTATTTTTATCCTCAGCGATACTTTCTTTTCAGGGTCGTCTGAGCCGCTTCCCGCCGGAAGTTCGACCACTTTCCTGTCTACATATGCGACTGTCGCCTTGTTCTCATCACTCGTATCTGCCGCCTTCAGGGCATAGATCAGATACATGCTGAGTTCCTGGCTCCTGTCGTTTTTCAGTGCTACCGTTGCTTCTATATATTCGCTGTTTTCTCTCTTTACTACCTCCGGTTCTTTGCTGAAGCTTATCTTTACCGGCAGTTCCTTTTCAGACCACGCCACCACTGCTTTGACTTCCATATCTGAATCGATATGATCTATGTCTGCCCTGCTGTCGCTGTCCGCTGTTCCTGTCACCTGCCATCCTGCGAACTCGTAGCCTTCTTCCACTTTTATCTGTGCTGTCTCATCTGCCGTGTCGAGTGCTTCGTCATACTGCACTGTCTTTGTTTTGAGAAGCTTTCCTTCTGTGTCATACATTTTGACCTTGTAGCTTTTCTTCTCATACACGGCAGTATATGTCCTGTCTTCTTTTATGCTGGTCTTCTGATATCCGTTCTGGGATACTGTCTCATCGGCTTCGTTCCTCCACCCTTTGAACTCGTATCCTTTCCTTGACGGCGGATCCACTGGGCCGAGACTGCCTCCGTACTCGACGGTTATCTCGTTCAGCACAGCCCCTTCCTTATCGCCGTCTGCAGCGTCACGGAATATCACCTTCTGTGGATTTTTCGCTTCTGCATCTGCTCTGCTGCTCTCCTCGCTTTCGCCTATATCGTTCTTTGCCGTCACCACCACATAGTACTTCCCGGCATCTTTAAGTGCGAAGCTTACTGTCGCCTGCTTCGTCTCCTTTGTCTCTATCTCTCTATCATCTTCTCCGCTGTAAAGTACTGCGGTGTATGAGTCCGCCTTGCTGTCCTCCTTCCAGCCGAACGTCACTGTCTTTCCTGCCGTTATCCTGCTTTCGGTGTTTATCAGTCTGATATCAGGTATGTCCGGCTCTGTCGGTTCTGCTTCATAAGTCCCTACGCTGCTGTTTATGCTTCCGTTTTTTACCGCATAGTAGTTTATCTTCTCTCCCTTTTCAAGAGTTATTGTTTTGCCGTTGTATGGTGAATAGTCATCGCTCCCCTTCCTGTACATTACTTTCACACCGCTGCCGGCTATTATTGTCGCATCTATCTTCGCCCCTTCCTGGCGTTCATCGACCGAAGGTACCCCGAGCCTTGATACTGTCACATCCTTTGTCACTGTCGCACTCGTACTCTTGCCTTTTTCGCTCCATGCCTTTATTTGTGTCGTTCCTGCAGTCTTTATCACCGGCGTCGTCTTGCTTGCAACTGTCGTGCTCTTTGCAGCCTGGTTCCCTATCTTGTACCAGAGTGTCGCCCCGCTTTCGTTCTGCTTTATCGTTACTGTCTTTCCTCCGGTCTCTGCCTTCTCGCTTCCTATCGTCGGCATCTTTACAGTACCGTCCACTTTCACTGTTGCTGTCCCAGTCACCTGTTTTCCTGATATGTCATATGCTGTTACTGTAAGCTTATGCGTTCCTGCTCTGAGCTTTCCGCACTTGATGTTCTTGTCTATAAGGCTTCCCTGCAGGTATACAGTCTTCTTCCCGTTTCCGAATTCCTTCTTTGTTATCGTCTGCGTCTGTCCGCCTACGCTTCCTGTCACCTTCGTTATCGTGTAGTTCGAGGTCACGCTTCCTGATATCGTCTGGGACTTTCCTTCCTTCATTGATATATCATTTACCGTTACCTTGAGTTTCGATGTGTCCTTCGTTGCAGTGAGCGGACCCTCGACAGCGCTCTTGAGCACATAGCCGAGTTTCTCTCCGCTCCTTACCTTGTACCAGCTTGTGCTTTCATTCGTGACCGTGCCGAGCACCTCCACAGTTCCGCTGGCTTTCACCTTCGCTATCCTCGTATCACTGCCTTTATGCGGATATGCCTTGATGTTCGTTGCCGTCTTGAACCTGTAGTACTTTGTTTCAGTGCTCTTTGCGGATGTGTTCACCTTGTCTATATCTTTGTAGTAGACGCCGCAGTTCTGACATTTTCCACAGTATTTTTTGCCACTGTCTACCCAGCTGTGCGTTTTGCAGGATGCTATACCCAGATTTACATATCCTAAAACATTTTTTTGGTTTAAGCTGTAACTATCTTTTCCCGCTTTACTACCCAAACGTTCTTTATTTCCTTCAATAGTATATACTTTTCCTTTACTGCTACTTGTAACTATACCTACATGTGTAGCATAATCTGTACCTTTTCCAAAAAATATAATATCTCCTCTTTTAGGAGTGTATGTTCCTCCCCAAGCTTTAGCCTTTCTATATGTTCCATTTTTTTTGTAACTATCCCGGTGGCACCCGTTTTGCGCTTTAATACCTTTTATGCCCGCATATTTAGCGCAATTTACCACAAACCACATACACCACTCGCCTGGATAATCTGGATCATGCAAAATCTTCCCGTGATTTTTTTTCATCGCCCTTTTGGTCTGTGCCAATGACATTCCCTCATATTTTAAAGCCTCATTAACAAAGGTATCAGCTGTTCCTTTTGTCGCAGCTTCAACATGTTCAGCAGTTTGTGGAAAAAATCCCACCACCGAAAAGACCATAAACATGGCAATTATCATTGACAATATTTTCTGTTTCATATAATAACTATCCTCCTTCAAAATCAATCCAGCAATATAGCTACTATGTTCTTTATTATAAAAAAACAGAAGTGCAACAGGCAGCAATTTTGAATATCTACATATACTTCTTCTCTAATTCCTGCACCATGCACTTGTATTTATCATACGCTTCAGCATTTCTGCCTTTTTCTATCAACTCTACACAAGGCACTATTACTGTATTGTATAACGCTTCGTATATTTCATCCTTGTCACACTGACTGTTTATAGACTCAACTATTTTCGGTGCAGTTTTGTAATACTCCTGTATCTCCGCTTCACCTTCAGGCTGCTGAGACATAAATCCATCTCTAAATTCTCTAAGGACGGTAAGTTCTCTGCAATCATCAGGTAAATGCCTCGTGTTAACACATGCTGTCGTAAGATAGCATCCACCACTGCCGGGTCTGTCATTGTAAATCGGACAATCTCTATAGTGTAAAGAATTGTCGCAGTATGTATTAACGGTATTTTTATCTAATGATTCATCCGTTTTCCTGCAATAGTAATTCCTGCTCCATTTCCAGTCTAAAAAATCACATTGAGCCATATTTTTCCTCCTCATATAGTTACATTTCTTGAAATCTCTAAATATCCAGCTTTCACCATAATCACTTAGTAAAAGCCTGCAGCATGCAAGGGCACCCCCAATGGGGCACCCTTAAATGAAACAATTTCAGTTTCCGCTACAAAATATTTTTTACTAGCTGCACATATCCTCATATATTGATATCAGCTGCATATGCCACACTTGTTCCGTTTGCAGTTCCATACTCATATCACTTCTTACCGCACTTTTGATCAGTCCACTGAGTTTACCGGATTTTCTATCCATTTCCTTCATATTGTTGTTATAATTTGCTTTACTAAATCCCCAGAACTGAAAGTTCAGGATGTCACCATTCATGAGTATCATATGGTCAAAGTAAGAGATAGGTGGATTAGGGTGAGATATTATAATGCATGGCATCGTTTTTCCGAATAAACCACCTGTGCTTATTTCCTCTATTGAAACGATTGCAGGGATCCCTTTTTCATCTGCAATTCTTTTGATTTCCCCAGCGATATAACCTATATCACATCCATTCGCCGGTACCGGACTTATAATTTCTCCTCTGCAGTCTTTAATTTTTTTCATACGATTCTCCTTTCATCTTCTCAAATGTAAAAAACTTATCTATCGTAATATGATTTATAACCATATCCACAATCAATTTGTTCGTTTTGCATTTACCTTTTTAAACCAATTTATTCCGGCAGCCATACCGCCTAACAGAACCATATCCTGAATCTCCTCCGTAAACACTGTCCTAACAAATCTCTAATCAGCAACACTCTACCACGCCACCTCCCTTACCGGTTCCTTGATGTAATAATAAACATATTAATTGTAATAAATAACACAATGGCATTTCATCTCAATGTGTATGTGATCATTCACATGTGGACATGGGTATTCACATGAGCACTGCAGCAAAAAATATTACTGTAAATCCGTTTGTAATTATGTCATAATGGATATGGTTGCTGATTCGAAGGAAAAGAAACATCAGGCATTCCAGCAGAAAAACCGGGATCAAAAGCATTTGATTTTCAAAGCTCAGGATTCCGGTAAAGTAAAAATATACCAGAGGAGGATCAGACCATGTATATCGCGATCTGCGATGACCATATTGAAACAGCAAGAGACCTGCAGCGAAAAATACTGGACCTGCCCTTGAACAATATCGGCGGTATCGATATTTTCACCAGCCCGGACGAGCTCATATTTGATGCGGAAGATCTCCACTACGATGTTGTTTTCATGGACATCGAGCTGGGAAGCATCTCAGGGATCGAACTTTCCGCCAGACTGCTGAGAATCCACCCTGACATGCAGATCATATTTATTTCCGGCTATGATGATTACTATCTCCAGGTATATGATGTGGAGCATATTTTTTTCCTTCGCAAACCGATCGAAACACAGCGGCTGCTGACCGCACTCGAAACTGCTCAGAACCGTATCCTGACAAGCAGAGATGAGTTCCTGCCTGTAAAAATCAGCCATAGCATCCTGCGCATCCCCCAGTCCGGCATCATGTACATAGAAAAAGATAAGCGCATGATACGTATCAATATGGTAAACGGTGAGATTTACAATGCATATGGTAAATTACCGGAGCTTCTCGAAAATCTGAATGATTTTTTCTTTCAATGCCACACAAGCTATATCGTTAATTTTCGATATATCCGTGAGATGTCAGATAAAAAATTCATTCTTATCCCGACCTGCGCCGGCACTGCACATAATGCGTCCTGCAAAGCCGGAAGACCTGACGAGACCGAAGCAGCTGCAAAGATCGAGGCTGCCGGCAAAGCTGGACTTTCAAAGGAAGAAGAGGTTTCAAAAGAAATCGAGATCCCGATCAGCAGGAAATACTATCATGAATCCCGGGAAAAATTTCTCCGATACCTTGTCTGAATGCGCTGCTGATCTGCAAGTACTCAAAACATGTCGGTATCGACGTTCACCAGACAACACTTAAGCAAAAAATCCGAGGCAGTCACCGGATCTCACTGTCAGCCGGATCTGCCAGACCGATCCAAACCGCCTGATAAAAGAGGAGTCAACAAATGCTACAATGGAAACTTTTTGATGTTATAGTATCCGGTTCAGCCCATACAGGTCTGCAGCTGTTTTTTTTATTCAAATGCGTGGGTCTGAAAGAAGAACGCTATCGCCGGCTGGCTTTCTGGCTGGTTCTGATATATTCGCTGATATTTTATTTTACCGAGGACATAATAGGCTATCTTCCGGGATTTCAGAGTTCTCTGCCGCTGCAGACAGCACATTCGCTCATACATGCCGTGAATACGTTCATACTGCTTGCAGTTGTCGGGATTTTCGGCAGCGGATATCTGCCGAGGAATTTCCTCAAAGCTGAAGTTTACTATGATGTGCTCACTGTCATCCCGTTTTTACCCATGTACCTTGCAAGCAAAATACTCAAACAAATATTTCTTCCGCCAGGTTTATCCGAATACGCCGCATACCCTGCATTCTATGTAATAAATAGTATATGTATAGTGATCGGCCTGCTTCAGTCTATTGCAGTCTATTACATCTTCGGACGGAAAATCGACAGACTCCTGCAGAAAGTACCGGATAAAGTCTGCCTGGTTTTCTTCCTGATGGCATTTATCACATATGTCGGCAGACAAACCGTTATGCTGAAATCCAGCACATATTGCTTTATCCACAATACGTCACTCGAATTTACCGACAGCTGTACTTTCCTGTGTAATATAGGACTGATCCATATAAGCATATTCGTGATCATTATGCTGTTTTTCACAGCCCTTCACCATCGGCGACTCCAGCAGCTGCAGTCCATCGAAAGCAATATGCTCTTCGATTACTACACGAATATATCCACCCTGTATGGCAGCATCAGGTCGCTCCGCCATGATCTGTCGAACCATCTTTCTGTGCTTTCTTTCATGCAAAATTCCGCAGCTTCCGACCCACATGTCGCTGCAGCATATTCATACCGCACCTCACTGCTTAACATATGTGACGAAATCAACCAGAAAATGCAGCAGCAGATTTCATGGCAGCAGATACAGACAAGTCTGCTCTCCGCCCGTGAAAAGTACGAAATCTATCATTATATGACCACCATAATGAAGAAGCACAGGCTGCCGGAAAGTGCACTTTGCATATCTGCAGCAGCCTGTGGCAGTAATACGGAAATACAGCTTGCCGTCGATGCCGATACATGTTCTGATGTTGAACAGACGCCTCGGCCGAAACCTCTGCATCTGCTGATGCTCAGGCATGGGACAGATTTTTATATGATAAAAACTATCGCACGGATCCACAACGGACACGCCGACTGGAAACGGGACGGCAGCACATTCGTCCTGTCACTGACACTCCCTGAAGAAAACTGAAAGTACAGCCGGGAATTTTTGAAAGATCAGGATTCTGAGCGATGAATTTCAAAGTTCAATATTCTGAGAAAGTATCAAGTTACGAAGGAGGATCACATGTATTCATTAGCAACACTATTAACGATTCTTATTTTCCTCATTATAGTAAATATCATCGCTGCGGTCGCTCTTTTCAGAGTAAACAAAAGACTGAAAAAACAAAACGAGGACCTTATCGCCGAATGGCAGCAGAAAAACCATTACATGGATCACACACTGGAATTCTGCAGCGAGGCGAGCAAACTCACAGAGATGGTCCGCCGTTCTATTCAAAACGCTGACTCGCAGTCAGCAGAACAAAGCTGCCTTGATGAATGCACTCAGCTGCTTGGAAGTATACACGGCGGCAGCAGTGAACAGGAAGCTCTTATCCTTGAAAAGAAAAGCCAGTGCGAAACACTTGGTATCCACTTCATAGATGAAATCCGTGCCCTGCCCGAAAACGGCACAATAAAAGAAATCGACATTATTTCACTGATGGGAAATCTCATCGACAATGCAATCGAGGCGTGTGCAGCTTGCCTGCCTGAAGAACAGCACACATGCGATGAAAACTTGCCGCCTGCGGGAAACTGCCTGTCCGGAGAGAACCGCCCTCGCGAAGAGAAACAGCCTGCTGATAATAACGCCGGTGCACCATTTATCCGTGTTGAAAGTACGATCCGAAAAAAAGTCTGGTGTTTTACTGTAGTCAACAGCAAGGACCCCTCCATCAAGCTCAAAGAAGGTCATATGCCTACAACAAAGAACGATGCCCGAAACCACGGGCTTGGCATAGGCATAGTCAAATCAATAGTTTACAGATATAACGGAACTCTTAAAATGGATGACCTCGGCAGCACATTCGCAGTTGACGCACGACTTTTCACAAGAAAAACTTCCCGCAACAGAAAATAACGGAATCCCGCATCTAACTCAGAGTATGCTTATACCAAAACGAGACGGTCGGAACCGTCTCGAAAAAAGTCTGGCTTTTCAGGGTCAGCGCCTGCAGCGAAAACATACAGTTCCCTGCAGGTGCTGTTAAAGTTCATTATTATTAAATCATGCTGCCGGTATCAGAACACCTTCTCGCCGTTCTTCATCCTTCTGCCGATGGCGTCTGCGGCTATCACTGCATCGTAGACCTTTTCTTCTGTGATGGTGAATCCCAGATTGTGGATGCTTTCGTCAGGTGCGCAGGATATCCTGATGGCTTCCATCAGGGCTTCCTTGCTGACGTTGTCGCATCCCAGATCTTCAAGCGTCAAAGGCAGTCCGACTTTCTGTGCGAACTCGAATACCTGCTTCGTTATCTCCAGCGGTCTGTCGTCCAGTATCACCTGAACAAGAGTCAGGAACCCCACTTTCTCGCCGTGGAGCATATCGTGTATCTCAGGTATGCTGGTGAAACCGTCCTGCATCGCATGAGCCGCTGCAAGACCGCCGCTTTCCCAGCCCATGCCGGACAGCAGCACATTGGCCTCGATGACTGCATCCAGCGCCGGAGTCACCACCTGCATCTCGTTTGCGAGCTTCGCCTCCTCGCCGTAGCGCATCAGCGTGTCATAGCACAGTCTCGCACATGCTATCGCAGTCCTGGTGATATGCCCTCCCGGGAAGTTCAGCGCATGGTTTCTGTAGCATGCGTCCGCCTCCAGCCATGTAGCCAGCGCATCTCCCATACCTGCCACCAGTGTCCTCACCGGCGCCTTGCTGATTATGTCAGAATCCGCTATGACTATATCCGGATTCTTTGACGGTATGTAAAATCTCTCGAATACATGATCCTCGCTGTATATCAGTCCCAGCGCACTTGTGGGGGAGTCGTTGGATGCGACCGTAGGAGCTGTAACCGTAAGTTTCGCACCGGCCTCCTCGCCGACACACTTCACGATATCCAGCACCTTTCCACCACCGCTGCCGATGACAGTATCACAGCCGTTATCAAGGAATATCTTCGTCAGTCTTTCCAGCTCCTTCTGGGTGCTCTCACCGCAGAACAGCTCTTCCACCTGCTTTATCCCGTATTCTGCAAAGCTCTTGTCTCTGGCTTCCTTCGTGGCCGCAAGACCTCTCCTGCCGCCTACTACCAGAGCCTTGCTTCCGCCCATGTTCTTTATGTGTTTGCCCAGTTCATAGATCGCACCACGACCCTGTACATATCTTCCCGGAGCTACAAGTATATTCGATATATCTTTCATTGTCTCCACCTCCTGTTTTTACTCTGATACTGTTGATTTTACAACACAAAACACCTCAGTACAAGGTGTTTGCAGTTCCGGGCTGCTGCCTGTCCGGAATTCTGACGTCCTCCGCTCAGACCGCTGCAATCATCAGTCCCATATGACCGCAGTTCCTGCAAAGGAATGTCTTTTGACCATCACAGCACATATCCCGTATTATCTGAGCTTATATATCATTGACCCGTCACGGATTCTGCTGTACAATATTTTTATAATTCTAAATTTATATGTAAATCCCATGCAGGATCGAAAGGAGAATGTTATTATGTTCAGAGAAATGAGACTTAAGGATCAGGCGCTTTCAAAGGCTGAGATCGAAGAAATTCTTGCAAAGACCACCCACGGCACGCTGGCTCTCAACGGAGACGACGGATATCCGTATTCCGTACCGGTTAATTTCGTATACAGCGACGGCAAGATCTACTTCCACGGTATTTCAGAAGGTTATAAATTCGACTGTATGTCAAGAGACAGCAAGGTATCATTCAGCGTCATCGGAATGGAAGACGTCAAGAGCGAAAAGTTCACGTCGGATTTTTCCAGCGTCATCATATTCGGCAAAGTAAAGATCCTGAAGGAAAGAGAAGAAAAGCTCCAGGCTATGTACAAGATGGTAGGCAAATTCTCACCTGACCACATGGAAGGCGGCAGGAAATATGCTGAGAACGGCTGCGAAGCCTGCGGATATGAACTCACTATAGAGCATATGACAGGAAAGAGAGCTGACATATAAAGCACAGCCGCATACATACATCAGAGAAAAAATTATATGACAATACCCGGAAACAGCTGCACCTGGCCGTTTCCGGGGATTTTATTATCAGCTGCAGCGACATCAGCCTGTCCCAGACTGTGTTCCACGCTCAACTTTCTCATCTCGTGAGCTTCCGATTTCCCGGTTTCATCCGTTCTTGAATCGTCCCTGCGTACCTGAGCACAGCACATCTCCATGCAGTCTGCCCGGCAAGAGAAAAAGCCGCCGCCAGGGACCTCGATTTTCGGCATATCGAAGCAGCTCCGCAATCCGCTTCGGATGCTACATCTCCCACGCTCTGTAAAGGTCTTTCATTATATCTTCGAAGGCTTCCGTAGGTACTATCGGAAATCCCATCAGCAGACGGTGATCCGGACATTTGCCCTTGTCGGCGTAAAGGACCTTTGTAGTATAAAGCCTTATACCTGTCTTTTCTGCACGTGCCACCAGCTCCTCCTGGGAAAGTGGCGATCTCACATCTATCAGCAGATGTATCCCTGCGCCTTCTCCCAGCACAGTTATCCGATTTCCGAACACATCGGCGATGGCTTTCAGAAGTGCTGCATGCTTGCGGCGGTATATAGTCCTGAGTCTGTTGATATGCTGCTCATAATAGCCTTCGCTGATGAACTGAGCCAGCGTCAGCTGGTGGAATGTGGACACCATGGAGTTGTATCTGCCGTAGCGCTGCCGGTACTTTTCCATGAGTTTCTCCGGCAGTATCATGTAAGCTGTCCGCATCACCGGCGCCAGAGATTTTGAAAAAGTCCCGGTGTATATCGTATGACCGCCAACGTCCAGCGACTGCATGGCAGGTATAGGGCTGGTATAGTACCTCAGCTCGCTGTCGTAGTCGTCCTCTATTATGTACGTCCCTGTTTTTTCCGCCCAGTTTATCAGCTGCCTGCGCCTGCCTGCAGACGTCACCGACCCTGTAGGAAACTGATGTGACGGAGTCAGGTAAAGGAAATCCGCTGATACGTTTTCCAGCTCGTCCATGATCATACCGTCTTCTCCCACACTCACAGGAACTATATCGAAACCGTTGACTTCGAACACCCTGCGTATCCCGTCGTAGCCAGGCTCCTCCATAGCCAGCCTCCTGACGTCTCCCTCAGCAAGATGCGCCAGTATATCCATGGAATACTGCTGACCGGGAGTTATGATGACATCTTCAGGCCTGCAGGACACATTCCTTGAACGTCTCAGATATCCTGCCACAGCCCGCTGCAGCTCCGGCTGCCCCGTCCTCGGCGGATAATGCAGCGCAGGCTCCATCTCCATCCTTGTCAGCACATCGTTCATGCACCTTCTCCACTGTCTGTAAGGGAAAACGTCGTTTGCCATGGAACCGTATACGAAATCATACCGTATCCTTTCATCTGCTTCACTGCTCCTGACTTCCCCTGAATCGTCGAGACCGTCTGTATTGCAGACACCTGCGTCATCTGCATCATGGTACTCGCCATGCGTCTTTGAAAAATCCAGCGGTATCTCTGCCACGGTGAAGCCGCTGCCTGCTCTGGCTGTTATGTACCCTTCAGCTTCCAGCTGCTTGTATGCTTTTTCAACGGTATTCCTGCCTATGGAAAGTTCCCCGGCAAGTTTCCTGGTGGCAGGGAGTCTGTATCCCGCCGGCATCGTTCCCGACAGTATCTCCTCTGTTACATTCAGGTAAAGCTGTCTGTAAAGCGGCATTTTCCTGTTCTTGTCTACATATATCATGACTGGCTCCTTTAAAATCGTCGAAATTGGCTCTTTCAATGGTTGCACCTATATTGTAATATACAGATAACAAGCTGTACAGTTAAAAAATCCATGTGACGGGAGGCAACTCATGAATTTATATGGGATCCTGATAGCGGTGGCGACATTCCTGATAATCGGAGCTTTCCATCCTATCGTCATAAAAGCCGAATACTATTTTTCTGCCAGATGCTGGCCTGTGTTCCTGATATCCGGGATCATACTCATCGGCGCCAGCATACTGATACAGAACACACTGCTTTCCTGCATCATGGGAGTCACCGGCTGCAGCTGTCTGTGGAGCATCAAGGAGCTTGGCGAACAGAAACAGCGTGTCGCAAAAGGCTGGTTCCCTGAAAACCCTGCAAGAAAAGACAAGGTGCATGACAGCAGCCAGAAACGTTCCTGAAATGGTAACGACGGCAAACCGTCACTTTACATGCATAAAAATACATCAGACTAAAACATAACGACCGGGAAAATATATCCCGCAGAAAGGACTTACCATCATGGAAATGAGAAGAAAAGAAAAAATGATACCACAGGAAGAAGTCATGGAAATACTCGCATCAGCTGAATACGGCGTGCTTTCAACAGTAAGCGCAGACGGCGTACCTTACGGCGTGCCTGTAAATTTCGCATATGACGACGGCGCTATCTATTTCCACTGTGCAAAAGAAGGTCACAGACTCAGCAACCTGGCAGCAAACGACAATGTATGTTTCACAGTCATCGACTCCGTGGAACTGATGCCTGAAAAATTCAACACTAAATACCGCTCAGTCATCGCCTTCGGCAAAGCATCATCCGTTGAAGACGAAGAAGGCAAGAAAAAAGCTCTCCTGAAAATAATCGAAAAGCTCAGCCCAGACTTCATCGAAAGCGGCAAGAAATACATAAACACCAGCGTCGGCGACGCCAAAGTCATAAAGATCACAGTTTCTGAAATGACAGGAAAAGCAACCAGATAAACTATATATGCACATCCATTGCGGCAGACTAAGCACTGCCGCTTTTTTCATACATTTAAAAAACCTGTTCGGGAACGGTTACTTACTATTGCTTATCATCCCGCTATACGTGTGCCGATAAGGAAACTTCCCGCGATCGTATATCTGTTTTCAGTGCAAAACTCTTTTTGGTAATGTCTTAAAACCGTATATACTCACATATACAAAGTTGATTCACGATAGCCAAAAACAGTTCAAACGAACCTCTTTTGATTCATTTTTTTGATAATTGCAATTTTCAGTTTGAATAATTAAAATAACTTTTCTGAGAATTTTGCATTGAAAATGCCGATTTTTTCAAAGTTTTGGCTGACTTTTTTCTGATAAGGATCTTGTCTCATGACTTTTACTTTACCCAATGGCATGGAACTTGCTTTTATTATATGTGACGCCAGATGATGGATCAGTCATGTGGCAGCGTGTTTGTTTACACATATTAAAAGGAGGTAATTTAATGAAGTCATTTCTTATCGGTTTGCTTAAATTCTCACCGGTGTTCGTTCTTGCCGGTCTGATGATAGCAAAAATCGACGCACTTATTGCTGCACCTATAGCAACGATATGTGCAGTACTTGTTGCGGGGTTGGTATGCAAGGTCAAATTCCAGGATTCACTTGACTCCTCTATGAAAAGCGTCATCAACATCCTTGTAGCACTATTTATTCTTATGTTTGCATATGCTATGGCAAGTTCATTCATGAGTACAGGTGTAGGTGCGGCAGTCGTAAATCTGTCGCTGAATCTTGGTGTTACAGGTAAATCGGTTGCTGTGGTAGGTATCCTTTGTACTGCGATACTTTCAATAGCAACAGGCACATCATGGGGAACGTTTGCTGCATGTGCACCTATATTCATGTGGCTCAGCCACATCGTAGGCGGCGATCCGCTGCTGACTGTGTGTGCAATCGCCGGAGGTGCATGTTTCGGCGACAACATCGGTCTTATTTCCGATGCGATGATAGTATCATCAGGTATCCACGGCGTAACGGTGGTAGACAGAGTCAGACATCAGGGGATATGGTCTATATTATGTCTGCTTCTTGCCACAGTATGTTTCGTTATAATGGGCTTCGTACTGCAGCTTCCGGGTGAGACTGCCGATGGAGCACAGGTCGTATCTCAGATACCGGAAAATGTATGGACGGTTCTGGAAGCGGAGAGACCTGCCGCTATCGATCTGCTGAAACAGATACAGACTGGTGTTCCATATTATATGATAGTTCCGCTGCTGCTTGTTATCGCACTCGCTATAAAAGGGGTCAATACATTCATGTGTATAGGATCCGGTCTTGTATCGTCATATATACTCGGTCTCTTTGCCGGAACAACAGGATCTCTTATGGAGTATCTGGAATCATGCAAGACAGCCTTTGCAGACGCAGGTTCCTGGGTAATAGTCATGATGATGTGGGTAGCAGCGTTTGGTGGAATAATGCGTGAAATGGATGCCTTTGCACCACTTGCGAACTTTGTTGTCAGATGCTCGAAAAGAGTCCGCCATCTGCTTACATGGAATGCACTGCTTTCGCTCCTTGGAAATGCTGTACTGGCAGATGAAATGGCACAGATCGTTACAGTCGGACCTGTAATAAGAGATATCACGGAAAAAAATGTTGAAGGTGACGAAAAAGCCAAGTACAAGTTAAAACTCAGAAATGCAACATTCAGCGATGCTTTCGGAGTTTTCGGTTCACAGCTGGTGCCATGGCATGTATATCTTGCGTTCTATACAGGTATAGTAGCCGGCGTATATCCGCTTGTGAAGATCGTGTCTACAGACTTCCTCAGATACAACTTCATGGCATACATAGCTGTTATATCGCTGATAATCCTGACATTCACAGGAGCAGACAGATTCATCCCACTGTTCAAACTTCCTTCTGAGCCGGAAGTAAAGCTTGTCAAAGATGGACAGAAAAAATCTGCTGCAGACGATGCTGCAGAAAATGAAGAGGGACTCCAGGAAGAAAATAAATAATTGACATTTGACACTCTCATATAAAATATAACTTCTTAAAAAAGCAAAACAGCCTGGTATGATATGCCACGGCTGTTTTGTTCTGCTGTCTGGCTTCGGCATCATACGCTTAACATTCTTTCTTCAATTCCGGAAGCTCTGAAACCATACTCCACCCCAGGATAAATGCACCTAAGTACCTGACACTGCTGCCATAGTCATTGGATAATATCGGGCGTTTCGGACTGGTCCAGCTTCGTCAGCTCCAAGGTCACGTTTGATGCATGAGATAAAGCAGATGAAGCAGGTTCATTGAATAAAAGAGATGCCTAATGTTTTCCATTTGCGTTCTGTCAGCAGCAATCGGCAGATCATAACCAGACACTGCGGATCGCATCGCAAAAACCTGCTAAGAAGAATACCGCATCTTTCTCTTAGCAGGTTTCTCATTTCAGGCACGCCAAAATCAGCTGCACCGGGGACTGGTTATCCTGTGCAGCTGATTTAATAAAGGCAAATATTTTAGTGATTTAAATTATTATGAAGTGCTGCAGTATACAGCATATGTTATAAATTGTATTTTTTCTTTTTCCTCATTACCTGGGACTGACTTATTCCCAGGGCTCTGGCAGCTGCTCTTGTACTGCCTCCTTCCTCCAGTGCTGTGGCCAGGATCTCTCTTTCAAACTCTCCCACAGTTGATTTCAAACCATTCTGTCTGGCAATGGTCTCTGTTTTCACAGGTATGTCCGGAGTATCTCCATAAAGGCTGTTGCTGACCGCATTCGCTACATCTTCTGACGTAAGAAGATCAGAATCGCAGTTCACCACAAGCCGATGCATGACATTGTCCAGTTCCCTGACATTGCCGGGCCAGCTGTATTTCTCCAGTACTTCGATGCCATCTGCTGAAAGACTTTTGTTCCTGCTGTACCGGAAATTGTATTCACTGATGAAATGCTCTGCTATACAAAGGATGTCTTCTGTCCTTTCTCTGAGAGGAGGCATTTTTATCTCGCATACACTTAGCCTGTAGTATAGATCCTCACGGAATTTTCCTTCCCTGACAAGTGTTCTGAGGTCAACATTGTTGGCACATACGACTCTGACATCGACATTTACAAGCTCCTGCCCTCCGATCCTGTAAAACTGTTTTTCCTGGAGCACACGCAGAAGTTTGCTCTGCATATTAAGCGACAGTTCACCTATCTCATCCAGGAACAGTATTCCGCCGTTTGCCAGTTCGAAATATCCGAGTTTCCTGTTTGTACCGGCACCGGTGAATGCTCCCGGTTCATAGCCGAAAAACTCGGACTCTGCGAGATTTTCCTGTATCGTGGCACAGTTTATCTTGATACATGGCTTAACTTTGCGTGTGCTGTTTTTATAAATCAGCTCCAGCATTTTTTCTTTTCCTGTGCCAGTTTCTCCCTGTATTATCACATTGCAGTCATAAGCTGCCATATTTATGACATTCTGCACTATTTTCTTTGTCTTTGTGCTGCCGAAGACAAATCCGTCGATCTTATCGATATCTTGAGCCTGCAGCAGCTCTGAAGCTCTCATAGGCAGCTGTTTGATAAGTCTGTGGGACCTGAAGATCTCATCGATCCTGTCGATATCAGATCTGAGTTCCTGAATGAAACATATGTTGAACTCAGCAAATCCTTCTGAGTACTCTTCAAGTGAAGTGAGCTTCAGCTCTTTGCCAAGTGATTCTGAAAAAAGTGCTACGCTGCTGAAATTACTTACAAGACTAGTAAAAAAGATTTCTCCTCTGTTCCTGGTGACCATGACACTGAAAACTTCACCGCCAAGCATATTAGTGCAGTTTATACTGAGATCGAAAGGCTCAGATTCTTTTGTACTGAAAGATTCAAAGCTTTCTATTGGTCTGAGTATATCTGTAAAATACACATGATCCACATACGGTTCAAGGATCCTGCGTATCTCGCTCTTGCTGAGAGACTGCATTGCGTCCTTGTAGACAGCGGCTACGATATATCCGTTTCTGCCTGCTCCTTTTCGTGCAACCGCAGCATAAAGCAGCATATTGAACAGACCGTCGCCAAGAATGAATATCTTTTCAGCCGACTGTGAAAGTACGAACGCTTTTTTCATAGCTCCCATTTCATCCATAGCTGACAATGCATGTGATACATCGAGACCCTCCGGCAGAGGAATAACTGTGGTAGCTCTGAATACGACAACATACCCCTTTATCTTTATCAGAGAATAATTGAAATCTATATCTTCTACAGTTTCGATAAACATAGGCAGCGAAGTGAGGGATGTAGCACATATCACTCTGCAGCCTCTCTTCAGCACTGCATCTGTAACATATGCCTCACCTGCCCTGTGTATCACTCCGCTGCACAAACCTCCGCTGTTAGTAACAGGATTATGAAGCTTTCCTCTTTTCTGCACGATATCTTTGATTTTTCTGCCTATCCTGGCTTTGTTGTATCCGCATTCGTTGCAGAGCTGACGGAAATTGCTCTCTTCAAGCTTGACTGTATCCACCTTTATCAGCATTTCATCATCTGATATCTCCGGGCTGTTGTCCAGATTCCATGCAGTCGTGGGGACATTCCCCTTTGGTCCTATAACTCGATCACTGCCAAAATTATAAAGCATCTCTTCCTCCCTTGTTTCCCTTAAACATTACTTCATTACTTTAAAAAGATCTTTAAGTATCTCGACAAGGTGATAACATCCTTCAGAACGTCCGAACATATCCACTATGTGCCGTCCCGTAAGTTCTGAAAGTTTCATGCCTTCAAGTTTTTTCCCGTGGGAATCATTGCTGAAACACGCTGCTCCCGGCGCCCTGACATAAGATATGTCGCATTTTTTTATCACACCGCTGCTTCTGTCACATCTGACCTGCACATAAAGCTCATGAAACGAGTCGATGAAACGTCCGCGCCCCTTGCAGCAGTCGCCTTCCTGTTCGATCTCGAAATTCTTGAATCTGCTGAAAAGCATGTGTTTTCTCTCATACTGCGGTATATAATCCATCCAGCGAAGATCATCTTCCGATGGATGGCTGTACATCCTGCATCCGTTCTCTTCTAAAATGTCCCAGTATTTATTGTACTGTTCCCTGCTTTTGAAGCCGCGTTCTCTGTACAGGTAGCTTTCCGCCTGGATCAGACCATTGAAGCATTGTCCCATAAGATATCTTACTTCCGGAGCATATGAGCTTTTCAGAGTCCCGGCTGCTTTACGCTTGCCGTCTATATGGGCATTCATCCCCTTCATGAAGTCCAGACTGACAATACCTGTCTTGCCGGCTTCACGGGATCTGACCGTTTCACACCATGCATCCTGTATCGCATAGGACTCTGTATCTGCTCGTATGTACCCTCTTATCTCCTGTTTTCTGTCAAGATACACTGATAATGATACCACACTGTCCTTATACCTATCAACGTTTACTGAAACATTAACCTGATTAAAAAATGCCATATGATCATCCTCGGAGTTTTCTTTTATATGATATGGTGCGGCCGGTCATTTGACAGACCGCATCTTTTCAATAAAGCTTATACCTGGTAGCCGTATTTCCTTTCCACCTCAGTGATTGCGGAATCAAGACGTGAAACGATCTCGTCGATCTGTTCCTTTGTTACAACAAACGCCGGAGATATCACGATGGCGTCGCCCATTGCACCGCGATTGCAGCCCTGGCTTGCTTCGATGATCATATTCCTTTCAAAGCATGCACTCTGGATCTGACCTGCAAATCCTTCAGAAACATCGAATGACTCCTTGGTCTGTTTGTCCTTGACAAATTCCGCACCGACCATCAGACCAAGACCTCTGACATCGCCCATCGTAGGGTGGTTCTTTGCGATCTTCTGCATCTTTTCCTTGAGATAGTACCCCATGGCTTCACTGTTGTTGACACAGTCATGCTCGCGCATATACTTGTCAGCTGCAACATGAGCTGCCGCTCCAAGAGGACTTCCTGACCATGTGTGTCCCGGCGGGAAGAATACATTGTGCTCTTTCAGGACATCGAAGAATTCCTTTGTTATGGATACTCCTGCAAGAGGGAAATATCCTCCGGACATGGATTTTCCGGTAGTGACCATATCAGGCACGATACCGAAGTGCTTGTATGCAAATGTTTTTCCTGTACGCCCGAACCCTGTCATTACTTCATCAAGTACCAGAACCACGTCATATTTGTCGCAAATACGTCTTATTTCCTTGAAGTATTCAGGGTGCGGCACTGCAGCACACAGAGACATTCCTGAAACAGGCTCTGCGAAAAATGCAGCAACTGAATCCGGCCCCTGCGCCAGGATCTCGTTTTCCAGAGCCTTTGCACACTGCAGACTGCAGGTTTCAGGTTTGTCACCGAACCAGCACCTGTAACAGTAGCATGGGGCTACATGTCCGTGATCGAAGGCATAGTGTTCATAACCTTTTTTCCTTGAACCGAACCCGCTGATGGAGAGGGCTCCCATAGTGATACCATGGTAGCTCTGCCATCTGCCGAGGATCTTGAACTTGTCTTTCTTGCCCCTTGCGATATTGTATTTTGTTATCAGCTTTATAGCTGTTTCGGTCGCTTCTGAACCGCTGCAAACTTCGAAGGTCTTGTAGAGATCTCCATTCGAGAATTCGTATATCTTTCTGCATGATTCTTCCAGGACAGGAGTGACACAGTCATCCCTGTGAGCAAAGGCAAGCTTTGTCGCCTGTGCTCCGATAGCATCACCTATTTCTTTGATCCCGTGTCCCAGACCTACTGCAACAGGCCCGCTGGCGCCGTCTATGATCTCAGTACCGTCTGTCTTGTACATGTAGATACCGTTGCCTCTGTCTATTCTCGGATACTCACGATCGAGCTCCATGCTGTAAACATGATTTTCCATCTGAACGTCTCCTTTCGTTTCTTATGGTCTTCTGAACAGTGCTGCCGCACCTTCGCCGCCGCCTACACACATAGTCACGATGCAGTATTCTCTTTCAGCATTCTGCATTGCATAAGCCGCCTTTGTTGTAAGGAATGCACCTGTAGCACCCAGAGGGTGACCCAGTGCTATAGCTCCACCGTTCGGGTTGACTCTCGCAGGATCAAGTCCCAGTTCTCTGATACATGCGATAGCCTGTGATGCGAAAGCTTCATTGAGCTCGATAAATTCGATCTGATCCAGTGAAACACCTGTCTTGTCGAGCAGCTTTCTTACTGCGTGGATCGGTCCCAGACCCATTACACCCGGATCGAGTCCTGCAGATGCGAAATCAACGATCTCCAGCAGTGGCTTTTTGCCCAGTTCCTTTGCCTTGTCTTCTGACACTACTACGACTGCTGCACCGGCATCGTTCTGAGGACAGCTGTTTCCAGCTGTTACACGACCATTCTTTCTGAATACAGCTCTTGCATTTGCCAGATCTTCAAGTGTTGAGTCAGCCGTAGGGTCTTCATCTGTGTCTATAGTTACTTCCTTGCCTTTGTTTTTGAATGTAACAGGCACGATCTGTTCTTTGAATACCCCATTTTCAGTAGCTCTTTTAGCCCTCTGATGAGACTCGTAAGCGAATTTATCCAGATCTTCTCTTGTAATGCCTGGATACATATCCATCACTTTCTCCGCTGTTTCACCCATATCGTTGCCTTCGAATCCAGGCGGCACCATCATTACATAAGAGAAGCTCGGATAGCTGTAGCTGAATGCTTTCTTGGATTTGCTCATGAAATACGGATTGTTTGTTTCACTCTCCGCACCACCTGCAACATATACGTCGCCGTGTCCGCTCTCGATCATAGCAGCTGCCATATTTATAGCTTCAAGACCTGATGCACACTGACGATCAAGCTGTATTCCCGGAACAGATTCCGGAAGCCCTGCCTCAAGCGCAACGCATCTGCCGAGGTTGCCCGGAGCACCTTCTGCATTTCCCATGTAGACTTCAACGATCTCAGCAGGATCTATACCTGCTCTTCTGACAGCTTCCTTGACAGCCATCGCTCCCAGCTGGTATCCTTCGAACTTTTTGAGATTTCCCCCCAGTCTTCCTACCGGTGTTCTTGCAGCGGAAATTATTACAGCCTTTCTCTTTTCCATTTTACATTTCTCCTTTTTATAAATCAATTATAGTTTATTATTCTTACATCATCAGCGACTTCCACATGTGCATCTGTCTTTTCTATGACTTCTTCAACTGTATGACCTTCGAAAAGCTCTGTCAGCAGATAGCCTTTTTCTGTCACTTTCATAACTGCGATATCAGTTATTATCAGCGATACGCAGTTATCAGCCGTCAGAGGCATACTGCATTCTTTCCTGAGCTTAGGATTGCCCTTCTTGTCTGTATGTGTGGTCACAGCTATGACACGTTTTGCTTTCTTTGCCAGATCCATAGCGCCACCCATTCCAGGGATCTTGCCGCCAGGCACCATCCAGTTGGCAAGATCGCCGTTTTCTCCGATTTCAAGAGCTCCAAGGATCGTTATATCAAGACATCCTGATCTGATGAGTGCAAATGAATCTGCACTGTCGAAAAAACTCGCTCCCGGAACGGTTGTGATCGCTACACAGCCGGAGTCTACTACATCGGGATCCTCACTGCCTGCTGCCGCTGCCGGACCTGCTCCCAGTATGCCATTTTCTGCATGTATGAATACAGTCATGTCATCTGGTATATAATTGACTACTTTCTGCGGTATTCCGAATCCGAGATTCACCACATTTCCATTAACGATTTCTTCTGCGGCTCTTTTAGCCATCATTTCCTTTACTGCCATGGCCATTTCCAGTCACCTCTTTCCTCGATTATCATATCTACATAAGCACCTGGTGTTACAACGTGCTCAGGCTCAAGTTCACCAAGCGGCACGATCTTTTTAGCTCCAACGATAGTGATATCGGCGGCTCTTGCCATAAGAGGGTTCAGACCTCTTGATGTACCCCTGTAAACGAGGTTGCCGTACTCGTCGGCAGCCTCTGCTTCGATTATTGCGACATCAGCTTTCAGAGGTGTTTCAAGCAGGTATTCCTGTCCGTCAACAGTTATCTTCTGCTTGTCGTATTCGATCATAGTATCCATACCTACATCTGTAAGTATGCCGCCAAGACCTGTACCGCCTGCTCGTATCCTCTCAGCCAGTGTTCCCTGCGAACAGAATTCCACTTCCAGTTCTCCAGCATTGAGCTGCTCTCCTGCAGCCTTCGTTGCTCCGATATGACTTGTGATGAGCTTTTTGCACTGATGGTTTCCGATTATATGATCAGGACCAAGATCCGGATCCCCTGCATCCACTGATATGATCGTAAGATCCTTTACATTTTTCTTTATTATCGCCTGACAAAGATCATAAGGTGAGCCATGACCGCCGAAACCACCTATCATGATAGTGCATCCGTCCTTGATACATTCCATGGCTTCTTCGATGGTCCTGATTTTTCCGAATTTGTTTTCCATTTCTGCTGTTCCTTTCTTTATTTTTTATTTCTTTCGTGACGAAGGAGTCCCGCAGGTTCCATTGACATCCTGTCTCCCTGTTCGATGCCGGCAACACCTTCATAATGATAGTTCGAACTCTTGCAGTCTTCATAGCTACACGGTACCGGTTCCAGAGACACAGGCTCAGTATATGTTGTGATTACACCTTCGTAGTTTCTCAGAATTACCTTGCCCGGTGTCTGGGAAATTATATACTGCGGCATCACAGGAGTCTTTCCTCCGCCTCCCGGAGCGTCTACAACGAATGTAGGTACTGCGAATCCTGAAGTATGGCCTCTCAGCGACTCGATGAGTTCGATACCTTTTGCTACAGGTGTCCTGAAGTGACTGATACCCATAGAAAGATCACACTGATAGATGTAGTAAGGTCTTACTCTGCTCTGGACAAGCTTGTGCATAAGGCTTCTCATAACATGTACGTCATCGTTTACGCCTCTGAGCAGTACTGTCTGATTGCCCAGCGGTATACCGGCGTCAGCCAGCTTGCGGCATGCTTCTACTGCTTCCGGAGTAAGCTCCTTCGGATGGTTGAAGTGTGTGTTGAGCCATACAGGATGGTACTTTCTGAGCATATTGCAGAGCTTGTCTGTTATTCTCATAGGCATGACTACCGGAGTTCTTGAGCCGATTCTGATGATCTCTACATGATCGATCTTGCGAAGTTCGCTGATGACATACTCCAGTGTCTCGTCTGATATGCACAGAGCGTCTCCTCCTGAAAGTACGACGTCTCTTACCTGCGGTGTTTTTCTGATATATTCGATACATGCATTTATATCTTCTTTGCTTCTTGCTCTGTCGTTTTCTCCGGCAACTCTTCTTCTTGTACAGTGTCTGCAGTACATCGAGCACATATCTGTAATGAGGAAAAGCACTCTGTCCGGGTATCTGTGAGTCAGTCCAGGTGCCGGCGAGTCCTCGTCTTCGTGAAGAGGGTCAAGCATGTCTTCTGCTGACTTGAAAGTTTCATTTATGACCGGTACTGCTTGTTTCCTTACAGGGCAGTTGCGGTCATCCGGATCCATCAGGGATGCATAGTAAGGTGTGATACCTACTCTGAATCCATTCATTACCTTGGCTATATCGTTCTCTTCTTCAGGTGTGAGATTTATTACCTGTTTTATTTCTTCGACTGTGGTAAGTCTGTTTGAAACCTGCCATTGCCAGTCATTCCACTGCTCTTCAGTAACATCTTTCCATAATGGGATTTTTCTCCAATCTTGTTTTGCCATTTCAATTCTCCTTTTAATTAATTTGCGTGATATGGTTTGTACGATTACGTAATATCATCGATCTGCCATTATAAATAGCAAGTATGATGCCAATCAGGAAAATTTGCTGAAAACATTGAAAACACTTGATTTTGTGTTTTTATGATAATTCTCACTCTATGTCATAACCGGTTCACAGCATCATTTTCGAGTCGATTACGGTGCACGGCACAGAATTTCAAAGCAAGGAAAAAAGCCTCGGGCACAATGTGTGCCCGAGGCTTGATCAGATATTCTGTATATCTTCTATATTCAGTTAATTACATACAAGTTCGTTGACTTGACGTTTCATGTGTAAACTATCAGGTAATATTACCCTTTTTTTCTGACTGATACGCCGTAGAGTATTATACTTACATTGAACCAGCCCATGTCTCTTTCAAACTGTATCGTTCCCCCCATATGTTCGACACAGTTTCTTACATTCTGCACACCGAATCCGTGGTTTTCCATATCCAGCTTTGTTGTTTCGAATCCATCTGTCATATATCCGCCTGACTTGCATCTGTTTGCTATCGATATCACTATCATATCGTTCATATATTTTATCATCACCTTGATGAATCGCTCTTTTTCAAGCATATCCTCCTGAGCTTCAATGGCATTGTCGAGCAGGTTCCCGAATATGGTTGCCATCGATTCGTAACTGAGATCAAGTCCCGGCGGTATATCTATGTCAGTTTCAAGTTTTATATTATTTTCCAAAGCTCTTGAAAGCTTCAGTCCTATTATACTGTCAAGTGCAGGATTCCCTGTCAGCATCACGTTCCTGCTTTGATCAAGACGTTCGCCTATACCGTTGATCAGATTTGATACACCATCATAATCGCCTGAGTCTATCAACACCTGTGCTGTCTGAAGCATATTGTTCAGATCGTGCCTGATGCCGCGTACGGATTTCTGCATCTGCTCTATATCCTCATAATGGCGTTTTTCAGTTTCATACTGCTGTGCCAGAAGTTCCCCTTCCATGCGATCATTCTGATATTTCATTATCACGTAGTAGGATACCGCAAGCATATAATCCATGATTACAAACAGTATCCATGTTATTATTGCTATGTGGCTGTTCAACCTGTCATACTGCACGTCTGAAAGAGACGGGTCTATGTAGTAACTGTATCCGAAATTCCATATAATGCTCATGACAGGGAAATACAGCAGGATCATGAGTGTGATATTTTTGCCCGGTTTCAGATTTGAAAATCTGCTATCGATAATTATAAGGCTTACCATAACCACCCATATAACCATATGTTCAAAAATTAGCATTATAGTATTACCCATCTCTGTGCTGCACCTCGAACTAAGAACTATATGCAGTGCATTCCATGAATAAAAAAAAGAAAACAGACACACAGATATGAATACTTTTTTATACATACTACCTTCGCGTTTTTTCATAAGAAACTTTTTTATGAATATTATCGCACATATCATATCTAATATTATTATAATAAACTCAGGTGTTAAACCCATTCATACTACCCCCGTTCTTTCTTATCATATAATCGAGATGTTTTGTTTTGATATTTTTACGGTATGATTTGCTTACGGGAAGACAGATCCCACCTTCGAGCACTACCTCCGTATCACTGACAGCTCTGATCGCATCCATATTAACAACAAAAGAAACATGGATACGGCAGAATATATCCGGATTTACAGATGATGCTACTTCCGATATTTTACCGTAACACTCATGATCCCTGCTTCTGCAGTGTATGCATATCTTGTGTCCACGTCCTTCGAAGTAAAGGATCTCTCTGTACAGGACCTGATCCTGTGCACGTTTGGTCCTGTAAAAGTAATACTGCTGTGAGCCTTCAATATATGATATGCATTCATTTATGGTCCTGATTATGTCCTCGTCTGTGAAAGGCTTCCGTATAAACCGGAAAGGTCTTGCCTCAAAAACAGAATAAACATGTTCATGGTACTGTGTCATGAATACTATAAGGGCGCTGCTGTCGCGCTCCCTTATGCGAAGTGCTGTCTCTATGCCGTCTATCCCGGGCATTTCTACATCCAGAAAATATATCTGGCTCCGCGACTCTTCATTGTAGAAATCGAGAAGTTCTTCTCCTGACACGAATACCTCGGTTTCTATATTCCACATTTTCATGTAAATGATCACTTCCTCTATACGGGAAGCGAAGGCCATATTGTCATCACATACAGATATACGCATAATAATTCTTTCTTGTAAACTACTTCAAACTGCACCCGGGAATGTCTTTCCCGAATGCAGTTCTTATATATTTTAAATCTGGTTGTTCTTTATCTGTAACAGCTATCTATATTCCGGGTGCATCTGTCCCTGAGTTTTTATGTTCTCCTGATTCAAAGACTCTGCCGTCCCTTATGTCTATAATCCTGCTGCAGTATCCTGCTGCAAAATAATCATGTGTCACCATCACTATTGTCACGCCGTATTTTGAATTCATATGTTTCAGTACTTCCATCATGTTCCGGCTGGATTTCGAATCCAGTGCACCTGTCGGCTCGTCTGCCATGACAAGCGCCGGGCTCATGATTATTGCTCTTGCCGCCGTCACACGCTGTTTCTCTCCGCCCGACAGTTCCGCAGGTTTTTTATAGAGAAGTTTCTCTATACCGAATATCCTGCTGAGCTTCGCAGCTCTGTCATGCTGCGTACTGCCGGAATATCCTGCCAGTGCCATCGGCAGCGTCATATTCTCATATACATTCATCTGGTCGAGAAGGTTGTAATCCTGAAAAATGAATCCAAGCTTTTTTCTTCGAAAATCAGCAAGCTGGTTTTCATTCATAGCGAAAACGTCATTACCCTCTATAAGGACATTGCCTTCTGTCGGTCTGTCTATTGTCGATATTAGATTCAGCAGTGTGCTTTTTCCTGCTCCTGATGGTCCCATTATACCAACAAATTCACCTTTATGCACCTTTATATTGACATCTGACAATGCCCTGTATGCATTGACTTTCTGGTTATATATCTTTCCAAGGTTTACTGTTTCCAAAACAATAGATCTATTCATAATTACCCCCTTTATTGTTCCGTTACTCTGCACGTCTGTACGTTTCATCGATCAGACTCCTTCCCTGACGCGCTGACATCAGATAATAAACCAGATAAATCAATGCATATACAGTTACACTTATCAGTACAGGCTGTATACCGCTCATCAGATTCCGCTTTGAGACATACACTGCAAACAGCATCGAATACATTATTCCGGAAGCAAGCGGCGTCATGAACATAATCCCTACCTTTTTCCTGATTATACCGTTAAGCTCTCTCCTGTCTGCTCCTATACAGTGCAGCACCCACATGCTGCTGCGATCCTCCCTGAGATCTGAAATCGTCCTGAAGTATATTATGCTTCCCGTCGAAGAAATCAGGGCAGCTCCAACTGTCATTATCACCATAAGCAATACTTTGTATATCGCAATTACCTCTTCTATGCCTTGCTCTGCTTCTTCTGGAAGGTCTCTGAGCTCAAGTGTCGACTGGTATATGCTGCAGACCAGTATCATCAGACTTACAGATGCTGCTATAAGAAGTGATATAGAAGCCCATGAGCTGGCGTTACGCCGCAGCCTGTGTATCGTGCCAGTGACATTCACCCGATTCGACAGGTTAGATGCACATAACTCTGAACTTCTGAGCCGTTCTGCTATTCCTGCAGTTTCCTGAAGGAATGCAATGAATGTGCCTGCTATCACTGCTCCCAGTCCTACTGGCAGAAGATACATAGTATCTGCACCTTTCGCATTGAATATCATCACGAAGCCTGATGCCAGTATAATGAATGCCGCAGTCATCTTCAGCATCGATGATCTGAATGGTTTTTCCTGTATATTCTTCGCCTTGAAAAGATCGACAAGGCTGCTGCGTTTCATCGAAATACAGTTCAGAACGCTGAAAATCACAAAGACCATCAGATATTTCAGCAGCATAAGACATGCATCCGAAACCGGTATTATTATTTTTGCTCCGAAATCATGACCTATGAAAGCCGATGCAGCTTTCTGCACAGGCAGTGATGTTGCAAATGATGCGAGCATCCCTGTGCAGACTGCTGCCATACCTATGATCACTGTTTCAACGATCAGCAGATATGATATGCTCCGGCGTTTTATACCCATCAGCATATACATCCCGAATTCCTGTTTACGCTGCTGGAAGAAGAAGTCTGTGGAATACCAGACGAATATCGCTGTGAATGCCAGCAGGATCCATGATCCCATTTCAAAGCACATCCCAAAGACTTTGCTTTCCTCTTTCATCTGATCCATATAACTGCTGCCTGAAAGGGCTGTGAATGTGCAGAATGCCCATGATGAAAAGCTTACAGTAATCAGATATACTATATAGCTGCGTATGTAATGCCGTATATTTCTTATGGCAAGTTTATTCAACATACTTTTTCAGTCCTTCCATTGCCTTCGACGGTATCTCATCCTTTGATACCTCGGAGTATCCTATGACACCGTTTTTCTCGTTGTAGACTACTGAAAGATATGCACCCTTTTTTATAGCACGATCCTGATAGCTCATAAAGGTCAGCTCCTTTCTGTTGCCGTCCTTATCGAATGCAGGCTCGTTGTACTTGTATTCAACGATGTTGCTATCCTTGTTCTTTTCTGCCATCTGTTCACTCGACTTGAATCCTTCATTGACTATGCACGTATAATATGTTGTCCCTGAATGATCCATCTTCACCTTTATCATCAATCCTGAGGCGCCTATTACCACCAGTGCTGTTATACCTATCAGAACCTTTTTTACCATACTCATAATGTTATTCCTCCTTTTATTATGCGTTTACGTCTTTGTTTCTTTCTGATGTCATCATTATACAGGCTGAAGTATGGTTGTTTTTCTAATTAACATTTTTGGTGGGTCAATATGTTATTTTTGGCTGCATATTATTCTTTCGGAGCTTTTATCAGGTCATCTATGCAGTATCATGCCTGCTGGATCTGCCCCTGCAAAAGGACTTTTCGCATGAATTCTTCACAAAAAGAGAGATGCATCTGTTCTGATGCATCTCTCAGTATAACGTGATCACGTATTATTTAAAAGATATTTTGTATCAGTTTGTCCTGTTTCTGCTTCTTACAGTAAGTACTGCAACTGCTCCTGCCATTGCTGCCAGCATGATGATCATGTACAGTACCATCATACTGTCATCTCCTGTTTTTGTGCCCTTCACCGGAGCTGCATTATGTGAATTCGTAACTGTGTATCCCATCTTTGCATCTCCTTTGATGACTGATTCATATCCTTTCACGCTCTTTTCACGGACTGTATATTTAATCTCTTTTTTGTCTTTGTACTTGTCGAGATCATTGAATGTGCCTGTCCATTTGTCGGCTTCTCTTATCGTCAGTGTCTGATCTGTCTCTTCTCCATCTGCATAAAGTACCACTTCGATGCTTCCAGGTCTCTTCTTGTCTCTGTCATTGCTGTCGTTCCATGCTTTTGTCACTGATACGCTGGTCTTCTCTGGCGCATACTTGTTCTCGATGTCGTAGTTGTTCACTTCTGATGTGTATCCGTCTACTGCATCTTCTGTTATCGTGTATACGACTTCTGTTCCCTTGTCTCTGTATTTGTCCAGTCCTGTGAATTCCCAGCTCCAGTTGTCTTTCTCTGTCACTGTCTTCGAGGCTATCTCCTGACCGTCCTTGTGCAGTCTCACTGTGATGCTTTCCGGTCTCTTTCCGTCATTGTCGCCTCTGTCGCTCCACGTCTTGCTTCCTGCCACTGCCGTCTTCTCCGGCGTATGGCTGTTCTCTATCGTGAAGCCTCTTTCAGCTGTTCCTGTCACTACAGTGTCATATTTATCAACTGCTTCTTCTTTGACCGTGTATCTGATCTCTTTCTTGTCCTTGTATTTTTCAAGGTCTGTGAACTCTCCTGACCAGTTGTTTCCCTCTGACAGTACTATGCTCTTTTCGGTCTGTTCGTTATCTGCCACCAGATATACTCTGATGTCGTTCGGTCTTACTCCGTCCTGGTCATTGCTGTCGCTCCATGCTTTTGTCACTGATACGCTGGTCTTCTCTGGCGCATACTTGTTCTCGATGTCGTAGTTGTTCACTTCTGATGTGTATCCGTCTACTGCATCTTCTGTTATCGTGTATACGACTTCTGTTCCCTTGTCTCTGTATTTGTCCAGTCCTGTGAATTCCCAGCTCCAGTTGTCTTTCTCTGTCACTGTCTTCGAGGCTATCTCCTGACCGTCCTTGTGCAGTCTCACTGTGATGCTTTCCGGTCTCTTTCCGTCATTGTCGCCTCTGTCGCTCCACGTCTTGCTTCCTGCCACTGTCGTCTTCTCCGTCGTATGGCTGTTCTCTATCGTGAAGCCTCTTTCAGCTGTTCCTGTCACCTCTGATTTGTATCCTGCCACTGCATCCTCTTCGACCGTGTACTCGATATCTTTATCATTCGCACCTGTCTTGTCCAGATCACTGAACGTCCCTTTCCATTGGTTAGCTTCACTAAGAACCACAGTTTTATTTGTCTTTTCATTATCTGCCAGCAGTCTCACTGTAATGCTGTTTGCTCTCAGACCATCCTGATCATTATTGTCATTCCATGTCTTCGATACACCGATGCTGACCTTTTCCGGAGCCTCTTCTTCATCCTCCATATGTACAGTGCTGCCTGCCGCTGCTGTCCATGTGTTTCCGTTCTTTATTTCTACGCTGCCTTTGTCGGTCACTCTGAAAGTGATCGGGTCAGCTATTTTATAATCTGACGGCGCTGATACCTCAACCAGCGTATATGTGCCTGCCTTCAGTGAAACTTTCTTCACTGCCGATGTACTCGTCCATGATTCTACTGTCGTTCCTGACTCCGAATCTCCTTCGACTATTTTCAGTTCTGCCCCTGAAAGCTGGCTGCTGCTTCCGACTGCTGTCTTGCTGATACTTACTTCTGTTTTTTCCGGTTCTACAGGTTTGTCTACATCAGTTCCGTAGTATATACCTGTTGAAAGCAGGTTCTGGTAACCTTTCGAGTCAGTCACATTCTGCGGTTCATATATGTCCAGCTTGAAATTGTCAGGCAGAACCGTTGTCTCAGCCAGTTTCACAAGTTCCTGGCGGATCTGCATTACTGCTCCGGAATCAGTCCCACTTGCATCTATTGCCTTCGAATCTGTGAAATACCACACAGCACACTGCGTTGCAAAACGCAGCTCCCAGTCATCTGCACCATATTTGGCTTTAAGACCTGCCTTGTCCATCGGATATCCATTGTACAGGACACGCAGCACCTTTGCTCTGAAATCTTCCGACTGTGCATCGCCACTCAAAGACTCATCCAGTCTCGGCGTCTCTGCCATAGCTACAAAATTGGCAGCTGTTCCCTCTTTTTTGATATAATGAGAGAATTTATTTGCTGATGAGCCTCGTTCATTTGGAAAATGCTTATTGAAGTTGAAACAATAGGCTACTTCTCCATAATCTCTGCTCCCCTGTGGGCTCACATAAAGTGGCAATCCTCTCATTGCATTAGTATCAAGGTAGCCATCATACTTGGTATCATCTGCATATGATACTGCCGGTACTGCTCCAGTTGCGATCATAACGAACATGACCACAATAGCCATTAGCATCCTGCTTCGATGTTTGAATTTTTTGTCCATACCCGTTCTTCTCCTCTTCAGACTGTTCCACCTGGCATACGTGAACATATCAGTTCCATTGACTCCGGTATACATATATACATCTCCGACAATGTATGAAATATCTCCGATGCCATATAGCCAAGCGTACATAATAAATCAAAACTTTTTATTTTAATATTTAAATATTAAAGTAACTTTTTCACAAAGTCAACAAAAATCGTCAAAATTACTTGCACTACATGACGATACGACATTTGTATGCAGCTTTTGACCATTGCAGCTACAGTATCCGGGTACCTCCTGCAGTATATTTTGAAAAAACATACATATATATATAAGGATCTGCAAGGCAGGATAGCGGAACGTTATATTTTCAAAAACCGCTGGTCATATGATTCTACGACCAGCGGTTTTCCTTTTTAATATTGATTTAAATATGACCGTGATAACATTTATTCTTCGTTATGCATCCTGCGTGATGCTCTGCTCCATATCATCACTGCTATGAATATCAGAACAGCTGCTATCATAACTGCAAATCCCGGGAATGCTGTAGCAGCTCCTGAATTCGAAGACAGCAATACCAGAAAGCCTCCTAAGCCGAGCATCAGTACACTGATGCAAATACCAAGATACTTTTTTCTTGATCCTGCTGCATCCCCAGCGTTTCCCAATGCAAGAGTAACGAAGTTACTGAGTCCGGTCACAGCGAATACCATGAATCCGGCTGCGAAAAACAGGAATGCTAATGGTACCAGGAAAAACGGTTCCTGAAGAACACCTTCTGCATCTATGACCGCAGACATCGTAGATCTTACCATCAGACAAATGGCACCGATCAGCATCAGCCCCGTTCCCATACATACGCTTATGAGGTTCATCCTCGCTCTTCTTGTTGCTTTACCGTCATTAATAAGTTTCTGTGTCATGTTGTTCATATCATTTCCTCCTAAAATCAACTCGTCGAGAGTTATGCCGAAAGTCTTCGATATGATTATCAGCATTTCGATATCAGGCAGGCTGCGATCATTTTCCCAGCTGGATACGGCCTGCCTCGATATTCCCAGCTGCTCTGCCATCTGCTGCTGAGTAAGATTCTTTTCGTTTCTCAGTTTTTTTATCTGCGTGCTGAAATCCATTTGCTTCCGACTCCTTTCCGTCTCGCAAGTCCACTTTAGGGTTTTCCTGATATAAAATCAAGAAAGCATCTCTGTCATCGTTGTTTTTTTGTGCTCACAGAGCTGGCATATTTGCGCAACTGTCAGTTGCAGCCCTTATTTTTCAACATTTGTAACGTATTTTTCCAGTATATCATACAGGGTCACTGGATCTGATTTCGTCTGTGCATTCAGCTGCTTCTGCCAGTCCTTTATCCCCAGCAGATCCATAAGTCTGCAAAGCTGTGCTCCTGCATAGTAAGGCACCTGGCTTGTGAACAGATCCTTGCTTATACTGCCATTCCTGTAAAGCCCCATCATTTTGTTATAATCCATATCTGTCTGAGTGAATCCTCCGATTTCAAGAGCTATTCCTTCGACATATCTTGCACTGCCCTCTGCAGTTTCCATAGCAAGCTCTTCCTTCATCAGTTCCGGGCTTTCACTGATACGTTCTTTATCATTCTTCACATATTCTTCAGCAAGTTTTTTCAAAGACTGTATATCAGGGTTTTTACCTGACATCTTTTCACTCATGCGTGTGAGTATGTCATATTTACGACTAAGACCTTCTATCTCTTCTTTTCCTATCAGATCCGCCGAATAACGTCCACCTCCCGGCCATTCTCTCTGCATATAGTAGTGGAATGCTTCATGTGCCAGAAAACCTGTAAGATGATCATCATTCAGCTCGCTATCTGAACCATTTTCAGTATATCTCACAAAATACACATTGTTTCCTGCTACATGATACCTGCTTTCATCATACACCCTGTCCATATCCGGTGTATTGAAAGATTCTAACGTCCTCATCCCGATAAGATCCGGATCTGTTCTGCTTACCCTGTAAACATTTATGGTGAAGTCTGACGGCATATCTATCTTCTGACAGAAAATACTTTTTACGTCATTCACCGGATTTACCAGATATCCTCTTCCTGTTCTGCCGTTCAGCATAAGCAGCACAGGTTTTTCTGCAAGGGAATACCCTTCGAATTCCGGTTTTTTCACTATTCCTTTGTAATATCGGTCGTATTCTTTCAGCAGACTCTGGTCTTTACTGCTAAGATCACTGTATCCGCTACCTGCATGGTTCAGCACTATATCACCTGCGGCCAGTACAGCAGCCGCCAGTATCATTATTACCACTGCCTTCAGCAGGATATGCCTTTTTTTCTTTCCCTCTTTTTTAAACCTCATTTTCTACCTCCATTTCTCTTTCTGCGATTCCCTTGTGTCTTTCAAAAAAACAGTTTACATCCCGCTTTTTCTCATCATATATTCCAGATGATACTGTTTGACTTCCTGTCTGTATGCTTTACTGATAGGAAGCACTACTCCGTCCCTCAGCTCGACTTCTGTATCTCTGACAGCCCTTACTGCATCCATATTGACTATAAAGGAAACATGTATGCGGCAGAAGACCTCTTTGTCAACATCTTCTGCAACACTTGATATTTTCTCATAATACTCATATTCCCCTAATGTACTGTGAAGACATACTTTACGCCCGCGACCTTCAAAATATACTATTTCGTCATAAGGTATCTGATGCTGGACGCGTTCATACCTGAAAAAATAATACTTTTGTGAAAGATTCAACTGTTCCAGACACGCTGTCATTATCTTCCTGACATCATCATCTGTAAACGGTTTGCGCATGAACCTGAACGGAAGCACTTCAAAAACCGAATACACATGATCATGATACTGTGTCATGAATATGATCAGTGCTTTGCTGTCGTTTTCTCTGATCTTTCGTGCAGTTTCGATACCGTCGAGTCCCGGCATTTCTATGTCGAGAAAATAGATCTGACTATTGTCCTCTTTCTCACAAAATGCAAGAAGTTCCTCTCCCGACGAAAATACCTCTGTCTCCGCATCGAATATCTTCATATGGACTATAACCTCTTCTATTCTGGATGCAAACATCATATTGTCATCACATATCGATATACGCATAAAACAATTCCTTTACTTCCCCGTATACTGTGACAGAATTCACAGTAATCAAGACAGATGTACACATACGATGCAGAACTTGTATCTCCATGCTTATCATACATCTGTATTTTCCATTGCACAATATTTTATACTATTCGACAAATCCTGTAAAGACAGTCTCTGTTTTCTTAAAGATATCTTTACATGACTATCGCCGCTAATGCAACAATAGCGGCGATAGTCGAATGGTTTTGATCCATTATATCTGAATGTTGATATTACATAATCATTTTCGATATGCTCTCTGCGGCTATCTAAGCTGTTCCGAAGAGAGCCTGTCCTTCATTATCCTGCCGGCTTTGAATACAGGTACAACGCATGCCGGTACTTCGACCTCCTCGCCGGTCTTTGGATTTCGTGCAGTCCTTGCGTCCTTGACACGGCTCTGAAACGACCCGAATCCACTGAAGTGTACCTTCTCTCCGTTTGATAACGCAGCTGTTATCTGAAACAGTGTTTCATTTACAACTGCTGCTACATCTTTCTTTGTCATGTCAAGATTTTCAGAAACAACTGAAATAAACTCTCTCTTGTTCATAACCCATCTCCTTTTGTATCTCATTAATCATTTACTGTCAGACAGATATCCATTGCAGCCGGATACCGTCGACTGATCCCTGTCGCATCTCACAGTGACTCTGCTCCTTCCGCCTATCGTACATGTGAACAATGTAAGATCATGATCGTTTTCTTTCATCTGTTTTACATCATATGGCTGAAGCACTTCCAGTTCTGCCACACGATAAACGAATTCATTTCCTCCAACGTCTACAAAAACGATCTCGCTGTTCTGTGACAACTGATTGAGCCTGCCAAAATGCGATATATAGTTATGTGCTGCAATGACCATCGTATCATTGTACGCTGAACCTGAATATCTGCAGGGAGCTGTTCTCAGAAACTGACTGCTCAGACTGCTTATGACCGGTAGTTCAAGCCCAAGCTCCGGGACCCTCAGCTCTCCGATATATCTTATTCCACCTGATTCCACCGTCGGCATCTCCATATCCGGAAACACCGACATATCATCGAGCCTGCCGGCCTGTGCCAGGACAGACCGCAATGCATCCGATGCACTGCGACCTGCTCTGAAATCATCCCACAGATTGAATCCTGCAAATACGAAAGACATTATCATCAATGCTACACCAGCACATATCAACCTGTTTTTTTTCCCATATCTATCTTTTCTTTTCATGACAGTTATTTACTTCTGCGTTTCCTGCCTGCAACGCCTGCTGCTGTAAGTATTGCCCCTGCTGTGAACAATACCAGACATGGCCACCACATCACACCAGTCTGCGGCAGTTTTTCATCTTCATCATTCTTTGACTTCATCGTGTTCGTTATTACAAACTTGTCCGTTTCTCTGACGGATGTAACTTTATATCCTACAGGTACTTTCTTTTCGACTGCTTTCCACGAACTGCTGCTGTCAAGTTTCTTCCAGGTATATCTCCAGTCGTTACTGTCGCTGAGCGTCACTGTATCATATACCTTGCCGTCTTTAAGGAGCTGAACTGATACACTGTCCGGCCGCTTTGAAGAGCCGCCGTCTTTCCATACCTTTACAACAGACAGGTCGCTGCCGGTATTTATCCTTTCCACAGATGACTTCGGCTGTATCACCGGATCATATTCCCACCTGTCGCTGCTGTTCCTGTCAGGCAGACATATGAGCGATGGCTCTGCTGTGTATATCCTGCCGTTCTTCGTATACTTTTCCCCTGTTATCAGATACAGTCCCGGTTTCATACCATTACCGGAAAAAACAAGTCTGCCGTTTGAATCCGTACGACCCTGCCTGTATGCTTTTATGCCGTCACGCTGTACATATCCGTCCAGCGTCTGTGCAAGGTCTCTCCAGCCTTCGCTGTCGCTGTATTCAAGATCCACACTGTAGGCTGAAAAATCCTTTGTAAGGGTGAATTCCGTGAATTCTGATACATCTGCGACCTTATACAAGCTGAATGATGCGCCGTCAAGTGCAGTATTGTCTTTAACGTACCTGATAGTCACAGATACATCTCTGTCTGTATCGATCCGTGGTGCTGCAAATGAAAACTGTGTCATGACCAGCATCATAGCAAGAACAAAAAATATTATCCTGCCGTTCCTTCTGTTGATTATCTGCATTGCCTGATCCCTCCTGATGATCTGAAAATTGCTTCACTATATCTGTCATTTTCTTCTTTTTCTTATTATCGTGAATATAAGTGCAGCTGCCGCAAAAACTGCTGTTATAACCATGATAACAAGATATTTTTCTATCTGTATGGCATCAGCCATCACTTTTGCTGATGAAATACCATCGATACGGCTTCCTCTGACCAGAAGTCTGTGTGTATTCACACCGTAGGGTGTGCACGTTACAAGCGTGCAGTAGTCTTTTCCTTTTTCGATCTCAAGTGCTTCCAGCTCGTCAGGCTCCACAGTAAGGATCTGATCCACCTGATAGTAAAGCGTTTCGTTGAGAACATTCAATGTGAAAACATCACCCTCCACCAGCCTGTCTATATTTGAAAACAGTTTTGCAGAAGGCAGTCCCCTGTGTCCTGAAAGGACACAGTGGGTACTTTTACCGCCCACCGGCAGGGACGACCCTGCGATATGTCCTACTGCCACCTGAAGCACGGATTCATCAGTTCCGTGGTATATAGGCAGTTTCACATTTATCTCTGGTATATCTATATATCCTATGATACCATTTTCTCCTGCATCCAGCAGTCTGCTGTATTCCGCATATTCCGCATCTGTAAGTTTATATCTGTTTTCCTGGTTTACAAGTGTCTTGTTGTATTCCCTGGCATCCTTCAGCATCTTCTCGATCCTGGCATCGTCAAGCGAGTTTGTCTGCTCTATGTATCCTGCGATTGCTTTACTCTGCCGCATTGAGTTCCAGTAATCACTTACTGTCGGATACAGCAGTAAAGAGAGCCCTGTAAGCATTGCAAGCACTATTATCACAGTTGATATATTCTTTTTCATAGCACTCTCCTTACTGCTGTACACGAACGTATTCATGTACAGCAGTTTTTTGTTTATCAGTAACTTCTATATATTTTTAGCCGTTGTTTCTGATCTTTCTTCTTCCGAAAAGAACTGCTCCGCCGCCTATCAGGAGGATAGCTCCCAGGATGTAGAAGATCTGTGTTCCGATACCACCTGTTGAAGGCAGAAGGTTTCCTGATTTGTTCACAACTGTCATTGACAGTTTGTTGCCGTCAACACTTACAGTGTTTCCGTTTGAAGCATTTGCAGTGAATTTCTTTTCTGCCTTATCGAATGTGATGTCCACATTGATGTCCTCAATAGCATTATATCCGTCAGGTACAACGATTTCGCTGATCGTATATGAACCTGCTCCAAGACCTGTGAATGTCAGCGTACCGTCTGCATTGACGAAGGCTTCTGCATTTACTTTAGCACCCTTTGTGTCGATAACAGCTTTTGCTTCTTTCTTGTACTTGTCTGTAGTACTTTCATACTTTGACTTGTCCATATCCGCGCCGTTCGGATCATCTGTTGTATATGTACTGTCTTTGAGTTTCCAGAATGTACCGTCTGCTGCCTTTGTATAAACATCACCTGTAGTGACAACGATGTTCACCCCATCACCTGTGATCCTGAATGCTGCACCTGTCAGTTTATTTTTACCATCAGTCTTGTTGATAGTCAGTGATGTCGTATATGTTTCTGTTTCTGTTGTTGCTGTTTCTCCTACAGGAGCATTGCTTCCTGGTGCCGGCTTGTCTCCATCATAGTTATATGAAGGGTCATTTGAATAAGTCAGTGATGCCTTGTTCTTTTCGGCTTTTCCTGCTTCAGCATCCTTGTTGAGTGTTGCTTTGTATTCAACTACGATATCTGCTCCGGCCTGATCCTTATACTTGTTGAAGAAATCCTTGAGGATGATCCTTATCTTTGTTGCACCGTTATCCGCTGCATCCGGACCTTCTACTTCATAGTCAGCCTTTTCGAGCTTTTTGCCGCCTACTGTGATGGAATCAACATCCTTGTATGTAAGACCCTTTGAAAGTGTATCGTTGAAGATGAAGTAGTATCCTTTGTATCCTGTCATGTCAGGAACGGCTGACTTCAGCACATATGTTACATCATCTCCGATAGATGCTGAATTTGTCTTGCCTTCATCCTTTATTTCTTTATCTACTGTAGGATATACTGCCTTGACATTGATCTCAGTATCATTTCCTGACAGTGTATTCATCGAGAACATTGTAGCATATCCATTGTCTGCCTTGCTTCCGCCGAGTGGATTCAGAAGATAGTATCCATATCCCAGACCATCGATAGTCATTGAATTTCCATCAGCTGTCTTTTTAGCTGCAGGTGCGATTCCTTTTTCACTTGCCCATTTAAAGATGCTCTGAGCCAGCTTTGAAAGTTCGGCTGAGTTACCTGACATCTTGCTGATGTGCTCTACCGGATCAGCGATCCCGTTGTCTTTAAAATACTGTGCAAAATCACTGTTCACTGTGTATGAATAGTTGTCTCCGCTCTGTGTCAGATCGAATACCTTGTACACAGCATATGTCTTTCCTGCAGTTGTTCCGTTTACTGTCAGTGTTCCTGTCTGTGCTGCATGTGCAGTTTCACTCATTGCCATGAGTGAGGTGCAGCCTATTCCTGCCACCATCATCAGCGCGAGGAAAACACTTAATACTTTTTTTGTAAGTTTCATTGCTTTCTTCCTTTCATTCTCCTCTGCAGTTGTTCTGCAGTTTATTTTGTAATATTGCTATCTATCTTTCAGAGGTGTCCCTTGTCTGTCAGCTCACCTCCTTTTTCCGTCGTCTTGAAACACATCCCATATACAAGGCTGATCCCAATATCAATATCGCCCCTGCTAACATATAAAGGTGTGTACCTTCACCTCCGGTTTCCGGTAAAACATATCCTTTTTTATTTATGATCTTCAGCGTGCCGTAAGGAGTGTACAGGAACTTGGCTTTCTTCTCCTGTACCGCTTCATCACTCAATGCTTTACCGTTTTCATCACACAGAGTGAAGCTGCTTTTCCCGGCTCTGAAGTATATCGATTCCGTGAGCTGTACATACTCATCCGGAGGCGTGATCTCTTCGACTCTGTAAAGAGCATCATACTCCAGACCTTCCAGCTTGTATGATCCATTGTTTCCTGATGGCGCAAAATCCATGACATAGTCCCACTTGCTTCCGTTCTTTTTCGAAAGCCTGAATTTCGCACCTGAAAGCGGCTGATTTCTTTCATCTGTTTTCTCAACAGTCAGATCTGCGCCTTCACGCTTGTATGTATTCAGGAACGACACGTCAGAAGTCTGATCTTCCTTGAGCGTGACCGATACACTGCTGCCGCTGCTCATGGTCCCCCCATCGGCAGATGCTGATATCGTATTTGTATATCCGTCATACTTCGCACTGCTGGCAACTTCTTCTATATTCCTGCTGCCAAGATCAGATATCTCTCTTACAACATATGACGCTGTAAATATCTTTTCATCTTTCTTCGTGAAGTTGACGAAACTCGATCCACGTACAGTCTGACTGCCTATGCGGAAAGTCAGATTGCTGAGCACCTTTCGAGCGTCTGATTCAGAAAGCCCTCTGATTTCCTTGTTTACAACGAGGTTGGCCTTGCCCGGTGTCGGTGCCGGCACATCAGTACTGAATGATATATCATCGAGGTGATTTCCTACAGTGTATGGTGCTGCATTAGGGTCTGTGCTTGTGGATCCGCCACCCTTGTTGTCAAAAGCTGTAGGTCCGGCAATAAAGAAGTACCTGGACATATACTGCCCTTCCGGGACCTTGTATGCACTGGTATAATAATGCCACGATTTGTTGTCGCTGGTGATTTTCTTTACTGCTGCTCCCGGATATCTGTTCGGATTATTTACTACATCCTGTACCTTTTCCTGTGTCGTTATACCATAGCGGTCTGCCAGATCTGTAGACATGATCACTACATACATGGTATCGCTCTCACCTGACATATATCCACTGCCTCTGCCTCTGTGAGCCAGCTTCCAGTACATCGTGCTGTCCGGTATAGTCAGTACATCCTGATAAAGTGCTCCCGCCATCTTGGCGTTGAGCTCCACATACTGCTTTCCATCTGCAGGTTTTTCTACACAGTGCCATTTCTGGCTGTACTGCTGGAACAGTGATGTTGCAGTACTGATGAATTCGATTTCCGAATCCTTCGCTGTAGTCTTCCACACCATCCCGGCTGTATTGTTAGGGAAGAACGGCTGATAGTCATCGCCTATACTGGATGGAGGCACCACTGGCTTCTCGAAGCTTCCGTTCTGCAGAGAATCGTAGTATGGTATCCGGTACGGATTCGAGGCCACTGGCGTCGTTAGCTGATAGCCATCGACCATCGGCGCCTCTGCTTTGTAGTAGTATCTGGCTCCACCATCAAGTGAAACATTCAGCCATTTGCCATTCTCGTCCATATTATACCTGTCACCGGTGATTTTCTTTCTCTCCACCTTTTCCCAGGTCTTTCCGTCTTTGCTCCTGTACCAGTTGTAGTATGGTACAGTATGCGACCCTTTCATCACAGGCTTGATGCACCCATCAGCTTTTATCGTTTCGTTTATGCTGAGGTCCGTGTCCTTTAATCCTATCTCTGATGGAGTGCCTGCCTTTGCTGTAATGAGATAATCCCTGTATTCATGTCCCAGATACTTAGATGTATAGAAGCTTGCTGTATCTTCATTGAATCCAAGATAATATGCACCAGTCGTATTTCCAACAGTGTAATTCCTGCAGAAAAATGTCAGATTCGATATATTGACACCTGATATTTCAACTCTCTGTGTGCTGGTCAATACAGATGTCGTAGTATTCGTGCCGCCCACATTCAGCTGCAGATACTTCCTGTAATACTTATTGTACAGAGAGTTCCCGTCATATGACCATGTTATCTGTCCAGCATTGTACCTGGTTTCATCCAGAGATACATATCCGTCGCTGCTGACTGTCACTGGTATGGATATCACTGCACCACTGCTGCTGACTCCAAGTGCAAAAATCTCTTTGCCATCGTTTCTCTGATCATAAAATATGTAACTTCCACTCTTAAGGTCGAAATCTCCTGTCACTATCATGCCAACTACTGAAAAACTGTCCTGGCTGTACTCGAACTGTGTGTCTCCTTTTTTAGTTATCTCTGCATCAGCCTTGAGGATTTCTATGCCGTCATCTGCGAAATGCACCACGTTTGTGTCGCCTTTTTCAAGACCCTTGATTTTCTCATCCTTGTATGTGATCTGTACGTCCACTGCATCGGATGGTTCTATTTCCTTATCTCCATCCATGAATGATATGTCCAGGAACCTGCAGAAGAGTGCCGGATCCTTGAGTTTCATCCTGCTGCTGGCTTTCTTGTAGAGTTTCCCCCATTCAGCGGTGCCTTCACCGATTTCCTTTGCCTTCAGCTCTGCACTTTCCGGGATCTTTGCCTTTTCAGTCACAGTCGCTCTGACAATGAGATCATCTGTCTCATATTTCATTACCCGTTCGCTGCTGCCCGAAGTTTCCGTAGAGGATTTTCCAGACTTGACATCCCGTTCAGATTTTTCCACTACTGCTGACGCTATTTTTTCTGTACTGCACGCTTCGCTGTGTTCATGTTCCGGCAGCTCGCAGATCAGATTGCCGTCTTCATAGCAGCTGTCATCATGGACATGCTCGGTAAGTCCGCATTTGCTGTTTTTTTCCATAGTGACTGCCGGTTTCATAAGTGCATATGAGGTCGAACATACAGCCACTGCAGCCAGACAGGCAATGATCACGTACCACTTTTTCCTTGCTTTCCTGTCTTTTCTGATCGAATCATAATATTTTCTGATACTTTCCCGCATAACACCCTTGTCCTTTCTTAGATTATGCCTGCTTTCCCTAACGGCCATATACGCAGCACCACTTTACCAATGATCTGGTCATCTGAAATGCAGCCTATATAACCGCTTCGGGAGTCCATTGATATGGCTCTGTTGTCACCCAGGACGAAATACCTTGATTCCGGTACCTGATAAGGGAACTTTATATCACTTTCACCCTTGCTTCTTTCTGTAAGATACGGCTCGTCCAGCAGCTTCTTGTTGACAAAGACGTTGCCGTTCTCATCTATATTCACCCAGTCTCCCGGTCCGGCAATCACTCTTTTGACAAGAGTCTTGTTCCCGACATAGAAGGCTGTAAGTTGTCCTTTTTTTGCACTGCTGTTTTTTACTGCAACAATTATGTTGCCCTTTTCCAGCGTCGGCTCCATTGAAGAGCTGTATATCTTGAGCACCGGCATGAACATCGTTGAAATTATCACGGCAACCGCCACGGCTACTATCAGTACGGACAATGTCCTGACCGCCTTTTTGCGCCGCCCATGCCTTGATTTTTCATCAGCCAGCTGAGCTTTCAGATATTCTGTATCAGCAGCGATATCATTTAGTTTTTTGTCATTCCTGACTGTTTCCTGTATTTCTTTCTGTTTCCGACCCATTTCTCATACCTGTCATCACTGCCGGCTGGTGCCGGCTGTTTTCTGCTTCACTTCTGGCCCGACTTATCATCGCATTGCATTTTCTCATGGTATCTTCCTGTACTGCCTTGCATTTCTGTACTGTTGCCTTTATAAGTGCTTCTGACCTCTTTCTGGCATCAGCTTCTGCATTCCGGTAGATTTCCTCCTGTTTTTCCTTCATCTTCCTGATTTCGGATATATACTGCTCAGATGCCTGCTGCGCCGCATCGAAAACACCATTGAGTTCAAGCGCTGCCTCCGCAATGGAGCCTGCATCGTCAATAGATTTCTGCCGCTCTTCGATACGTTTCTCCGATTCTGCAAGTTCTCTGCTGAGCCTGTCTATCTCTTCGCTCTGAATAACGACTATTTCCAGCAGTTCCCTGCGGGACAGACGTTTCAGCTTTATATCTTTCTCTTTCATATCCTGTATGCAAATATTTTTTAATATTCTCCGCACATCACTCAATTGTGACGGCAGATTGTATTCTAACTTATTAAGTCAGATTTGTGACCGCATTTGTTGTAAACGACACTTTAAATGTTGTAAACAACATCGACAGCCTCTGTACGGTCGCAAATCGCATGACCATATTTCCTGCAGGCAGACTTTACTGACTCCCAGTATATCCTGCCTATCGGCAGATTCATTCCGTTTTTCAGCTCAAGCCAGCCTGAGTCAAATGACACTATCTCTCTTACAGATACCATGTAGCTTCTATGTATCCGTACAAATCCCTTTTCACTGAGCTTGTCGCTCATATCTTTGATAGTCCCGTAAAACTCAATGCTCTTACCGTTATAATGTGCGGTGATTATTCTGTTGTCCGATTCTAAATATTCTATTCCCCGAATTGGTATGAATTCATTTTTTCCACCGGCTCGTATGGCAAGATACTCGTCACTTTTCTTCCGGTTCTCTTCAACCAGCCGTTTGAAAACATTTTCATAACCTTTCCCACATTTCTCTAATCTGTGATATTCTATCTTTGTGACCATCATATCTGCACAATCGTCCCGTGCTGACATATCAATAAAGATCACAGCCGGTATCCCGTACTGTATGGCGAGCTTACCTGCTATATCCATCCATGACGGATCATCCGGATTCCCGTCAAGAAAAACAATGTCATAATTCCGGTCAGCATCCTCAAGTCTGAAAAGAAAGTTATCTGTACTGCAGTATTCATCTATAACTACATCCTGATATTCCTCCGTTATCGACTCTGTTATTGTTCTGCAACATTTCTCAAGCTCATATTTCTTCGCATAACATACTGCTATTCTCATACAAAATCCATTTCTCCCAAAATAATGATTGCTGTCTGATATACGTCAGGAAATTATTTGAGACTGCATTGAAACGATCCGTATAACCCCCGTCCGGATCATCATGTGCTATTATAGCCTCACTGAAAACCAAAACCGAAGAAATGTTATTTTTGGTAGTCCAGTATGTTATTTTTGGCAGTCCAGTATGTTATCCGTGCGATCAGAAAGACCTCCGAGACTGTAATGTACACAAAAAAATACACAGACTCCATACGGATCTGCCCGATATAAAGTCTGTGATATCAATTTACTGTTTGAATTGTATTTTTTTTGGTTCTCTTGCCATGTATGGATCATGTGCAAGATACCTGACAGCACCTGGCGCCGCTGCGATGCTATTTCGTCTTCCTGCATACCCTGACCGCTGCTGCCAGGCAAAGCCCCACAAGAGCTCCTGCCCAGTCCTTTGCTATGTCTTCCAGCTGGAAAGCTCTGCCTGCTGCAAAGAGCTGCTGATGTATCTCGTCTGACAGTGAATAGAGGAAACATACTGCCACTGTCCACGCCACAGGTCTCCTGCATCCGAATACAGTCAGCACTGTACAAAGGAAAAATCCCGACAGCAGCGCCAGTCCGAAATGTGCCAGGCTCCTAAGCACTTCATCGAACACCATCAGTTTCGTATACTGTTCCTGCGGAGCCAGGCTGCTGTAGTCAGTGAACATCTCCAGGAGCTTCCGTGCGATGCCGCCGCTTATGGCATCTGATTCTGTCGCCGGCTGGCATGAAAAAAAGAATATCGCACCAAAGCACGCTATGGTCAGTATAAAAAGTATTATTTTGCTTTTCATAACTCTCCCTGTATCCCCCTCTGCGTTATCCCAGCGGGAGACTTTTTCTTTTGTTCTTTTGGCGGAAAGCCTGTCCCGCCTGCAGCCTGAAAGAAACCTGCTGCTGCATCCTGCTTTACAGCTCGCACTGCACTGATGCGCTTAAGCTCGTTTCCTTTTGATCACCAAAGCTGCTCCCGCCAGGGCTGCTGCCGCCAGGATCACGTAAAGTACCGGCATGCTGCTGTCGCCTGTTGATGCTGACTTACCGTTATCATGTTTATCGGCTGGTTCACCTGTCGCTTTGATGACTTCAGGATCGCTTATCTCGTGCTGTCCTTTTGCGTCTGAGAATAATTTTTTGCAGGTGCTGCACTCCCAGTATTCCTTGTAGCCATCCTCCGTGCTGCTGGCAGCTTTGCCGTCTTTCTTCACGAGATCATGTCCTGCCGCTTTTATCACTTTCGGCTCTGTGATCATCGTCGTCTGATCTTTATCTGCGTACATGCTGCTGCAGGCATCGCACTTCCAGTATGCTTCATAGCCGTCTTCTGTGCAGGTCGCTGCTTTCTCCTGAACTTCCTTCGCTTCATGTGTTCCATAATAGTCTCTGCAGATGTTGGCCTTTACCTGCTGAGTTGTCACGCCTGTGATCCCGTCATAGTCTTCCGGTGCTTTTCCTCCAATAGCTTTGACATCATTATTGAGCGTGCTGTCGAAAGAACAGTCTTTGAATTTATTTCCACTTCCAGAAAAATGCGCTGCAAATCCGCCAGCTTCATAATCGGGCGCTACTTCTGTCACTCTGCCCGCCGCATGGCTTTTTTCAATATTACAACCTTCCATCACTCCGACAAAGACCCCGGCTCTCGGATCTTCATTTGACTTGGTGCTGGTCACATTACCTTTTGCCACACAATTAAAAATATGTGCATATTTTGCCCAGCCCATGAAACCGCCAGCACGCCAGTCATCTGCAGTTATATCCACATCCGCCAGACAGTGATCAAAAACCGGTTCGACATCTTCGCCCTTATCATAATCGCGAAAATAATCTGTATATCCAATAAAGCCACCCAGACTCCAGTACCCGGACAACTCACCGGTAGCGGTACAGCTGCTGTAGACAGATCCTTTATCCCATCCTGCGAAACCGCCGCTGTTGGTCACTCCGGAGATCCTGATGTTTTCCACATGGCAATCGGAAACTCTGGCATGTGCCACATTTCCCAGCATGCCGCCGGCAATTCTTTCTTTAGCATCGCTAAAACTCCGGATACTGCCGCCGGATATCGTTATCCCTTCAAACTCCACAACACTGGATACATAATCGCCTGCCACGCCTGCCAGCATCCCGTTGCCCATAAAGCTTTCATTATCACTGCTATAGAAACAGATTTTTCCATCTGCAATGGTGAGATTTCTGACGCCGCATTCCTTCGCGTCGGTATTCCTGATAAGGCCAAACAGCCCTCCGCTGTATCGTTCAGCCGTGTCCTTCCGCTGATCCACGATCATACCGGAGATCGTTTTTTCACCGCCATCGAAACTGCCTGCAAAGGGCTTGTAGACCCTATCATTTCCGATAAATCGCTGCAGACCGATCGGCATCCATACATGTGCCGACAGATCCAAATCCGCCGTCAGCTTGAAATACTTCCCGGCATAAGTTTCTCCTCCGTTTACATCTTTGGCCAGCTTCGCCAGCTGCTCCGGTGATGCGATCTGATACGGATCCGCCTTCGTTCCGCTTCCGCCTGCAAAGCTTTCTGCTGCGTGATCAGTCCAGATCCCGTCAGGTACTGATGGCGCCGTGCTGTCCGCAAAAGCTGCCGCCGGTATGAACGCCATGCATAACATGATGCACAGCAGCGCATGTACTATTTTATTTTTCATATGAACTCCCTTTCATCTTAAGCTGGAACATCAACTTACATTCTGAATCTATTTTAACACACCGGGACTGCAGCTGCAATTTATTTTGAACGACCGGACAGTTTATGTACGCTCCCTCATTACTTTATATATTTTTCTATCTTCCTGAAGGCTGTGGGCTGACTGATACCAAGGGCTGCGGCGACGCCGGTGGTGGTGCCGTACTTCTCGTATGCCCTGCTGATCAGCTCGGATTCCAGCTTTTCCACCTCATCGCTGAGACTGACGATATCGTCAAGGGAGGTTCCCTCCGGCGATCTTTTTCTCCGGGATATCTCCTGTGGCAGATCCTCTGCACCTATGATGCTGCCGCTGCTGGTCACTATGACCCTTTCTGTGACATTGGCAAGCTCTCTCACATTGCCGGGCCACGGATATTCCGTCAGCAGATCCACCGCCTGAGGTGAAAAGCTCCTGCCTATATTGTATTTGGCGCCGAACTGCGCTGTATAATATTCCAGCAGCGGTATTATGTCTTCTTTTCTTTCCCGCAGCGGCGGTATCGTTATGTTGACGACGTTCAGCCTGTAGTAGAGGTCCATGCGGAAATGCCCTTCAGCTGCATACTTGTCAAGCTGCCTGTTGGATGCCGCTATGAGCCTGAAATCCACGTTTACAGGTTTCGTGCCGCCTACTCTCGTTATCTTCTTTTCCTGTATGGCTGTCAGCAGTTTGGCCTGCAGGGATATCGGTATCTCGGATATCTCGTCCAGCAGCAGCGTGCCGCCGTCCGCCAGCTCCATCAGACCCACTTTGCCCTTCGGTCCTGCTCCGGTGAAGGATCCTTTTTCGTAGCCGAAAAGTTCTGATTCCAGCAGGTTCTCAGGAATAGCTGCACAGTTTATATCTATGAAAGGTCCGCCTGATCTGCGGCTCCGCTGGTGTATCACTTTGGCGAACATACTTTTACCAACGCCGGATTCGCCCAGCAGCAGCACGTTGGCGTCAAGATCAGCTATACGGTTGATGGTACTGATGACATTTTCCATCTGCTTCGACTGACCGATTATTGCGGTGGCCCCGCTGGCGCCTTTCCTTAGTTCATGCAGCTCCGCCGTGTATTTTTCCACACGCTGTCTCATCTTTGAATATTTCTTTTCCAGCTGTGTCATCTCTGTTATGTCTCTGGAATAGCTCACCACCAGCTTTATGCTGCCGTCTGTGTTGAAGATGGGCGTTGCTGTCACCAGTATGTCCTTGCCCTCGTAAGTCTTCTGGACCATGGTTATCTTTTCTTTCTTTTCTATGACCATGGGTATTATGGCAGGCTTGAAAAAGCCCTCTTCTGCAAGTTCAGCTACGTTCCTGCCAAGTGCGTTCCCGATGGCGACGCCGTAATTCGCCTCGAATCCCGGATTGACCCAGAGTACGGTACCGTCACCGTCTGAGATCAGCACTTCGTCCGATATGGATTCTATTATCTCGAATATATTTTCTTTAAGCTCTTTCTTAAAATCGATGGCAGTCATTGCTGCGCTCCTTCCTGTCCCCATATCATATATTATACCCTTTTCCAGACCCGTATCCAAGTTCGCAGCACAGAAAAAGCGGCAGGATTCTGTTCCGCCGCTTTGCCATGTATGATACTGTTATTCAGTTTTTTCCGCTTCTGCAAGGAATCTCTCCGCTTCATCAAGGTCTTCTTCTCCGAACACCCTGAACCCTGCATTCCTGAGATATTCCACTGCCAGCCCCTGACCTTCGATCTTCGTATCTGTAAAGGTCCCGTCGTAAATGAATCTGCTGCCGCAGGACGGACTGTCCTGTTTCATTATCGCAAATACGACATCGTTTTCCTTTGCAAGTCGCAGCGCTTCCTCTGCACCTGCAGTATATTCCTTCGTTACATCAAGACCTGCGCCGGTCTGCACTGTATCTCCTATACGCTGGGAATCCGGTCTTGGCACCGGAAGTCCTCCGAACACCTCAGGACAGATCGGTACGAGACGCCCCTCTTCTTTCCATTTCAGGAACCTCGGGTCCTTTTCTGTCACGTCCCCTGCATCATAACGTACTATCCTGCCTCCGTAAAGACATTCGCTTACCAGTATTTTTTTCATTACTCCTGCCTCTTTTCTGAAATCCTGCATTTACTTTATCCAGGCAAAATCCCTGCAGTGCTGTGACTTTTCCTGCTGCTGCAGGGACTTTGCTATGATCGTCTATTTTACTGCCTTTTCCCAGTATGAGCTGTCCACACTGCTGTCAAGATCTATCTTTTTCTTTATCATGCCGGACTGCACGCCCAGATCTATTGTCTGCTGCAGCGCCTTTGTGTCCAGCTTTCCGATGGAATCAGTATCTCCGTCCGGTGCCACGAACTCGACGACTTTTTTCGTCATCGCTATCTGATGTTCTTCAGTTGCACTCTTTCCTTCTTTGTATACTATCTTTCCTGCTTCTTCAGGATGTTCTGCAGTGTACTGCCAGCCCTTCCTCGTTGCCTTTATGAATCTCACCAGCAGATCGCTGTTCTTCTCAGCCCAGCTTTTCTTTACGAAAAGGCAGTCTTCCAGCATGGCTGTTCCTTCCTCGTTGGGATCTATGATGTTCAGATCAGACTCCTTGTATCCGTTTTCCAGCAGCAGCAGATATTCGTTGTAGCTCATTGCTGATGCTGCATCCACGCTGCCTTTTTCGAACTGATCCATCGTGTAGTCCTGCTGTACCCATTCGATGTCCTTTTCCGGGTCATAGCCGTATTTCTGAGCCATTGCATAAAACTCGTACTGACGTCCGCCGAACCAGTTGCCTACCTTCTTGCCTTTGAGGTCTTTGCCTGATGTTATGCCGGAATCTTTCTTTGTCACCAGCCACTGCGGACTTTTCTGCATGGTCTGGAAAATATTGACGAAGTCGGAGCCGCTTTCCTGATATGTCAGTACGCTGCTGTAGAATGCAGTACCTATCTGCGCCACGTCGTTTTCAACCTGATCTTCGGATGTCACGTCAGTTCCTCCCGGCAGTATCTCAAGATCTATGCCTTCGTCTTCATAAAAGCCCTTTTCCTTTGCTACATAAAGGCCTGCGAACTGTCCCTGTGGCAGCCAGAGCGACTGCACCGTCAACTTGTCAAGATTTCCTTCGCTTTTTGCTTCTTCCTTGCTGCCGCAGCCTGCCAGGGACAGCCCTGACACTATGACTGCTGCAGCTGTTATACCGGTTATTATCTTTCTGAATTTTTTTCCTTTCATTTTCTTCTCCTTCTTTTGTCTTTTTTAATTCCTGCAATATCCTTGCCTTCATATCATTTTCCTGTTTTTCTGACTGAAACGTGCCAGTGCAGCATGCGCTTTTCCACTATACATACAAGTCCGTAGAGTGCCAGACTCAGTATCGTCGCTGCCAGTATGTACGCCCAGCCTGTGTCTTTCTGGTTGCCTGTGCGCAGACAGTACTTTATCATGAACCCCAGTCCTGCTGTCTCGCTTGCAAAGAATTCGCTGATTATCGTTCCCATCATTGCGATGGTGCAGTTGAGTTTCAGCGCCGAGAACACATCCGGGATGCTTGCCGGTATCCTCAGTTTCGTGAATACCTCAAGGCGTGAAGCCCCGCAAAGCTCCATCAGATCCAGGTCTGCCTTTCCCGGTGAATCCAGGCCTTTGTATGCGTTGACAGTCATTGTGCCCATCGTCATCACTGTCGCTACTCCTGCCTTGACTACCAGTGCCGTATCGAACCAGCAGTTCATCACCGATGCCAACGCCACTGCCGGTACAGAATTCACTGCCGTCATTATTATAAGGCTGCCGTATCCGCCCCGGGGAAAACGCACTGCGATCAGTGCTGTCATATACCCGATGATACCTCCTGCTGCCATCCCTGAAAGCGCCGGGATCAATGTGACTGCTGCATTACTGAGTATGTCCCCTGAATTTTCTGCAAAAGCTCTGCCCGTGTCCGACGGCAGCGGCAGCTGCACTTCTCCCAGTCCGAACAGACTGTGTATCACCTTCGTCTGCAGCAGCACCACCATGATACATCCGGCCAGGACCGGCAGCAGTATCGCTGTATAACGATATCTGTCATGCTTCATCCTGTTCATCAGCAATCACCCCCTTTGTCGCTTTTCTTTCCTGCAACTCTGCCGTATCTCCACCTGTTTATCACATATTCCAGTATCGACACTGCTGCGAAACTCAGCACGCCCATGAGAGACGCCGTCAGCACTGCCGGCCAGAATTCGCCGGTGGTGCCTCCGCCGTACAGCGTCAGTACCAGCACATATCCGATGCCGTCCCGGGCGCTGAGCGTGTCAACAAGCACCGATGCCGTCACCGCCATGGGAGCCGCCATCTTCAGTCCTGTGAAAAGCCAGGGCAGCGAGTGCGGCAGGATCAGTTTCATATATTCTCTCCGCCTGCCTGCAGCATAAAGTCTCATGAGTGCTCTTGCATCTTCATCTACTGACATCATGCCTCTTGTCAGGCTGATGACCACTGGGAAAAACGTCATGTACGCTGCTATCACTGTTCTTACATTTTCTATGTCCTTTATCAGACCGAAGACCACCGGCGCCAGTCCCAGTATCGGTATCATCTGCGAAGCAGTGACATAAGGCATCAGCGTTTTCTTCAGTATACCGGAAATGTCCATCAGCAGCGCCAGCAGTATGCCGGCTGCACACCCCAGTACGAACCCCAGACCTGCAAACCGCATCGTCACAGCTCCCTGCGTAACCAGATCGGAAATGTACCTCCCGAACTCCATTGCGATCTGGTGGAAATACGGCAGTTTCCTGTAAGCCATTGGATCTGCTGCGGCTTTGTCGAGCAACAGTGCAGCCAGCTCCCATATCACGAAAAAACCGATGATCCACACGGCTGTGCTTATGTATCTGCCCTTTTTATATGTTCCCATTCCAGTTCACCTCAAAACTTTCACGTGTTTTTCTTATCAGTTCGAAGTATCTTTCTGTGCTGAGATCCGCTGCAGACCGTGGCCTTGGTATATCGACTTCTGTCAGTGCCGCTATCTCCCCCAGGCCTGAGGCCATGATACATATCCTGTCTGAAAGGAAGACCGCTTCGCTTATATTATGTGTAACGAAGATTATCGTCTTGCCGGTGGCTTCCCATATATTCAGCAGGTCTATGTGGAGCTGCTGTTTCGTGAATTCATCCAGTGCCGAAAAAGGTTCATCCATCAGCAGGATATCCGGCTCTGCCGCCAGAGCCCTTGCTATACCCACTCTCTGCTGCATGCCGCCTGACAGTTCATGAGGATAGCTGTCCGCATATCCGCTGAGAGAAACAGTTTCCAGCTGTTTTTCTATCCTGGCTTCTCTTTCTTTTTTCGGTATTTTCATTATCTCCAGCGGCAGCGCTATGTTTTCCCTGACAGTCCTCCATTCGTAAAGAACCGGTGACTGGAAAACCATTCCGAATCTGTGATCCCTGCGGGCTGCGTCACAGCTGCTCCCTCCGACAGTGACCTTTCCTGAATCAGGCTCCGCCAGTCCTGCTATTATCCGCAGCAGTGTTGACTTGCCGCATCCTGAAGCTCCCAGCAGCGACAGGAACTCGCCTTTTCTGATATCCAGAGTTATATCGTTCAGCACTGTATGTATCTTTTTTCTATCTGCCGGATCAGGGTACGTCTTCCGCACATGTTCCAGCCTTATTTCTATTTCACTTTTCTCCGTCATCCGTTTTTTCCTCCTGCAGCAAAAGAGGCTCCCTGCGACCTGACAGAACTGCATCATTACCCTGGACGGCCAGTTCATCACTGGTCTGTCCTCAGCTGCATCGTTCTTTCCTGTCGCAGGGAGCCTCCGGTTTTCCGGTCAGCTCTCACTGACTTTATCTATCATGTTACTTCAGTCTCAGTTTCTCGTTTCTTTCGATCTGCACTATCTTTCCATCCTGTATCACGATGGTGACCGTGCCGAACTGAACCGATCTTATGAAATCCTCTATCCGCTGCATATCGGTTTTTCTGATCTCAGTTTCCTTTCGTCCTTCATATGTCATTGCTGTCCCCCTTTATTGTTTTCCTACTTATCCGATATGTTTTCTATGTCTTTGTATTTGAGATTATAACGCATGCTCATATCCATGTCAATATGGAAAATGATAAAGATTGTGTCAATTATGTTTCGCATATGATAATGTCTTAATGTATCGCAAAGCTGGCGGCTTGTCCGATGCTGAACTCCGGTAATGCAGGGGGGCATATATGTATATTAAAAAACCGGAGGCATACCTTTCCTGATACGGTACGCCTCCGGTCGTCATGTCCTGCTGTTTTATTACCAGTTCCTGATCAGTCTTTCATTGACTGTTCGCTGTCCAGTTTTTTGATATCATCCTCAGTCAGCCCTGTCAGTTCTTCGATAAGCTCCGGTGCCATCCCTTTTGCCAGCATATTAGCAGCTATAGACTTTTGCTTGGCCATTCCGCCTTCAAGCCTACCGTATTTTTCGCCTTCGAGTCTGCCTCGCTTTTCGCCGATTTTTTCGCCTGCTATCTGACCTTCCTCGAACATGGCCTGCTCCCGCTCCTTCACAAAATCATACATCGTATGCATGGGTCCCTC